>JAGCZA010000010.1 GCA_017960525.1 Prevotella sp.
AGGTCGCTGACGATGCGCTGTTCACGCTCCGAGAGGTGCAGGGCCTCGCGCTGGTGGTAGTCGAAGAACGTGTAGTCGTGGAGGCGCTTGGCCAACGGCGTGCCATAGATCAGGTCAGGATGGAACAGCAGTCCGCGCTAGGCTGGCATTGGCTTCGAGTCCCATTGACTTTGTCTTTGTCCGTCACGACTCGGGCATTCCTGAGCAAGCTCAGATGGCTCTCGCTGCTCCGTCCATTCCACTTCGACCACCTGTCCGGGCTTGAAACTCACGACGGTTCCCTCCTGGTAGTCGTACTTCTCACGTCCGTAGCGTATCGAGCAGCCCTCGCCCTGCTTCAGGAACAGGGCATAGAGGCCGTAGTTCAGCCGTGAGTGGTTCATCGACACAGGCGGTTCCGTCGCATGGTTCACGATAGTCACCAGCGGGTGCAACGTCTCCCATCCGTATAGTTTGTTATACGCATCGACGCTATCGATTTGAATAATCTTATCTGCCATATTATTTAAGATTGGTCTTGAAGAAATCCTCCATCTTGTCGTAGGGAATCACGCCGGCACGATCGTCGTAGAGGGCGGTGTGGACGGCTCCGGGGATGATGTAGAGTTCCTTGTTGCCGACGATGTTGCTCCAGTTCTTGCCTGCTTCGAGGGTGTCGGGGATGGCGGGCTTCTGACCTGTCATCTTTTCAAAGGCGGTCTCGCTGAAGTAGCGGCTGTGAGCTTTCTCGCCGTGGATGAGCAGCACGGGGTTCGTAATCTCGTGGGCATAGCAGAGCATGGGCTGGTTGAGGAACGACTGACAACCGCTGACATTCCAGCCGTCGTTGGAGCCGCCGCTGCGTTTGTGATAACCGCGAGGGGTGGTATAGTAGTCGCTGTACTCCCTGACAAACTGCGGGGTCTCGTCGGTCAGCTGTTCCTTGGTCAGCACACCGCCGCCACGCTTATATGTACCGTTCTTGTAATCCTCTGTACGCTGCCGAGCAATGGACTTGCGCTGTGCGTCGCGTTTCTCCTTCGAGTCGTCGCCGTCGAAGTAGCCGTTGGCCGTCACACGGCTTATGTCGTACATGGTCGAAGCAACCGTGGCTTTGATGCGGGGATCGAGGGCAGCGGCATTCACAGCCATGCCTCCCCATCCGCAGATGCCCAGTATGCCTATGCGCTCAAGATTGACATTCTCCTGCACAGAGAGGAAATCGACGGCAGCGAGGAAGTCCTCGGTGTTGATGTCGGGCGAGGCCATCTGACGGGGCTCACCACCGCTCTCACCAGTGTACGAGGGGTCGAAGGCGATAGTCACAAAGCCACGCTCGGCCAGTGTCTGGGCATAGAGGCCCGACACCTGTTCCTTCACGGCTCCGAACGGGCCGCTGACGGCGATGGCAGGCAACTTGCCGCTTGCGCCTTTGGGTACGTACATATCAGCCACGAGCGTGATGCCGTAGCGGTTGTGGAAGGTGATTTTCGAGTGTTCCACCTTGTCGCTCTGCGGGAACACCTTGTCCCACTCCTGTGTCAAATTCAATGTCTGTTCCATATCCTTGTCTGTAGTTTGTTTTTTGTCCGTGCAGGCCATGAGCATTCCGCCCACCACTGCTATTAATAATAACGTTTTTTTCATACCTTTTATTATCTGATTATCTTTTTACCATTTTGAATCACGATGCCCTTATATCCTGCCTGAGCAACGGTGCCTTGTAGGGTATAGGCTCTCGACGTTGCTTCGTCAGTCTTTACTTGACTAATTCCCGTCGGCTCTGAAACAGAAAGTGTCACGCTTACATTGCCTCCTCCGGCATTTACCTATGTTTTGATGTCTGCTTGGGTCATATTATCGAGCTTGCCAATACGGGTGAAGTTCCATGAGTTCGTGTCGTAGTAGATGCAGAGGTTAGAACCCTGATAGAGAATCAGGTCGCCAGGCTCGGTGTTAATCTGCTCATTGTTCTCGGGGAACGTGTAGCCAAGCGCTCCCACCTTCTCGAAATTGCCGTAGTCGTGCGCCTCGTAGGTGATATTGCCCTGCTGTAGCTGTGCCACCAGAGCCTCTTTCGAGGAGTTGCTGACCAACGTTGCTGTCTTCGTCACGCCACCGATGGTAATATATAATTGTGTCATTGTGTTGGAAGTTTGGAAGGTTTGTGTTGGCAACCAGTTCTCTATCAGCGAGGCACGATTACCATGGTTGCTGGCATTAATCCACAGGGCATCGCCAGCCCAAGTCACGTTGGGGAGCAGCCGCTGGGCATCTGCCACCACGCCACTGATACCGCTGCTATGACTCGACACTATCAATCCAACCGTCTTGCCAGCCATCTGCGCACTATTATTGAAAAGATAAGTCTGCATGATAGCCGCCATCTGGCTCCACCAAAGCGGTGTCACGATGATGATGTTCTGGTAATCATCGAGGTTTACATTCACGGGGTCGATAGCGGGATAGCTGCTCGCATCATTCGGGTTGGCCTTGATGGCATTTAGCAACTGCGTACCCAGTGCGTAGTTGTTAGCCTCGTACTTCAGTCCTTTCTCCGCAGGCTGGATTTCCAGTACGTCAGCATCAATCTGTGCTGTCAACGAATTTACAATCTCGCGGCAGTTGCCCGTGTAGCTGTAGTACACCACAAGAATCTTTCCCGCGTTCTGTACAGGAGCAGGTTCAGCCTTCACCTCGTTGTCTGATGAACAACAGGTGAACAGCATCGCTGCCAGTAGCATCGTAATCTGTCTCATACCGTCTGTCATTTATAATTGTTTGAATCTGGGTGCAAAGGTACGGACATTATTTTATACACACGTTATACAGATTTTGGAAAGAATTATCAATTTTGCGGTTTCTAAATAAGTAATACCTAAATACACTTAAAATAGACTACAAAGATAGTGATAATCAGGGAATTTTCGCTAAATTTGCATCGACATTTAACAAAAGTTGATTCTCGTCACGACTCGACCAATCATGCAAGCATGTTGGTTCTCGCTGCTCCGAGAATTATGATAGTTTAGTAAGAAATGATAGAAATAGGACTGAAATATACGAGCGAATTGACAGTTACTGATGCCGTAACTGCTATTACAGTCGGGTCTGGTGATTACATTACAAATAGGAGTATTTGGGTTCTTAAAAGGCGCAAACTCCTTAAATGTTGTTAAGGAAAGGCGGATTTGTTAGGATATATTGTATATTTTTCGTATATTTGCCACAAACTACACCTATATGGATCTACGCAAACTACTATCCTTCAGAGATTGGTTCTCCTATCGTCAAAAGGTGGGCCTGCTGGTTGTGGCTGGCGTTATATGTGGTCTTGGCGGATTGTTTATGTATCTGCTTAGGGCACATACCTATTTGTGGGCGATGACCCGTCGGCCTGCGTGAACTGCCACATCATGACACCTTACTATGCCACGTGGAGCCATTCCTCACACGGAAGAGACGCTACGTGTAACGACTGCCATGTGCCCCACCAGAACCTCGCCCTGAAATATGGTTTCAAGGCGATGGATGGACTGAAGCATACGGCCTATTTTGTGACCCATGCCGAGCGTCAGGCACCGATGGCCGAGACGCTGACGGGACAGGTGGTGATGGACAACTGCATACGCTGCCACACCCAACTGAATCAGGAGTTTGTAAAGACGGGACGTATGAGTTACATGCAGCAGCAGGCTCAGGGAGGTAAGGTGTGCTGGGACTGTCATCGCAACGTGCCTCACAGTGGCATGAACTCGCTGATGGCCACGCCGAATGCGGAGTTTGTAACTCCATTGCCGCCATCACCCGTTCCTGATTGGCTGCAAGGAATGCTGAGTAAGTAAAAACAATAAAAAAAAGATATTATGGCAAAGACATTAAAGAAATGGCAAGGTTGGGTCCTGTTTATAGGCTCAATGGCAGTGGTCTTCGTGCTGGGACTGCTCGTCTCGTCGTTGATGGAGCGCCGTGCCGAAGTAGCCAGTGTGTTCAACAACAAGCGCACTGTGTTTGAAGACAGTATCGTGGCCCAGAACGAGAAGTTCAAGGCCGACTATCCGCGTGAGTACGAGACGTGGGCAATGACCGAGGACACCTCGTTCGAGTCGAAGTACAACGGTTCTGAGGAGGTGGATGTGCTCGAGCAGCGTCCTGAGATGGTGGTGCTGTGGGCTGGTTATGCCTTCTCGCGCCACTACAATACGCCTCGCGGACATAAGCATGCTCTGGAGGATATGCGCAAGATTCTGCGCACGGGTAATCCCGGCATTGATGGCGACGGCGACATGCAGCCCGCTACCTGCTGGACGTGTAAGGGTCCAGACGTGCCTCGCATGATGCGCGAGCTGAGTGACTCGAAGTCGGTGTTCGACCCTGCCAACTTCTATGCCAAGAAGTGGAGCGAACTGGGTGCCGAAGAGGTGAATACCATCGGCTGCTCCGACTGTCACGATGCTACGACGATGGACCTGCGTCCAGCCCGTCCTGCGCTCTATGAGGCGTTTGCCCGCAGAGGTCTCGACGTAAGGAAACAGACTCATCAGGAGATGCGCTCGTTGGAATGCTCCCAGTGCCACGTGGAGTACTACTTCATCAAGCCCGACGATCCCAACAATCCCGGCAAGGCCAACTATCTGGTATTCCCACACGACAAGGGTCTGACACTGGAGGCTGCCGAGGAGTATTACGACTCGATAGGCTTCTACGACTATATCCATGCTGTCTCGAAGACGCCAATCCTGAAGGCTCAGCATCCAGGCTACGAGATGGCGAAGCAGGGCATCCATGCTCAGCGAGGCGTGTCGTGTGCCGACTGCCACATGCCTTACAAGCAGGAGGGTGGCGTGAAGTTCTCTGATCACCAGATTATGTCGCCGCTGGCCAAGATAGACCGCACCTGCCAGACCTGTCACCGTCAGGATGCCGAAACCCTACGCCAGAACGTCTATGAGCGTCAGGACAAGTGTACGGAGATTCGCAACCGTGCTGAGAAGGAACTGGCTCGCGCCCACTTCGAGACCAAGTTCATCATCGACAAGGGTGCAACCGATGCTGAGCTGAAGCCCATCCAGGCCCTGCTGCGCAAGAGCCAGTGGCGTTGGGACTATTCAATTGCTTCGCACGGAGCCACCTTCCATGCACCGCAGGAGGTTATCCGACTGCTGGCTGCCTCAATCGACTATGCCAAGGAGGCTCGTATCCTGATTGCCCGCACAGCAGCTAAGTACGGACACACCGGCGAGATACCAGTGCCCGACTACTCTACGAAGGCAAAGGCTCAGCAGGCCATCGGTCTCGACATGCAAAAGCTGAACGAGAAGAAGCAGAAGTTCCTCGACGATATCGTTCCCAAGTGGATTGACGAGGCCAAGAAGAACGGCAAATTGATTGAGATTTGATGTGGACTAAACCCTACGGAATGAAAGAAGGCTTCCTCATCGGAGGAGGCCTTATCTTTGCGGGGCTGATGCTCGAACTGAGTGTCGGTCCTGTGGATTGGGATGCCTTCCGCTGGCCTGTCAACGGTATCGTGCTGGCGGGATTCCTCGCGCTTATTGCCATCATCTTCCTGTTGCGCAAACGGGTATATGGCTTTCAGTTCATCGGCACCTATAAGGCCGCGATACCAGCGTTGGTCTTTGCCGTTGTGTTGACCATCATGATGGGATTGACTCGGCAAACGGTGGATGGTGTGTGGCTGAACAATATGCTATCGTTCTGGCCCTTTGTGCTGACCTATGTGTATATCGCCGTAATCCTCGGGCAGATTATCCTCCGACGAACGCTGCATTTTACCAATTGGCGTCGTAACATTCCTTTCTTGCTGAACCATCTGGGATTGTTCCTTGCCATGACAACAGCCACATTGGGCAATGCCGACATGCAACGACTGAAGATGATTACGATGAAAGGAGAGCCGGAATGGCGTGCACTGACCTCGCAACAGCAGATTGTGGAGATGCCCATCGCCATCGAACTGAAGGAGTTTATCATGGAGACCTACGACGACGGCTCGCCCCGCCGCTTTGCCTCCGACATCCAGATTCTGACGAAGTCGGGCAAGAACATCCAGACCACTGTAGAGGTGAACAAGCCCGTAGAGGTGGACGGCTGGAAGATCTACCAATATGGCTACGACACGCAGATGGGTGCCATGAGTCAGACCAGCATCTTGGAACTGGTGAGCGACCCGTGGCTGCCGCTGGTTTATACGGGCATCTACATGATGCTCGCTGGTGCCGTGTGTATGTTTATTCTTGGGGGGAGGAAACGCGTATGACCTGGGAACAATTTATATACTTCGCAATAGCAGCCGTTCTGCTGTGGGCCGTAGGTGCCTGGGCAGCGTGGCGTGAAAAGACGACGTTGGCCTATACATCTACCGTTATCGGCCTCGGCGTGTTCTTCAGTTTTATCTTGATGATGTGGATTTCCTTGGAGCGTCCGCCGTTAAGGACGATGGGCGAAACGCGCCTCTGGTATTCCTTCTTCTTGCCGCTGGCGGGCATCATCGTCTATTCCCGCTGGAAGTACAAGTGGATACTCTCGTTCTCTACCATCCTGGCGCTAGTGTTCATCTGCGTCAACCTCTTCAAGCCCGAAATCCACTCCAAGACGCTGATGCCAGCCCTGCAGAGCCCATGGTTCGCCCCACATGTCATCGTCTATATGTTCGCATACGCCGTGTTAGGCGCTTCGGCAGTAATGGCCTTGTACTTATTATTCTTCAAACGGAAAGCCATTGCCGTCGAAGAATTCGACATTACGGATAACCTGGTGTACGTCGGCCTCGCCTTTATGACTATCGGCATGCTCTTTGGCGCTTTGTGGGCCAAGGAGGCCTGGGGTCATTACTGGTCGTGGGACCCCAAAGAGACTTGGGCCGCCATCACCTGGTTCGCCTATCTTATCTATGTGCATTACCGGCAAATATCCACTCACAAGCCAAAGCTCGCTTTGTGGGTACTGCTTATTTCCTTTGTACTGTTACAGATGTATTGGTGGGGAATCAATTACTTGCCCTCAGCCCAAGGCTCCAGCGTCCATGTTTATAGCATGCCGTCGTAGCGGCTATTCCATTCGTCCGTACTTCATCTCTTCTCCCTGCTTGTCATACTGTTTACGCTTGCCGGTAGGAGGTGCCGTAAGAGTAATCTTTACGACAGCGGTGCGTTCGAGACTGCGGGCAATGGCATCATCAAAAGCATCCATGTGTTTGGGAAGAAAACGCTGGCAGATGACACGGAGAGCCTCTATCTTCTCGTCTCTATCCGTCACGATTTCTGCCTTGCCTACAGCCATTGCCGATTTGTACTGGAGTGTAAAGCTGCCATCTTTAGGGCCGACAGTAGGGGCACACTTGGTGACTGCCGACAAAGCTACAATCGGATTAGCCGTTATACAGTCCAACTTGTCACCTTCCAAAGCACAATGAAAATAAAAGGTCTTATCATCTGTCCGAGCCAGCGACAAGGGTACACCATAGGGTGTCCCATCTGGTCGTGTAAAACTTACTGTTATATACGGAGCCTTATCCAACACCTCAAGTGCGAATGCGGCATCCATTGCTCTGCTTTCTTTTCTCATTATATCTCTAAAATTGGTTTTACGGAGTCCGTCTTGCGGATGACTCTGCAAGGATTGCCTACTGCAATGCTGTTTGAAGGGATATCCTTTGCTACAACCGAACCAGCACCTATGGTAACATTGTCGCCTATGGTGACACCTGACAGGATGGTAACGCTGCCACCTATCCATACGTTATTGCCAATGGTGACAGGCTCAGCCCATTCCTGACGGGTATTCCGTTCTACAGGGTCAGTACTATGGCAGGCCGTGTAAATGCTGACGTTTGGACCAATAAAACAGTCATCGCCGATGGTGACGGGAGCCTCGTCCAGCACGGTAAAATTGAAGTTGGCAAAGAAGCGTCGTCCTAAACTGATTTGTTTACCATAATCGCAGAAGAAGGGTTGAATAATCAGAAGCTCATCATCAGCGATGTTTCCCAACAGCCCTTTCAACAACATGCGTTGCGCTTGTTTGTCTGACGGGCGCAGGTCGTTGTAGTCGCGAATCATCTCCTTCACGGCATTCAGTTCTTTAACTAGTTCCGGGTCAACGGCAGAATAGATCTGCCCTGACAACATTTTCTCTTTCTCTGTCATATTTTTATTCTGTTATCTCTATCTGAATCCCTTCGGGGCCGAGGATGCTGCTTTCGTAATAACCGTCGCCAGTGGTACGTGGACCACTGGTAATGGTATAGCCGTCGGCTGCGAGGCGGCGGGTAAGCAGGTCAACGCCTTTCCTGCTGCCGACGGCAAATGACAGGTGGACGTAGCCGATAGTTGGCTGCGACGGATCGGCATCCTGTACGTCGGGGCGCTGACTTTGTCTTCGTCCGTCACGACTCGGCCATTCGAGCGAGCTCGACGGCTCTCGCTGTTCCGTCCGTTGCATCAGTTCAAGTCGGGTGCTGCCCTCTGTAAACGAAAGAATATATGTGCGCAGACCAGTACGTGGATTATGGTACTGCTCGTTGCTGCGGGCATCGAAGTAGTCGATGAAGAACTGGCGCATCTGCTCCAAGTCCCTACAAAAAAGTGCGGCGTGGTCTATTCTCATTTTGCGGCAGATTTGAAGAGTTTATGTTTCAGCCACTCACGAACGGGCAGGTCGTAGAGGTGATAGGCTCCATAGGCTACGAGGATGGCAAGCACGAAGATGCAGACGGCAATGAAGATGTGAGTGCCGAGTGGAGCATCCTTATGACTGTCCACCCACGACATCTGCATGTAGATGAGGGGATAGTGGGTGATGTAGATGGGATAGCTAATCTCACCCAAGAACTTATTGATAGCCGATGACTTCGAGCCAGTGACGCTGCTGCCAGCACCCATCGCTACGATGAGTGGGAAACAGACGAGGATACAGACAGCCTCGTAGAGTCCGTTCGTCCAACGGGCTTCGCCTTCGGTCCCTATGCCCATCCAAGGCATACAGAACAGAATGATAATCATCAGAGAACACCACCAGAAGCCAGCCTTCACCTTTATTAATTTACCAATGCGCGAGATAAGCAGTCCGCAGAAGAAGGGATAAAGCAGACGGGTAAGACCCACCTGAAGCTGGTCGGGCGTGGTGCTCCAACCGCCCACAACGGTATAGGATGCCCAGTTACGCTCCTCCAAGAATCCTGTTACGTCGATATTCAGGCAGAGGATGATGGTCATCACGGCAAAGATAGCCACACATATGCCCAATGCCACCTTCGATAACCTGCGGATAACGAGTGCGTAGAGGATGTTGGCGATATACTCCCACTGCAGCGACCATGCGGGGCCGTTCAGCGGATTGGTCTCTGCCCAGCCTCTGATATCCATCGTATTTGGCAGGGGAATCATTGTGAAGCACCAGAACATAACTAGCAGCACCATATACCATGGTGTCTGGTTAATCAGCGGGAACTCACCACAGCTGCCAAAGTAGAACATCAAAGCCCCAAACAGTGTGCCGAAAATCACCATCGGGTGCAGACGAATCAGTCGGCGCTTAAAAAAACTCCACGTCGACATTTTGTCCCAGCGGTCATCATAGGCATAGCCAATGACGAAGCCTGAGAGCACGAAGAAGAAATCCACAGCCAGATAGCCGTGATTGATGGGCTGGTCAGGTTTGCCACCATAATAGGTTTCAAACAGGTGATAGGCCACCACCAGCATGGCAGCCACTCCGCGCAGTCCGTCAAGGATCTCATAACGCGGTTTTGAGGCGAGGTAAACGTTATTCTTTCTCATATTCGGGGCGAAGTTACGAAAAATCCTCCATACCACAAGCGGTACGGAGGATTCTTTTGAGATTATTTAGGAGAATCGTCTCCTTTCTTACAATTCTTTTATCCCATCACCACGTCAAGCACCATCATCAGGACGAAACCGATGGCAAAGCCGATGGTGCTGAGATTAGAGTGTTCGCCCTCGCTGGCTTCTGGAATCAGTTCCTCGACAACGACGTAGAACATAGCTCCTGCGGCAAAGGCCAGCATATAGGGCAGAACGGGTGTCATGAACGAAGCCAACAGCACTACTGCCAACCCGCCGAGAGGTTCGACGGCACCGCTCAATGAGCCGATAACGAATGACTTCCACTTTGAATTGCCTGCAGCCCGCATGGGCATAGAGATAATGGCTCCCTCAGGCACGTTCTGGATGGCAATACCAATGCTGACAGCCAAAGCACTGGCTAATGACAATCCCGCTGCACCGTTCTCGGATCCTGCAAAGACCACGCCGACGGCCATTCCTTCGGGTAGATTGTGGATGGTGACGGCCAGAGCCAGCATCGCAGTTCGTGACAAACGGGAGCGAGGACCCTCTGGTTTGTCGGTACCGATATGCAGGTGGGGTGTCAATTCGTCTATCAGCAGCAGGAACCCCATACCCAACAGGAATCCCACGGCAGCGGGCACCACCGACCACCGTCCGCTATCTTCTACCATCTCCATCGACGGAATCAGCAGCGACCACACCGATGCCGCCACCATTACACCCGAAGCAAAGCCAAGCAGCGATTTCTGCAGCCTCGGCGACATGTCTTTTTTCATGAAAAACACGAAAGCAGAGCCGAGCATCGTGCCCAGCAGTGGAATCAATAGTCCTATGATTAACGTCGTTGTCATGCTGTAATGATGAGATTAAGTGATAACAAAGAAAGCTCGCTCGCATTTTCCAAGAGAAAGCATCTTCGCCGTTTCGACGGCAAAGATACTAAAATAGTTTTACAATGCGGTTACAAAAACGGAATTATAAGCAATTTTATCAGTCTTAGGTACAGTTGTGCCGAAAAGACTGCTTTTTTTTATATATATCAAAAGGTGGGGGGAAGTGCATTACGTTTCAAGACTATTTCGTATCTTTGCCGACGTAAACGATAAAAATAAACATTATGCTAGAGATTTGCCGATTCTTTGGAATCATCATAGCGATGTTCGGCGACGACCACCGCTCGACCTCTGGTCGCTTGCCTTAGCACGAACCCGCCACACTTCCACGTGCGCTACGGCGACTACCGCTGCACCGTGACCATCAGCAAAGGCGTTGTGAAGGGTCAGCTGCCGCGCAAGGCACTGAAGAAGGTTTTTGAGTGGATGGACGAACATCACGACGAGCTAATGGCGAACTGGGCACGCCTACAGCAGGGAGAGGACGCATTGCCCATTGACCCTTTAGAATAGAAAAGTATGGAAGGTCAGGAATTGCTTAGAGTGGTCGATGTGGAATACCTGCACGACTACACGATGGAACTGGAGTTCAGCAACGGCGAGCGCCGCATCGTCGATTTCAGGCCGCTGCTCAAGGGCAGGCTCCACGAACAGCTGCTCGACCACAGCAAGTTCGTCCAGTTCGCACTTACCGACTGGACGCTGGAGTGGTACAATGGCGTTGACTTCGCCCCCGAAAGGCTCTATGAGCTGGGCGTGGCGGCGTAAGCATTCACAAACGAAAACGAACATGAGCGGATAGACCGACAGACATAAAAACGGTGCAGTCCGCTCATTATCAAAAGTAAAGCGGTGGCACCTACCAGGAGATTACTCTCGTTGTCGAAGATATGACCTTCTGCTTATCCATATCTCGTTTGCTTTTGTCTTTTCAAAAAAACAAGCCCACCTTTTTAGGGGCGGGCGGGCCTCGGTATTTTCCACCCGAGGGGGATTTTGTGATGCAAAGATAGGCATATTATTCCAAACCTCCAAATTTTTCGGCAGTTATTTTGGATTTTAAGCAAAAAAGACCGTCATGATGGAGGGCCTGTAGGATTATTCTGGAGAAACAAAGGACGGGAAACCATACAATCCCTTTCAGTACGTTAAATATCGGAAATTTTTCAGCCAGCGGTAACGGAAGATTGCGGAAAAACAGTAACTTTGCCGACGAAAATCATAAAGCGAGGAAGAGTTATGGAAGATTTAGTATTGTCAATCCCTATTCAGGACAAGGCACTCGTCGAAACGCTGGCGCAGCGCATGGGCTGGACGATGCGCAACCGTCGCACGTCGGTCGAAAGGTTTATCCGCTCGGCCGAAGGACGCTCGCAAGGCGATAATTCCTGCCTGAAGTATTCCGAACTGCTGGAAAAGTTAAAATAATGTAGGAAACGCAGGGCGGGGAGCCAAGGCTATCCCCGCCCTTTTTCGTGACGATTTGTTAATTTTTCAATAGGAAAAGAATTAATCTGCGGAAAGTTTTGTAACTTTGCACCCACAGAACATTAAAAACATTCGAACGCATGGGTTCAATATTCATCATCCAGGGCATCCTGATTTACATCTACGCCTTCGACCATCGCTCGACCTTTGGTCGCTTGCTACCGTAGGGACGCAAGAACCCGCCGCATATCCACGTGCGGAGCAGCACGGACAATTTCTCCATCACCATCCAGGACCGCATCATCGAGGGCAAGGCTCGTTCGAAGACCGTCAAAATCATCAACGACTTCATCGACGAGCACGAGGAAGAGTTGATGGAACCGATGGAGCAGCAAGTGCAGAAGCAAGCTCGCTTGCACACTGCCGAGTCGTGACAAAGGAAGAGCGAAGCTCATCTCTGGGGCAGGGCTCAGCGCGGAGAGAAAATAACCAAAATCAGATAAGGAGGACAGATTATGTTACTGACGATTACAGATGTAGAGTATTTGGGCGACTATACGTTGCTCTGTACGTTCAGCACGGGCGAGCGCCGCAAGGTTGACCTCACGCCGTTGCTTGTCTATCCCGCTTTCGAGGAACTGCGGGATAAGAATGAGTTCATCCAGTTCGGCCTCGAAGACACCATCTTTTGGAAGAACGGTGCCGACATCGCCCCCGAAAGGCTCTATGAGCTGGGCGTGGCGGCGTAAGTATTCACAAACGACGACAACGATACAATTATGCCAAAGATTTTTGAATACTTCGGGTTCATATTCTACTTCTACTCCAACGAGCATGAGCCGATACACGTCCATGTGATTCACGGCGCAAGGGAGAGCATCTTCGACCTCATTATGATGGATGGAGAACTGGCCAATTTGCACGTAAGGGAGAAGCACGGAGCCGAGCCGCTGACAGAAAAGGATAAGCGCACGGCAGAGGAGTTCATACGCAAGTATCACAAGAACATCATCGACAAGTGGGTGAAGTTCTTCGTCATGAAGCAGAGCGTCCGCAGTACGAACATCAAGAAGAAACTATAAGAGGAGGTATCGATTATGGAGAGACTTTACATCATCAAGGCCGAGAACGCTGGCAACTTCAGCGTCTGCCTGACGTTCAGTGACAACACCGTGCAGACGGTGGACATCGGCGAGTTCATCCGCCGCCACCCTCATCCGCAGTACAACAAGTATCTCGACCCCCGCAAGTTCAGCCGCTTCGCCATCGAGAACGGCAACATTGTCTGGGGCAAGAACTGGGACTTGATTTTCCCTGTGGAGCAGTTGCACGCGGGAGCGATTGTGTGATTCACACTATGAAAGGAAAGACAAAACACAGGGCGGGAAGCCGAAGGCCGAGGATGTCGGCGCGGCTTCCCGCCCTAAATATATTAGAGCCAACTTAAACTCCCAGTTTCTTTTTGATAATTTGAATATCCCGCTGATGTTCTCTCACTATTCGCTTCCTACTGTCATACTCGAAATCAGAATATGAGATACTTATGAGATGGATGCCATATTTTGGAAGAATTTCCCTGCGACGCTCATCATAAATCCTGCGCTGCTCGCCACGCCCCACACCACTTACAGTCAATCGACGGTCAAAGAATGGAACGGCTTCGGTATGCTGCCGCTCGCAATATTCTACAACAAGATTC
>JAGCZA010000126.1 GCA_017960525.1 Prevotella sp.
GGCTGCCTGATGCGCCTCGACTGCCGCAGCCGTGAGTTCGAGTACTTCCCCTTCAAGCCCGACGGCTACAAACTCGTCCTGCTCAACAGCAAGGTGAAGCACGAACTGGCCGGTTCGCCCTACAACGACCGCCGCAACTCCTGCGAGAACGTGGTGAAGCACATCGCCAAGAAGCACCCCGAAGGCAAGTTTGAAACCCTGCGTGACTGCACTTGGGAGCAACTGGAGGAAGTCCGCGCCGAGGTGGGCGAAGAGGACTACACCCGCGCACACTTCGTGCTGGGCGAGAAAGACCGCGTGCTGGCTGTCTGCGACGCTCTGCTGGCAGGCGACTACGAGACCGTTGGCCAGAAGATGTACGAGACCCACTACGGCCTGTCGAAGGAGTACGAGGTCAGTTGCGAGGAACTGGACTACCTGAACGACCTGGCCAAGGAGAACGGCGTAACAGGTTCGCGTATTATGGGTGGCGGCTTTGGCGGTTGCACTATCAACCTCGTCCGTGCCGACCTCTACAACAAGTTCATTGCCGACGCAAAGACCAAGTTCGCAGCCAAGTACGGCCATGAGCCAGAAGTCATCGATGTAGTCATCGGCGACGGCTCGCGCAAACTTGCATAACCCTAACTGTTTACGATTTACGGATTTTCGATTTTCGATTTGTTACATTCGCTAATTGAGAATCTGTAAATCGTTTGTTTTGTATTAAATCGTAAATCGAAAATCAGTCAGTCAAAACTGTGTTTCAAATCGACCGCTCGTATATCGAGCCAATCAATCTGGAGTCACTCCAAGGACATATCTGGGACCTCCGAACCGACCACAAAAACGACACTACACTGCCGAAGATTGAAAACTACGGCATCAGCGAAGACCAGTTTGAGGCCTATCTGGAGCGTAAACAAAAATTCGAGGATTTCAAGGATGCTTGGAAGAAGCACCGCTTGCTTATCCTCGTATTGTCATTTGCCCTCCCCGTGGCCTTGTTCAGCCTGTTTGTAAAAGGACGTGACACAGGCTATTATGCCTATGCCACGGCCTTCCTTGTCTGTGCGCTCATCTACCTCGTCTACCAGTGCATCGAAGCATATCGCGCCCGCGAATTCCGAAACAACCCCTGCGAGACCTTCATCAAGGCCCTGCTTGCCTGGGAGCGGAACCGTTAGCCTTATGCGTCGCCCTTGCCCGAACCGAATGGGGCAATGGTGCGGGGGCCTTGATGGCTTTCTGGCATCTTAATCTGGCCGAAAGTCCGCTCGTAGCGCATAATGTTCTCCTGAAGGGCACCCAACAGACGCTTGGCGTGCTCGGGAGCCAGGATGACACGGCTGCGCACCTGTGCCTTCTGCAGGCCAGGCAGCATACGTGCGAAGTCAACGATGAACTCTGATGAGGAGTGAGTGATAATGGCAAAATTGGCGTACTCGCCCTGGGCTTTGTCTGGTGTCAGTTCTATTTGCAGCCCTTGCTGCTTCTGTTCGTTCTCGTTCATAATTTTATTATACTGTTTAAATTAATGCGTGCAAAGGTACTACTTTTTTTTCTTTCCGCAAACAATCTTCGGAAAAAAATAACGCTTGCCATCCTGTGTCTTATTGCCATCACGGCCAAAGGCGGTTCCCTCAACGACATTAAAAACGCCCTCGAATTGGGTGGTGCGGCACAGGTTCAAGAGAAAGTGTACATACACACCGACAACCAATGCTATTTCGTTGGCGATACCTTGTGGTACAAGGCTTACGTGGTGCGTGCCGACAACCTACAACCCACCGACATGAGCCGTCTGCTCTACGTTGAGTTGTTGTCGCCCGACGGCCTCCTCGTTGAGCGGCAGACCATCATCGTCAGCCCCAAAGGCTACACCTGCGGTCAGTTCGAGTTGCGCGACTCACTCTACAGCGGCTACTACGAACTGAGGGCCTACACCCGATGGCAGCTCAACTTCAACGTGCGCCACCACTACTACCGTACCGACGAGACCTGGTGGTTCTACAACAAGCAGATGGCCGCTGACTACTACCGCGTTTGGGATGGTCTCTATTCCCGTGTGTTCCCCATCTACAGCAAGCCCGACACACCAGGCGACTATGATGCACGCCGCATGTACCAGCGCCCCAAAACCCGCGTGCCCCGCCAGAAGAAAGACGAACTCGTCGTGACGTTCTATCCCGAAGGAGGCAACCTCGTGGAAGGCGTGAAGAGCCGGGTGGCTTTCGAGGTCTGTGACCAGTATGGCGAGGCCGTCAACATCAAGGGAACGCTGACGACAGACAACACAACCACCGACATCAAAACTGAATATATGGGCCGTGGCACCTTTATGACTACTCCTGGCAGAACCCCCGCCAAGGCACGGTTCACATTCCGCAACAAGGAATACACCTTTTCCCTGCCAAAAGCCAAAGAGAGCGGAGCCGTCGTCAAGCTTGAAGGCAACCGTCTGAACATCAGGGCTTCAGGTCTGCCACTCATAAACGAATACGGCATTTCAGTGACCTGTCGAGGAAAACTCTATTACTTCTCACCTCTGTCCAAACTATCACAAGGCATGGGTGAGGCCAGCATTGACATTCCTACAGACCAACTGCCAACTGGCGTGTGCGACCTCACCCTCTTCAACGATGAAGGAGCCATCCTGGCCGACCGTCTCTTCTTTGTAAACCACCATGAGCACGACAGCGCACTCATCACCGCCCCCATCAGGAAAGACAACATCTACGACCCATACGAGCATATACAGATACCCGTCCAATTAGAAGGAGTCACCCAACCCACATTGTTCTCGATAGCCATTCACGACACTTACACCGACGAACCTACCTACAACGATGGCAACCTGATGACCGACCTGCTGCTCTCCTCCGACTTGCGGGGCTTCATCGCCTATCCGGCCCACTACTTCGAGGCCGACGACGACTTGCACCGCCGCCACCTTGACCTCCTGATGATGGTGCAGGGCTGGCGCAAGTACAAGTGGGAGGAACTGGCCGACATCGACCGACAGATGCGCTACAAGCCAGAACAAACCCTCACTCTCGAAGGCTCAGTCTATAAGACACTCGGCATCATACCCGTCGGCGACCTCCCCGGCGACCCGCCTCCTGGCATCGACGAAATATCCGACTGGCAGTTCGGACGCTTCACCAGCAGCAAAGTGACCGAAGAAGAAATCGAGACCAACGACCCATTCTCTGGAGACACAGGTGCCCAAGACGCTACAACTGAAACCACAACCGTGACCGAATATACGAGTCTGCAAGATGCTAATGCCGACCTCGGCGTGAATCACGGCAATCTTCGTCACGAAGTGCTCGTAGAGGCCGAGATAGCCGTCGACGGCAAGTTCGTGGGAGGCACACAAAGGACTGAGAACGGACACTTTGTCTTCCTAGTGCCGCCATTCTACGGCAACGCCTTCCTCAACATGAAAGCCTACAAAGAAAACGACTCCATCAAGAAAAGCATGGCCTCACGCAAGGACGCCAAAATCTACGACGAAGATGCTTTCCCCGACTACTACGTCAAGCGTGACATCTTCTACCCAATCTTCACGCACGACTACACCTACTACGAGAAGCATCAGCCTGACTACACCGAAGAAATGCTCATTGACACCCTTTCCGAGTGGTCGATGGAAAACGACGTGCACCAACTCGGAAACATCAATGTGAAGGGGCACCGTCGTGGCCGACGGGCCATTGACTGGAAGAAGCCAGCCTTCGTCATGGACGCCTATGACCTCTACAACGACATCACCGACCGAGGACTCAGTTTCGGCAAACTTGACATGCGGCAATTCCCCGTACAAGTCTGCAAATACCTTTTTGGAAACATGAACCGCACCATCTCATACAATGTTGACGGACGCATAGAAGGACACACCTACTACCGCAACTACTCGCCCTTCACCTCCTCCGAAGAAGCAGAACACCTCGGACTCTTCACCGCCAACCGAACTGCATATCACCTCTCACGGCTGCTCAAACTCAAACGCCTGCAGGACATCCGCGTCTATACTGACTATGAGCCACGCACAGAAGACTCGCTCATGGTCTATGAAAGTCACTCACCCGACGTCACCGTCGACCTGCAACTCATACCCGACGACGGAGAACAGGTCACCTATCGTGACCGCCACATAGTTTTCCACGGCATCAATATGGCCGAAGATTTCTACCAGCCTGACTACAGCAACCGTCCAGCAGACAAAATGCCAGCCGACTACCGACGCACACTCTACTGGAACCCCAACGCTGTCACTGACGAGCAAGGCCGATTCACCGCTACCTTCTACAACAACGGCAAGGAAACACGAATAAGAATGACCGCCGCCGCCATCACACCCGACGGGCGGCTGATGCACAGCAAATAGCCCCCTGAAAATCAGGTTTTGTCAGTCCTTTTTTTGCTTCACATTATTTGCTGACCGCCATTTTGTGGCGTTTCAGCCGAATGGTCTTTAATTTTTTGTAAAACACGCCCCAAAATAAAAAAAAATCCGTACCTTTGCACGGAAAAAGCAAAATTGAACTAAAAGACAAATAACTCTATGAAGAAACTTCTATTCCTGGCACTGGCAGCCCTGACTTCAACTTGTCTGCACGCACAACGTGTCACCGACATTGTAGACCGAGGTCTGGTGGCCGTTCCGTCGAACACTGGCGGCTATCTCGTTTCGTGGCGCATTTTGGGCGAAGAGTACTACGACACACAATTCAACCTCTACCGCAACGGCTCGAAGATTGCCTCCAACCTCACGAAGTCGAACTATCTTGACACCAGCGGCAACGCCTCGGCCACATACGAAGTCGAACCCATCGTGAAAGGCGTTTCCCAAGGAAAATCGGCTGCCGTGAAGGCTTGGGCCAACCAATATTGGGAGATTCCCGTCCAGCCGGTAGTGAACCGTGCCGGCACGCCCCAGACTAACGCGGCTACCAACGGCACCACCAACGACCCCGCCGGCTATACACTGAACGACGTGAGCCTGGCCGATGTCGACGGCGACGGCGTCACAGAGTTCATTGTCAAGCGCAACAACGACAAGGGTAACCGATACGATGCCGACAACAAGACCGACTTCAACCTCTACGAGTGCTACAAGATGGACGGCACGCGCCTTTGGTGGATTGACCTCGGGCCAAACCTCAATGCCGGCCCCGACGAGCAATGGGACATGATAGGCTACGACTGGGACCAGGACGGAAAGGCCGAAGTGCTCATGCGCGGCGCCGACAATATGATTATCCATACGGCAACGGGAAAGACCATCAACGTGGGCGACATGAACTACTATGCCCCACGCGACGAATACACCCATCAGGGCAAGGAATACCTTATCTATCTGAACGGAGCCACCGGCGAGCCTTTCCTCGGTTGGGATGGCGGCTCATCGTGGACACCTATGGAGTTCCCCCTGCCCCGCTTTGAGCAGGGCGAGGCCAAGGACGTATACAACGCCACTTCCGCCGAATACGAGAAAGTGTGGGGCAAGGCCGACACCGGCCACCGCTCCCTGAAAATCTATATGGGCGCCCCCTATCTGGATGGGCGCAATCCCAGCATCTTCCTGGGGCGCGGCTGCTATACCCGCCACAAGTTCTGTGCACTCGACGTAAATCCTGCCACACACGAACTGACACAACGCTGGCGCTGGAACTGCTACGACAGCAGTTCGCCCTGGTTCGGCAACGGCTTCCACAACTTCGCAATCGGCGATGTCGATATGGACGGACGCGACGAAATCATCTTTGGCTCGATGATGATTGACGATACCGGCTACGGCCTCTCCACTACCGGCTACGGCCACGGTGATGCCCAGCATTGCAGCGACCTGGACCCCTACCGTTGGGGAATGGAGCAGTTCGTATGTCTGGAAGGCTCTAACGTGCCCGGCCTGGCCTACACCAACGCCACCACATCGCAAGTCTACATACAGACAGGCACCGGCGGCGACAACGGACGCTGTATGGCCGGAAACTTCACCAACGACATCCCCGGTTCGCAAGGGCGCGCCGTCGGTGGCGACATCTACGCCCTCTCCGCCGACCGCAGTTATTCCACTAATGCGGACAGTTATTTGGCCTGGGGCGACCTGAACCAGCGCATCTACTGGGATGGCGACCTCTGTGACGAACTGTTCAACTCACCTGGCGTGCAACGCAATGTGAAAATCACCAAATGGGGCAACGGGCGACTGAACTTCTACAACAGCGGCGGCCAGTACACCCCCACGGGCATTCTTTCCAACTCGTCGAAGAACAACCCAGGCGCCATCGGCGACATACTCGGCGACTGGCGTGAGGAAATGGTTTTGCGCAATAGCCAGAACAATGCACTCCACGTCTACACCACCAATTATGAGAGCGACCACGGCATCTACACCCTGTGGCACGACCACCTCTACCGCAATGCCATCGCCTGGCAATGCGTGGGGTACAACCAGCCCCCTCACGTATCCTACTTCCTTGGCGAACTGGAAGGCATCACCCAAGCCCCTCCCCCACTCATCCTTCGAGGCCGCAAGGAACTGGCCGACGGGGCTTCCATAGGCACCACCAGCGACCATCTGCTCATCAGCGGCTATTCAGACCAGAGTTTCAACGTGCAGGACGGGGCCTCGCCCTATATCCTGACCATCAACACACCAGCCTGGGTAAAGGGAACCGGCTCGAAGCAGGCCACCAGCAGCACGCCGAAACAGCCCAATCTCAATATTGTCACCTATACAACAACACTCACAGGCGGAGCCTTTAGCGGCAACACCCGCCTGGTGAAACAGGGTGAAGGCACGCTCATACTGCCCAACGTTGTGAACAAGCACACGGGCGAGACCAACATCTGGCAGGGAACAGTCATATTTGACGGCACAATGGAGTCGTCACACGTATGGCTCAACCGCCACACCACGCTCATCAGCAACGGCGGCAAGTTCCTTGGTGGCCTGCGCGCCGACTACAACGCCACCATCACCACAGGTGAGGAAGGATTGGGCGACATCACCGTCTCGACACTCACTCTGGGCTTCGGCTCTCGCGTTGTCTTCAACGCAATAGCCATCCCCAACATTACCGAAGACGGGCACACAGACTACTCCCTCAGCCAGGTCAACGCCCAGACCCTCGTTATCGAGACCCGCGACTGGAGTTTCGGGCCGAAGTACAAGGCTCCCGTGCTGGAGTTCCACAGCAGTAGCGGCACCCTCTACCCTGGCACCTACACCCTTGGCAATGTGGAGCAAGTGACTGGCAATGTCGACGACATCATTATCGAAGGCCTGAGCAATGACATCAAGACCACGCTGAAGCACGAGGACGGCAAACTGCTGCTCGTAGTCGAGGAAATGCGTGCCGCCAGCGACATCGTCTGGAACGGCACCAGCGACAACAATACTTGGGAACAGGCCACCAGCACCAACTTCCTGAACAACGGTGAAGCCGTCTATTCGGCCAATGGCGACAACGTGGTGTTCAACGACAATGCCGCCAACACGACCGTCAATATCAAGGGAGCCGTCAGCCCCGCCAGCATCACCTTCGAGAACAACAGCAAAGCCTACACCATCAACGGCGACAGCATCGTCGGTGGCGGTACCATCACTAAGAACGGTACTGGCAAGGTGACGCTGAACAACTGGAACCATACGGGCGCCACCACCATCAATACCGGCATTATGACCGTCACAATGCTGGCCAACAACTCTGGACAGGACTGGGGGTCGCTGGGCAACGCCAAGTCGGCCATACGTCTCAACGACGGTGCAACACTCCAGTTGAACGGCACTATCATCACCGACCAGGTGCTCACCGTCAGCGGACAGACCAACATCGATGTTCCCACATCGAAGAGCGTCATCTTCAACAAGGGCATCAAGGGAACCGGGGCCTCCATCACAAAGACGGGCGCAGGCTCGATGGAAATGCTCACCGACAACACCTTCTCGCAACTTGTCATCAAGGCCGGAACGGTCGTCTCAAACGAGAAGAACGGAAAAGAACAACTTCCGACAACGGTAGAATTCCAGGGAGGCACACTCAACGCCGCCAACAACGAAAACTCGAACATCAATAACACGGCCAACTTCGTGGTGCCCAAGTCGAAGACGGGAACCCTGAAGTGCGGCTTCCGCTCCACCTATACAGGCACGCTCACAGGTGAAGGCACCTTCAACGTCTACACAGGCGGCATACGTTGCTATTACGACGGCGACTGGAGCGAGTTCCAAGGCACCATCAAGGCATACAAGGAGAACCGCCAGAACAAGAAGTCGTATGACCCCATCTGGGCTTTCCGCAACACCAACGGCCTGCCCAACGCCAAACTCGACATCCAGGAGAATGTCTGCGTCAGCAACGAGGGCAAGAACATCGAGATTGGCACGCTTTCGGGAAAGGGCTATCTGATGGGCTCCGGCCAATGGATTCTGGGCGGCAACGACAACGACTTCCTGCTCACCTCGCAGAAGATTGGCATCACAGCCGACATTCCCAACCCGTACAACTCCTCTTATGACCCCATCAAGAAGCAAAGCACCAAACTGACCAAGCGCGGCGCAGGCAAGATGACCATTATGACCATCGGCAACATCAATGCCGTCGTTACCGTGGAGGAAGGCAAGGTGACCTTCAACCAAGCAAGCCTTGCCGACTTTGTCTTCGGCTCGAATGCCACTACCGTCAAAAACGGCGGACGCATCGTCGGCCAAGGCAAACTCTCGTCGCTCGCATTACAAAGTGGCGCAGAACTGATTCCCTGCGGCTCTTACACCAACGAAACCACACCAGGCACCATCAAGACCACCGCCCTGCTCAACGTCTATGAAGGCGGCTGCGTGAACTTCCTGGTGAAGAACAACAGCAACTATTCCATTTTGCAGCCCTCAATGCTCACCCTCAACGGCACGCTGAAAGTGACGCTACTCGACGGCTACACGCCCGCCGCCGGCGACGAGTTCACCCTCTGGACCACCAATACCTATAGTGGCACGCCTACCCTCGACCTCCCCATCCTGCCAGCAGGACTGGTTTGGAATACTGAAGGTGTGGCACAGAAGACCGGCATCCTCCGCATCGTGGCAGGCGAGGCCATCGACTACGATGTGGACGGCGACGGAACGGTTGGCCTGGCCGACGTGACAGCCATCATCAACGCCATCAACGGAACAGCAACCGAGGCCGTCAAGGCCCGCGCCGACATCAATGGCGACCACCTGGTCAACATTGCCGACATCATTATGTTGCTCAACGCCCTAAAGAACTAAACGATGCTCATTGACACCATCTCGCTGGAGTTGTTCAACAATACCGAACATTGGAAGGAGAACGGACAACTCATCCTGCACGACAGATTCTTTATGTTGCGCGACTTCAGTTTTGCCCGCAAGGACTTCCTGAAGTCGTCACAGCCCTATCGTCTTCAGGAAGGGCGAGTGGTCATCGTGAAACGCGGCAGCGCCAGTTATTCGTTCAACCTGGTGGACTACCATTTCCAGGCAGGCGACGTGGTGGTGTTTCTTACTGACACGCTCGTTGAGAAGAAAGGCCACAGCAACGACTTCGAGGTCGATGCCCTCTCCTTCGACTACGACAGTTCTTGGCTGCCTCCGTTGGACAGAGGGTTCCTCTGCCACCATACCGACAGCCACACCTACCCCATCGTGAACCAGCACTTCAGCCTGATGTGGAATATGGCCCAGGAAGCCGACTTCCCTGCCGACAACATCAAGGCGCTGCTCAATTCGCTACTCATCTTCCTCAACCGCCACGCAGGTCAGCCTTCGGCTATGCCTGCCAGCCGCAGCGAGGAGATTCTGAGGCGCTTCATCACCCTCGTCAGCAAACAGGCCGCCCGCGAGCGCAACATCCCCTTCTACGCCGACAAACTTTGCATCGCCTCCCACTATCTGAGCACGCTCGTCAAGCAGACCAGCGGACGCACGGCCATGCAATGGATAAACCAGACGGCCATCAAGGAGGCAAAGGTGTGGCTGGCTTACAGCGACGAGACCATCGCCCAGATTGCCGACCGTATGTGCTTCACCTGTCCGGCGTCGTTCACCAAGTTCTTCAAGCGCGAAGTCGGCGTCACCCCAACCGAATATCGTCAGAAATCATTTTAAACAAATAACAATCAAGTTCCACATGTTAGGAGTGAAAAGGAGTGAAAGAGGAGTGAGCCGACTGTCGTCGGCGGGAGTGAAAGGGACAATAGTTCATACGCTTGGGCTATCGTCCCCATCACTCCCCCTTCACTTCCCCTTCACTCCCCTTTCACTCCCTTCATGTGGAGCGTGCGGAACATAAATAACAATAAAACACTTCTATCATGAACGTAAAACCATTCCGTGGCCTGCGTCCGCCCAGAGAACTGGTGGAGCAGGTGGAGAGCCGCCCCTACGACGTGCTCGACTCTGAGGAGGCACGCGCCGAGGCCGGCGACAACGAAAAGAGCCTCTACCACATCATCAAACCCGAAATAGACTTTCCCGTAGGCACTTCCGAGTACGACCCGCGTGTCTATGAGCAGGCTGCCCACAACTTCCAGAAGTTCCAGGACAAGGGTTGGCTTGTGCAAGATGAGCACGACCACTACTATATATATGCACAGACCATGAACGGCAAGACGCAATATGGTCTGGTGGTGGCCGCTTGGGTGGACGACTATATGGAGGGGCGCATCAAGAAGCACGAACTGACCCGCCGCGACAAGGAGGAAGACCGTATGAAGCACGTCCGCGTGTGCAACGCCAATATGGAGCCGGTTTTCTTCGCCTATCCCGACAATCAGGTGCTTAACGACCTGCTGATGCGCTACGCCCAGACGGAGCCAGAATACGACTTCGTGGCTCCCATCGACGGGTTCCGCCACCAGTTCTGGGTGGTTAGCGACGAGACCGACATCCAGGCCATCACCAAGGAATTCCAACGTATGCCTGCCTTCTACATTGCCGACGGCCATCACCGCTCGGCAGCAGCAGCCCTCGTGGGAGCCGAGAAGCAACGGCAGAACCCCGACCATACCGGCCAGGAGGAATACAACTACTTTATGGCTGTCTGCTTCCAAGCCAGCCAGTTGACCGTGCTCGACTACAACCGTGTGGTAAAAGACCTCAACGGCCTTTCCTCCGAGCAGTTCCTCGCCGCCCTCGGCAAGAACTTCATCGTAGCCGACAAGGACACCGACATCTACAAACCCGCACGGCTGCACGAGATCTCGCTCTACCTGGACGGCCATTGGTTCAGCCTCGTGGCCAAGGAAGGCACCTACGACGACAACGACCCCATTGGCGTGCTCGACGTGGACATCTCCAGCCGTCTCATCCTCAACGACATCCTCAACATTGGCGACCTACGCTCGTCGAAACGCATCGACTTCGTGGGTGGCCTGCGCGGCCTGGCCGAACTGAAACGCCGCGTGGACAACGGGGAAATGCGTGCCGCCCTGGCCCTCTATCCCGTTTCCATGCAGCAGATTATGGACATTGCCGACAGCGGCAACATCATGCCCCCCAAGGCCACATGGTTTGAGCCAAAACTGCGCAGCGGTCTTGTGGTGCACAAACTGGAGTAAAAGCCATTCCCCAAAATAGACACAAACAAACTAGATAAGGATTATGACAAGAAGGAGTATATTAGGCGTTCTTACAACAATTATCGTTCTGCTGGCCACTTCTTGCGGCGAAGAGAAGCCGAAGTCACACGATGCTGCTCAATACCAGACGATGGTGGTGAGCCGGAAGGATATGACCCTCGAGCGCCAATATAGTGCGCGACTTACGGGTCGACAGATTGTGGAGGTGCGCCCGCAAGTGTCGGGCTGCATCACGCGCATCCTGACAGGTGAAGGTCAGTCAGTTCGGAAGGGCCAGACGCTCTTCGTGATTGATCAAGTACCTTACCGGGCTGCCCTGGAGGTGGCCGTGGCTGCCCGCAAGAGCTCAGAGGCACGGCTGGCGACGGCACGCATGAACTTTGAGAACGAGTCGCTGCTGCAAGAAGGACATGTGGTGAGCGATTTCTCGGTAGAGACCATGCGCAACGCCATGCTTGAGGCCGAAGCTGCCTTGGCACAGGCGAAAGCCCAGGAAGTGAACGCCCGCAACAACCTGAGTTATACCGAAGTGAAAAGTCCTGTGAGCGGCGTGGCGTCGATGATTCCCTGGCACGTGGGGTCGCTCGTCAGCAGCAACATCAGCGAGCCGCTGGTGACGGTTGCCGACGACTCCGAGGTCTACGTCTATTTCAGCATCAGCGAGAACCAGGCCCTCGACCTCATCACGCAATACGGTTCCATCCCGGCATTCATCAGCAAGGCCCCAGCCGTCAGTCTCCGTCTGAACAACGGAAAGGATTACGACCAGCAGGGCCGCATCAGCGCCGTCAGCGGCACGGTCGATACGCAGACTGGTGCCATCACCCTCCGTGCCACCTTCCCCAATGCTGGCGGTCTGCTGCATCATGGCGGCAGCGCAACGGTAGTGGTGCCAACACATCGCATGGATTGCATCGTCATACCCCAGGAGGCCACCTACGAACTCCAGAACCGTATGTTCGTCTATCGTGTGGTTGACGGCAAGACGAAGGCCACGCCCATCACGCTCTTCCCACAAAACAACGGTCAGGAATACATCGTGGAGGAAGGCATCAGCGAGGGTGACACCATCATTGCCGAAGGCGCCGGACTGCTGAAAGACGGAATTGAAATCATGAACAAGAAGCCGTTATAACGAAATGACGTTATAACGTTATAATAATATTTCAAACTCATGAATGTCAGGACTTTCATAGACCGCCCCATATTATCGGGAGTGATAAGCGTGCTGATGGTGCTCGTGGGCATCATCGGCCTGAGCCAACTGGCCCTCGAACAGTTCCCAGAGATAGCGCCGCCTACCGTGCGCATCATGGCATCATATACCGGCGCCAACGCCGAGACCGTACAGAAGAGCGTCGTCGTGCCCCTCGAAGAAGCCATCAACGGCGTGGAGGGTATGATGTATATGACCTCGTCGGCCTCGAACAACGGCACGGCCTCTATCGGCATCTTCTTCCGTCAGGGCACCGACCCCAATATGGCGATGGTGAACGTGCAAAACCGCGCCGCCACCGTCCAGGGCCGACTGCCAAGCGACGTGGTGAAGAGCGGACTGACCGTGCGCAAACGCCAGACATCGAACATCAAACAGATAGCCGTCTACAGCCCCGACTCGACTTTCGACCGCTCGTTCCTGGCCAACTATACGAAAATCAACATCGAGCCGCGACTGAGCCGCATCCCAGGCGTGGGCGAAGTGAACGTGATGGGTGCCGACTACTCTATGCGCATCTGGCTGGACCCGTTGAAGATGGCCCGCTACGGCCTGACACCTAACGATATCACGCAAGTGCTGAACGAGCAGAATGTCGAAGTGGCGACAGGCACCTTGGGCGCCGAGAGCCAAAATACATTCCAGTATGTGCTGAAATATCGTGGACGCTACGAGGAGGAGCAGGAGTACGAAAACCTCGTCATCCGCTCATTGCCCGACGGCGACATGTTGCGCATCGGCGACATCGCCCGCGTGGAACTTGGTTCGCAGAACTACAACATCATCGGCGAGACCAACGGCAGTCCGGGCATCAACATCAGCATCAACCAGGTGGCCGGCTCTAACGCCAACGAAATCATCAAGGAGATTGACCGCGAGGTGGAGGAGATACGCCATTCGCTACCGCCAGGCATCGTCATCGAGGATTTGGAGTCGAAGAAGGACTTCCTCGACGCCTCTATCACCAGCGTCGTAGAGACATTGCTTGAGGCCCTGCTGCTGGTCATCCTCGTGGTGTGGCTCTTCCTTGGCAGTTGGCGTGCCACCATCATCCCCGCCATTGCCATCGTTGTCTCGCTCATCGCCACCTTGGCCGTCATCTACGCCATCGGCTTCTCGCTCAATATGCTGACGCTCTTCGCTCTCGTACTGGTCATCGGTACTGTGGTCGACGACGCCATCGTGGTCGTCGAAGCCGTACAGGCAAGAATGGAAACTGGTGAGAGGTCAGAGGTGAGAGGCAAGATGGTGGATGAGGCGATGAAAAAGATTACCTCTGCCCTCATCACCACCACCCTCGTCTTTATGGCCGTCTTCGTGCCCGTCTCCTTTATGGGTGGCGTCACGGGAACCTTTTACACACAGTTCGGAATCACGATGGCCATCGCCGTGGCCATCTCGCTGTTCAACGCCCTGACACTCTCGCCTGCCCTGTCGGCTATCATTATGCGCGACTCGAAGTTGAACCGGTTCCAAGCCAGTTTCAACCGCTTCTTCGCGTCATTCTCCGCCCGCTACAAGGGGGTCGTCGCAGGCTTCACGCGCCGCAAGCGCATCGCCGCCATACTCGTGGTGGTCGCCATCGTCGCGCTCGGCTGGATGATGCGAACCACCCGTACTGGCCTCGTGCCTAACGAGGATATGGGTACCGTCTTCATCAACGTACAGGCCTCGCCTGGCAGCAGCCTACAGCAGACCTACGGCATCCTGAAAGAAGTGGAAGCCCGCATCAAGGACTTGCCGCAACTGCGCATCTACTCGCTCATCGCCGGCAACAGCAACAACTTCGAGCAATCGTCGTCAAACGGCAACTTCACCCTGAAACTGAAGAAATGGGATGAGCGCACGGGCAAGGGCGACGATGTGCAAAGCGTGGTGGAAGAAATCTACCGGCGCACATCCGACATCGCCAACGCCAAGATACAGGTGAACACGCAGAATATGCTCCCCGGCTTCGGACGCATCAACGGCTTCGAGATGCACGTGCAGGACAAGCACGGCGGCACCATCGACGACTTGCTCTCCTACACCAACCGGCTCATTGCCGCCCTGAACGAGCGACCGGAAATCAGCCGCGCCTACACCAATTTCTCTTTGAAATACCCGCAATACCGCGTCGAGGTCGATGCCGCTCTTTGCAAGCGTCGAGGCGTGTCGCCAAGCGATGTGCTCTCCGCACTAAGTGGCTATATCGGTGGCAATTACGCCTCTAACTTCGTGCGCTTCACCAAACTCTATCGCGTGATGGTGCAGGCTTCGCCAGAGTACCGTCTTGACAAGGAGTCGCTCAACAACATCTTCGTGCGCAGTTCGTCTGGTGAAATGTCGCCCATCGGCCAATATCTCACGCTGACACGCGTCTATGGCTCCGAGACCCTCTCACGCTTCAACCTCTTCCCCAGCATCCAAGTGGGAGGAACTGCCGCCGAGGGCTACAGTAGCGGCCAGGCCATCAACGCTATTCGCGAGGTGGCCGCCGAGGTGCTGCCCGAAGGCTACGGCTACGAATTCGGCGGCATGACCCGCGAGGAGGCATCGGCCCAGAACACAACCGCGCTGGTATTCGTTATCTGCATCATCTTCATCTACCTCATCCTCTGCGCCCTTTACGAAAGCCTGCTCATCCCGCTCGCCGTCATCCTGAGCGTGCCCTTTGGACTGGCCGGGTCATTCCTCTTCGCGCATCTGTGGGGACTGGAGAACAACATCTACATGCAGACGGGACTCATTATGCTCATCGGCCTGCTCTCAAAGACCGCCATCCTCCTGACCGAGTATGCCACCACGCGCCGCCGTCAGGGCCTAAGCATCATCGAGGCCGCCCTCGATGCCGCCGCCGTCCGACTGCGCCCCATCCTGATGACCTCATTGACAATGGTGTTCGGCTTGCTGCCACTCGCACTCGCCACCGGCGTGGGTGCCAACGGCAACCACTCGCTCGGTGTAGGCACCATTGGCGGTATGGTCATCGGCACCATCGCCCTGCTTTTCATCGTCCCCGTCCTTTTCGTCATTTTCCAGACAGCCGAAGAGCGCATAAAAAAAGGACGAACCAAACTATGAGTTTGGACGAACCAAAGTGGGAGTTTGGACGAACCAAAATGGAAGTTTGGTTCGTCCAAATTATTTGGGGGTTTCTGCCAAGGCTTGGGCAACGTCGCACAACTCCTGATACCACTCCTCACCAAAACGGCGGATGAGCGGGTCCTTGAGGAACTGGTAAACGGGAAGATGGAGCTGGCGGCCCCGTTCACGGGCCTGGCTGCAGACGTGCCATTGGTGATAGTTGAGAGCGATGGTGCCATCGGAGAAACGCTTTTCGCGGATGGGGTAAAGCGCACAACTGATGGGTTTACAAAATGATGACTGACCGGCACGGTAGGCTTTCTCCAGTGCACAAAGACAGACGGGTGTATGGCTGTCGTCGTTGGACGAGAGACATTCGTAGCAGGTGAACACACAGTCCTTGCCATCGACAATGCTCGTCACGAGGTCGCCTTCCTCGTCAGTATAGGCAACGCCCTGACGGTCGATGACGGCCTGGGCTGAAGCACTCAGCTGGCTCCAGACGGTGTCGAGGGCATCTTCTATTTGCGCCACTTCATCGAGGCTGACAGGTGCGCCGGCATCACCCTCAATGCAGCAGGCACCATGGCAGGCATCGAGGTCGCAACAGAACTCTTCGGTCAGAATGTCCGACGAGATGAGCACGTCGCCAATCTGTAGGATGGGAGGTATCTTCAAAGTGATAAGTGGTAAATGAAAAGTGACAAGTATAACGTATGAGTGTCTACCACTCTATAGGCGTTTGACCGTTCTGGCGAAGATAGTCGTTGCAACGGGAGAACTGGTGCTGGCCGAACCAGCCGCCACGGTTGGCCGAAAGCGGCGAAGGATGAACCGACTCCAGCACAAGGTTCTGCTGGCGGTCAATCATATACGCCTTGGAGCGGGCATAGCCTCCCCACAGCATATAGACTAGGTGCTGGCGGCGTGTGGCCAGGGCGCGGATGGCCGCGTCGGTGAAGCTTTGCCACCCCAGCGTGGAGTGGCTGTTGGCTTGATGGGCACGCACGGTGAGAGTGGCATTGAGCAGGAGCACCCCCTGCGAAGCCCAGCGCGAGAGATTGCCGCTGGCGGGCTGCGGCGAACCCAAATCAAGCTCAATCTCCTTGAAGATATTGACGAGCGACGGGGGAAATGGCACGCCGTCCTGCACAGAGAAACTCAGACCATGAGCCTGGCCAGGCTCGTGGTACGGGTCCTGACCGATGATGACCACCTTCACTTGGTCGAAGGGGCACAGGTTAAAGGCATTGAAGATGAGCTGGCCGGGCGGGAAGCATCGGCCATTGGCATACTCGCGGCGCACGCTTTCGGTGAGTTGCTGGAAGTAGGGCTTGTCGAACTCGACTTGCAGTTGCTGCTTCCACGATTCCTCTATTTTCACATTCATTAGAAAGATGTTTAGGTTTGAGAATGGGTAGTTAGAAGATGATAACTTCTAACTACCCAAAACTGTTAGCGGTACTTTGAAGTAGAGTCAGAATCCTATCTTGCCGTTGCCCCAGTGCAGATACCAGTTCTGACGGTTGTAAAGGTCAATGCCTGCGCTGGTGCCCACGCCGCCACGCTGGTTGACATGATCAGTAAGGAAGCGGCCAGGGTTATCGCTACGCATGGCAAAGCGCATCAGGTCATAGTAGCGTGTACCCTCGAAGCAACACTCCAGAGCGTTCTCGTTCAGGATGAGGCTGTCCACCTGCTCCATCTGGCGCTGCTTGATGTCGGCATAGAGCGCATCGTCGAAAACCCACGTAGAGTCTTCCTCAACGAAATTGTATGGCAGCACATCCTGGTAGTCCAGCTTGTAGTAATCGTTCATCGGTGTGAAGCCGGAACCACGGGTGTGGACACCCATCGTATTGGCCTGGCCACCCTGGATAAGCATAGCGGCCTCCAGCACAGGATAGACAGTTGTGCTAAAGTTGATGTTATCATCCACCCATGCGGAATCGGACTTGCTGATGTAAGGCATAACTTCGTCTGTAATGACATCGTCGTTGAGGCCACGCTCCAGTATCTTGAACGCCAGCAGGGGCTGGCCAGCCAGGTTGAGCGCCTCGGCCAGACGGAGGTAAATCATCGTGCGGCGATAGATGTGGACGTTGCGAGTATTATACTTGTAAATATACTGAGTCTCTATACGACCAAGAATGTCGTCATTCTTCCAGCTCTCAGTCCACACAGACCACAGGCGGAGGTCGCCAGCCTTGTGGTTGGTGAGGTTGGAGGGTGCGTAAGTGGCAGTATTGGCACTATTGGTGATGACGCAGTTGGCTTGCTCATCCGACAGCTGCTCGATATACTTCGACGGCAAGATGCTGACCTGATAGTTGTTCTCTTCACGAGAGTTGAACAGATTTCGCAGCTCGCTGTAATTACCTTCGGCACGGATAGAGTCGCCAGGAATCATCGTAATCAGTTCGCTCTGGGCCGTGAACGACTCATTCGAGAACTGGCTCATATACATATCAACAGGACTCACCCACGACGTTTCGCCGGCTGACCACATGACACGGTTGTTGACACCCGTGGCATAATAGGAATTGGTGTTGCGCTCGTTGATGTACTTGTAGTAGCAGAGGGCAGCCTTCTCGAAATAGGGCTTGCCAGCCTCCTTGCCCATCGTACTGCCCAACCACAGATAGAGGTCGCCGCGCAGGATGTTGGGCGGGAAGAAGAAGTGGTGGGAGTGGTTGGAACGCACGTCGTCGCCATAGCCAGGAAACTCGTTGTCGTAACGGGCGGGCAGCGTGGCCAGGTCGTCGATGAAATACTGGCAAATCTGTGCCAAGTCGTAACGCGGATAGTCCAGCTCCGACTCCTCCTTGGTAAGGATGGGCTTGGTGATGAACGGCACAGAGCCATAGTTGAGCGCCAACTGCAGATAGGTCCAGGCGCGGAAAGCCTTCACAGCCGCATACTCCTTCATAAAAATATACTCGTTACGGTTGCTCTTCAGGGCGGTGTCGGCATGCTCGATGAAGTAGTTGCAGTTGTTGATAATGGCGTAGTAGTCGCGTGGCTGGTTATAGATATTGTCGTCATCGGCATTGAAGTTGGCCAACTCACGCAGGTCGGCAGAGGCCGTGTTAGTGAGTGTGACCAGGTCGCCACGCACCTCGCCCAAGAGGATGGTGCGGTCGGCAATAACCTGCATCTTTCCCAGGATGCCCATTACTGAATAGACAGAGTCGGACCAGTTGGAAAGGTGGTCTTCGCTAGAATAGACGACATTCTCTGACTCCTGCTCAAAGAAGTCGGAACACGCTACGCTAAATAATAAAGAACAAACAACAAATAACAAACTTGTCAGTTCCTTAGCAGTTTTGCTTATTATGTGTATCATAGCTTTTACCTTTATTCTTTTTTGTTTATTACATTTTCGTCAGCGAAGCGCTTAGAGGTTAATCTTCACACCGGCCACGAGGCTGCGGCTCTGGCCCAGAAGACCCAAGTCGATGCCCTGGCCAATGACCGTGCCACAGCTGACCTCAGGATCGCTGCCAAGGTACTTGGAGAAAGTGAGCAGATTGTTTCCCTGCACCCATATCTGCAGACCCTGGATGAACTCTGACTTGAGCGGCAGATCGTAAGAAAGGGTGACGCTCTTCAGACGCAGATAGCTGCCATCTTCAATCCAGCGGTCGCTGAAACGGGAGTTGCCCAAGGGATCCTGGAAAGTGATACGGGGAACGTCGGTCACTTGGCCCTCGGCCTGCCAGCGGCGGTTCATGGCCGTGGTCTGGTTCATATAGCGCGAACCACTCTCCAGTTGTTGGCGCATATAGTTGAACACGTCGTTGCCCAGAGAATAGGTGAAACGCATGTCCAGCTTCAGGCGCTTGTAGCCAATGGTTGTGAAGATGTTACCGTAAATGTCGGGGTTGGGGTCGCCAATGATGGTGCGGTCGGCCTCATTGATTTCGCCATTGCCGTCGAGATCCATAAAATGAATGTCGCCAGCCTCGAAGGGCAGATGGTCCACACCGTTATCGCCAAGCACATAGAGATTGGCGGCAGCGGCCTCTTCAGAGGTGCTGAACACACCCAAGCTGCGCCAGCCGTAGAACAGGTTGGCGGCCTGGTTCACCTGAGTGCGGATGGTGGCGCCATAAACCTCGTTGTCGACATACTGTGCACCGTCGGGCAGTTCCTTAATCTTGTTCTTGTAGTGGCCCATGCTGGCACCAATCTGCCACTGCCAGTCCTTGGCAGCTACAACCTTAACGTTGGCAGACACATCGAAACCATCGTTCTGCAGTTTTCCGCCATTGCTCCAGTTCTGGTCGAGACCAGAGAGGAAGCCCACTTTCTGAAGTGTGAGCAGATTGTCAGTAATAGCGTGGAAATAGTTAAAACTCAAGGCGAGGCGGTTGTTCAGGAAGCTGCCCTCCAGACCTGCATTCAGTCGGTGTGTGGTCTCCCACTGAATCTCAGTATTGCCAATGCCGCCAAGTGAGAGCGAACCCACGGCGTGCAGGAACTGTTTCGACTGGAAATAGCTGCATGCGGCATAGTAGTCAATGTCGTCGTTGCCGCTCACGTCGAAACCGGCAGAGAGACGCAGATAGTCAATGCCATTGACATTGGCCAGCCAAGGCTCGTTGGACATCACCCAAGAGGCCTGCACACTGGGGAAGAGTCCCCAGGCGGCATCGAAGAGATTGATGCTGCCGGCATCGCTGCCGAAACGGGAGGAACCCTCCATCGTCAGGTTGGCCTGCAGATAGTAGCGGCTCTTGTAGTTGTAGTCGGCCTGGGCATACCATGCCAGCGAGTTCCAGCTTTCACTGATACCCTGAACATCAACATTCTGCAGCGACCCACTCAGGAACGGGGTCTTGTCGGAACCAGTATTGTAGCCCACCTGCGAGTTGCTGGTGAAGTCTTCCCAGTTGATGCGTGCGCCACCAAAAGCATGGATGTAGTGTGCGCCAAAACGGTTGTGCCAGTCCAGACGGGTGTCGCTCTGCACGCTGTTCTGCTTCGAAGCCAGCGAGCGCACCTCGTTGGAGCGGTAGGCACCAATGGAGGCCACATAATAGTCAGGAGTGCCGTTGATGGGAATATAGAACATCTCGCTGGTGTTCACCAGGTTATAGCTGAAGTGTTCAGAGAGCGAGAGATTGCTGTTGAACTGGAACTTCGGCGTGATGGTAAGATTGAGCAGCGAGTTCTCGAAGCGGTTCTTGTTCTCGGCATCAGAGTATTCGAGAATGGCGGCAGGATTGCCCAAACGCCAGTTGTAGCCTGAATAGTTGACCATAGCATCGGTGAGGTAGTCTTCCTTGTCAATATTCCAGTGGTCGGTGGAGAAAAGGCCTCGACCATAACTGTATGGGCTGAGGAAGGGCGTCTTTGCGTATGCCAGGAATGCAGGGCTGGTGGGCGTTCCCTCATCGTAGGTCTTGGGGGCACCGTCGTTGCGCAGATTGCGGGTGAGGTTGGAGAACGAGGCATCGAAGCGCACACCGAGCTGCTTGAGCAGTTGGATGTCGGTGTTGAACCTGATGTTGAGACGGTTCATTTCGTTCTTCTTCAATGTGCTCTTGGCATCGGTATAGCCCACAGAGAGGTTGTAGTTTGCCACCTCGTCACCGCCCTCCACGTTGATGCCGTAGTTCTGGGTAATAGCAGTACGGTAGACATACTCTTTCCAGTCGGTGTTCTGATGATAGAGGTCGTAGTAGTAGTTGCGCTCTCCGTTGTCAAGATACTGGTTTTCCTTGAGGAAGTTGAAAGACTGGAGAGTGGTGTTGGTGCTCTTCAGCAACTCTGAGGCATAGCCCCTGTACTGCGAGGCATCCATCACCGAGATATACTTAGGCTCAAACGTGACGCCTGCCGAGACATTGGCTGTGATGCGGGTGGCCATCGACTTGTTGCGGCGGGTCTCAATAAGGATGACACCGTTTGCTCCCTTCGCGCCATAAAGAGCCGTGCCATTACGCAGCACAGTAACGCGCTCTATGTCGGATGGATTGATATTCGAGAGCAGGTCGTTGTAGAAACCCTCGTGCAAAAGTTCGCGGCCATACTGCTGCTCAATGATGACACCATCGACAACCACCAGAGGCTGGGCATTAACGTTCAGGGAGTTCAAGCCCTGAATGAACATAGTGCTGCCCACACCAGGCACACCACTACGGCTGACGGTGTAGACCTGTGCGCCAAGCTGCTTCTGCACTTCATCTTTGACATTGACAGAAGAGGTATAGGTAAAGTCGTTGGCCACATAATCGCCACGCACATTGGTCTGCAATGTGTATTCAGAATTGAAGAGTGTAGGATAGAGCACGACAGTCTTCTGCGCCGTACTCGTCTGTAGGCCGATACGGACGGTATTGTAGTCGGGCGAGACAATGGTCAGCGCGGTGGCAAAGACAGGCACTTTCAACTGGTATGTGCCATCGTCTTCAGTGAGTACGCTATAGCCATCGATCTCGGCGGCACGGACAATGGCACCAGCCACGGGCTTCTTAGTGGCAGCATCAAGAACAACACCATTGACGTTGCGCGTCTCATACTGATGCTGCTTGGGCTTGAAAGTCCTGATACTGGTCTCTGTTCCCTCCTCATCGTCGGAGTCGTCGTCCTGGGCCATTACGCCAAGGGGCAATGCTGAGAGCAGCATGGTAAGTCCGAATAAAATATATCGTTTCATATTCATAGATTGCTTATACATTGTTTAACTTATAATCTATCGACGCATAATCCAATATTTGTAGGGCTTATTGTCATATCGTCCGTGTGGAAACGCCAGCATAACAGGCACACCATCGATTTCGTCGAACTGCAATGTGCCGTGGGGAACCACCAGCAGGCAGTCGAAATTCATGGTTTTCGTGTGGGTGCCTCGGTTAATCATACTCTGAGGTACAGCACTGGCAAGTCGCAGGCGGACAGAAGGCTTTGATTCTTCGATGCCGTAGGTGGATACGGGGAATGTAAAATTCTCAGCAAGCTGTATGTACTCCATCGTTTTACCTCCGGTCTCAACTGCGGCCTTTTTGGGTACTTGCTGATACTTCTCAGTTCCGTCGGCATTCTTCCAATAGATGTAGGCGTTGAAACGGGTTTTCAGATTCTCTGCTGTACTGTCGGCTGCCTCCTGTGGAACGGAAACAAGGTAGATGTCGTAGCCCATATTGGAAAGAACATTGGGGATGTTGAACCACACAATGGGATCAGTGTTGTTGTCTTCGAAAGAAACTAAGCTGTTACTCCATACTTTACCCTTGTAGTTGTCATTGTCAACACTCAGATATTTGGCATTGGCAGAAAACTCCCAAATGGTGTCGTTGGTCTGCTTGTTGATACTTTTGGCAAACTTTTCTATCTCCACAGAGCTGGAGCCTTCAGCCTCGACAATAATCCAGTGGTTGAATGTTTCCTTTTCGTCAATCTTCCAGTTGTCTGTCTTCAGCAGCAAGCCATTGCTACATTTGACGCTGTCGGGTTCGGCCAGAACACCTGTCTCAGGCAACAGCGGACCAAAATACTGATAATAATTGAAATTGGCTCCCCAAAGATAGCTGCGCATGGCATAACTATAAGGCACATTATAGGACATAATGGAATCGAAGGGATCTGGCTTCGTCTTCTGGCGAGATATGATTTCCTCATTAATGGTCTTACTGAAAGCTGTACCCTCCATAATGGCTAGGCGGGTGTTGGTGTAGACCAGTGAGTCGCGGTCGCCCTCCTGCAACAGATTGTCAATATCGTTGGCATAGTTGAAGTATGGCTCATATTTCTCCAAGAGTTCGCGCCAAACCTTGTTGGTGGGAGCAATCATCCAATAGGTGCTGTCTTCAGAGGCAATGCCACCAATGTATGAGTACAAGACATTCTGCTGCCGCCAGACAGAATCAAGGTAGACCGTGCGGCCCAATTCGTCAAGACCACCCTCGATACTGCTGGATGGGTCGAACTTCTTGCGATAGAACAGCGGATTGTACAAGAAAGAGCGCACACTGTCCAAATCGGCATCCTTTCTGAACTGCTCGAAGATGTTGGCAGAGAACTCGATGGGAGATTCCATAGTGTAAAGCACACCATTCTCATAAATCATGTTGGAAGTGGTGAAGTTGGTGTTATCCAGACTACCTGTGGAAAGAAAGGCATACTTGCCATTCATCAGTTTGATGGTGTCGTTGGTCAGAGAGGAAACAGAGTGGTTGAAAAGAGCGATGTGGTTCTTGACAAACTCCTTGACAACGGTATTATCATCATCGTTGACTGTCTTCTTCTCCTCAATGTACTGACTGATGAGCGCATCAGCTTCCGCCTTGGAGAAATTGGAGTTGGTGGGTGCAAACACCGTGAACACCTGGCTGCTGCCTAAAGAAAGGTCGTAGCCAGTAGCCTTGATGACGCTGGCGAAATTGCTCAAGTTGGCATCATTTTCGATAGCTTGCCATAAGGAGCCTTCGTTCACACCACCGATTGTGCCCTCGTAATGGTCGTCCCAAGTGTCGGTGCAGGCCGTAACGGCTACGCAAATAGCACAACCGAAGAGACTTGCACGGAGATATTTATTTATGCTGTTGGTAATCATAATCGTCTGTTTTCAATTATCAATTTACAATTGTTTAGAGGTCGTCTTCCATGTCGCCAGTACCGTCTACAGAGTAGACACTCTTGGGAACAATCTCGAAGAAGTCGAGCATAAACTCGTTGTTGTTGCCTTGCTTGCCATCGCTGGCCACACGGAAACGCAGATAATGGTCTTTGCTGGCGTCAATATAGGTCTGGCACAGAATACGGCGGTAAGTCCTGGCATTTCCGGTAAAGTAATTCTTGTTGCCGTCTGAACTGAAGTGGTATTGTGAACGGCCGTCACGGTATGCTCCAAGGTTCTTCAGCAGTTTCTGCTCCTCGGCTTTCGCCTCGTCAGACATCTTGTTGTAACCCTTCTCGTTGTTGAGCGTCTCATCGCTGAAGAAACGGTTGCCAATATAAAGTTCAGAGTCAAGAAACTTTGTCATGTCAAGGGGAATTCCTTGGGGTATTCCGTCGAAATAGGTCTGCATGACACCACGGGTGGGAAGGGCGCAGAATCCCAGGCGAAGCTGATACTCGCCCGATTCGGGTACGGGCGGAATACGGAAGGTGAAATCGTAGTCGCCGAAAAGGTTCCACTCATCGCCCTGCCACGACCAGAAGTTGATGTGCGGGCGGCGGAGCACGCAATAACAGTTGGTGAATGTCACTCCGTCAAGATAGCCGAGTGGGAAATAGAAATTGCGTCCGTTCTTCGGGGTCGAAGAGTCGTCAGGCGTACCACTGGCATCATCGGTGAATGGGTCGCCATTCTGGCGGAGGTTATTTGTCATCACTTCTGGGAAGATGCTGCTGAAGTCCATGCGAATACGAGTGTTCTGAACGATTTTCTGAACTTCATAGCTGAAAGCCACAATGTCGTCTACATAAAAGTAATGGCCATTCACAGCATCATGCTCGTTCTCTGTATCCATGCTGGAGTTAATCCAAGCACCACGAACGTTATAGTCGGGTGAAGCATAGCGACGATTGATAAAACGCTCACCAACAAGACCAACATCCTTTCCGCGATAGTTGTTGCCTTTGCTGTCCTGGTCAACAGTAAGTTGTTCAAATTTCATCAGTGTATGCGGCAGCATTGTCTGATACCAGTCTTCTGGATTAACCAATTTTGTGTCGAAACCGAAAGCCTCATTGGTCTTGTTCATAATGGGAGCCGTGAGCTTGTCGGCACTTGGAACCGAGCGGGTCAGAATATGATACTGTATGAAACGGCGCAACGGATTAACACTGTCGGTAAGGTTGTCAAAAGAGTGGCCGGGGGCATTTACATCAGCTTCATACACCCTGTCGTAGATACGGCAGGCCAACTCATAGAGGGCACGAAGATTGCCGTTGGCGGTCGAGATGCCCATTTCTTCGAATTTATCGAGATAGATTGAGTCTGGCTCCACAAAGATGGTGTATCCGTATTTCTTGGTGTCAGGCACCCATGCCACTTCCTTCCAGAAGTCAGAGGTGTAGTAATACTTAGGCTGTCCTTTCGACTCCCAAGTCGGGTCGGCCACAAGAAGAATGTCGTCGAGCACATCTGTGGCTACGAGTGCCTCATAGAAGATGCTGATTTTGTTGTTAGATCGGACAATGTCAGCGATGTAGCTGTTCGACTTCTCAATAACCATGTTGACAGGCTGCATAATGCCATTCTCCACGGTGTCGTTCTGCAACTCATTGTAGATATAAGCAGTACCTTCAAGTCTCACTACTGGCTTACCGTCCACCTCGTCGGAAGACGTGGTAATGTAGCGCCCCAGCATATTGGGGGTTGGCAATGTGAAGCTGGCATCAGACGTCGAAGTACCGCTGGGCAACATCTCGAAAGTAGAATACATGTTCGAGATGAGGTGCGTGCGTGCGATGGTGTCGCAGTCTTCCTTAGAGAGCTGTTCAACATTTGTGAGGCCGCGTTCCCTCAGGTAGGTGCCCACAGCAGTATCTGATGGAACAAAACAGGTGTAGTGGCCGTATGTGGCAAGCAAGTCCATCAGTTCGGCTTTCTCAACAATGTAGGTAAAGCGGCTGTACTCTGAGCGGTTCTTCAGGTAGTCGCTCATCATCTCACCATTGAAGGTGTAGAAGTATTCGCTGTCAGGCTCATCGCTACATGACACCACCGCCAAGCCTCCGCCCACCAGGGGGAGGAGGATATAGGCAATGAAGCGGAACAGCCCCTTTGCCTTTCTATTTATCAATTGCTTCATATTCATTATTGTATTAAATGATACTATCATAATCTACTACTTGGAGATATTGCTTTCGCCAGAACTGAATGCAGGATTCTGGGCATCGGCAAGGTTCTTGTTCACCTTGGTCTCCTCATCGTTGTATGGCCAGAAAATGGCATACATACCTGTGGTCGCACTGCCAAAAAAGTTCTGTACGTACTGGGAGTTCGTACCCTCACGGCGGCTCATAATACGGCACAACTCGTCGGTGTTGCCATCGCGCATAGAGCGGCGGACCAAGTCGTACCAACGCTTGCCCTCGAACATCAACTCCCGCTGACGCTCTGCCATCACGAGCGCTTCCATCGTGGCACGGGTGCCGAAGTTGCGCTCATTGAGCACATCAGTCATACTGGACGTCTGCTGGCAGATGCTACGGTTGTTGACAGCCTTCACCAACTTGAAAGCCTCGGTCAGCAACGGAGCATTGTAGGCATTGGTCTCGGAGTCGGAGCCTTCCCTCATTTTCTGGCAAAGAGCCTCAGCCTTAAGCAGCATAATGTCGGGAACACGATAGATAATCCACGGTGCTGAGTTGTAATGATGGTCAACATTATTAATCTTTGCATACGAGAATTTCGACCCGTATGTAACTGATGGCGGTGAAGTACGTGTGGCATTGTCAGAGATTGTCACGCTGCGGCATACGAACTTGTTGATAGACTCATCGTTGTTGTTGGAATTGGTATAGAGGCGTGAATCGGCATAATAGTTTGCGTCGGCATATACTGAACGCGAATTGACCTTTCCTGCATCGCTAATGACGGAACTGGAGGGGGCCAGATAGCCTTTTGTCACGGTGCTGTTGCCATAGAAAAGACCTACAGCACTATTTCCCAACATGGTGTTTCCTGCCCGAGATTCATCGAAGAGCAGTTCAAAAATGGTTTCGGAACTATTGCCGTCAATGAATATTGTGCGGTAGTAATTGCCAAAGGAACTACTGTATGTAGAGCTGCCCACCAAAGGATAGCCCAGCAAACGCTGGTCTGTGGTCTGCCCCATACTGTAAGAACTCGACTCCTTAGCCAGTTCTTTTTTGTCTTCTATGACCAAGTCGGCATAGTAGATACACTTGTCGTAGTCGCCCTTCCAGAGGTACATCTCACAGAGCATGGCCCAGACAGCACAACGAGTGATGCGACCAGTCTGATACTTGGACTTGTTTGTTGGATAACGCTTGATGGCATTCCCTTGTACAGACTCAAGATCGCTGATAAGGCTGTCAAGAATAACCTCAAAAGATGTCGGTGGAAGATCCATAATCTGGTCATCATCGGTAAAGGCTTCAGTGCTGTAGGGCACATTGCGGAATGTCCGAATGAGATAGAAATAGCACAGGTCGCGCAGTCCGCTCACTTCAGCAATGGTAGCCTTCAGCTCACTCTGTGTGTAGCCTGGATCGCTGGCAGCCACGCCTGGTGCATACTTGATGACGGTATTGCAACGGTTGATGACAGAGTAGAGCCCGTCCCAGGCCGTATAGGGATTCTTGGTGGTGATGTTCTCCTTGAGGACATTCTCCAGATTGGCATCCTTGTCGATGTTGATGCCGGCCATCACATTGTCGGCACGGCACTCTCCCCACACGATGAGACGGCGGACGACATCGTCGGACTGCATACGAGAATAGCATCCTGCCACGATATTGTCAACATCGGCTTTCTCATTCCAAAATTCCTCCAGCACTATTTCACTACGGGAAGGAATCTCGAGAAAATCGCTACACGCTACGCTAAATGACAAATGATAAATGATAAATGACAAACCTATCAGCTTGGCATATAGCGAGCGTTTCCTTTTATTGTCGATCTTAGTAGTCATAATATTCAATTTTCAATTTTCAATATTCAATTTAGCAAAGCGCATTAGAAGTCTACGGTAATACCCAGTGTGTAGCTGCGTGAGCGCGGTGTCTGGGCGCGGTCGATGGCTGGTGCATAACCGCCCTGCGATATATCCGGGTCTACACCCGAATACTTCGTGATGACAAACGGATTGTTGATTGAGGCGTAGAACGACAAACGGTTCAAGCCTATCCACTTCAATTGCTTCTTCTTCAAAGCGTATGAAAGCTGTGCATAGCTCATACGCAGATAAGAGCCATCCTCCACATAGCGGTCGGAAACAAGCGAATTGAAGGCACTATTGTCACCATGCATGGCACGTGGCACTGAGGTCACGTCGCCCTCTTTACGCCAACGGTAGTTCACGGCCTGGGCCTGGTTGTTGTTGCCAATCATCGACTCCAGATCCAAACGGGCCAGGTTCAGAATCTTGTTGCCCACACGATAGGTGAACTGCGTGGACAGACGCCAATCGCCATAGTTGAAGGAAAAGCCGAAACCACCAGTAAGCTTTGGCAGCGACGAACCGAGATAGGTGATGTCGAGGGCATTGATCTGACCATCGTGGTTGGCATCCTCGTAAATAGCATCACCACCATTGAAGCGGTAGTTTTTACCACTTGCATCATTGGTGTAGTTGTACATCATACGGATTGGCTGTCCGGTGTTACCGTCACGCACCAGCTCACCCTTCTCGTTTGTCACCACAGGTGCAGTGTAAGGCCGTTTCTCCCATCCATGCTCCTGGTACCACTCGTCGGGCAAGGTGCCCTGCACAAACTGCTGGTACTGTTCATCGGTGAGATTCAGATTGACGAAAGTACTGTAGTTGTGGGTGAACACACCCTTGAACTTGAAGCCGTAGATGGCACCAAATGGATTGTGCAATTGCACGCGCTGCAGATATTCGCCGTTCTTGTAGCCGTAGGTGGAGTTGAGGTTGTTGAGCACGTACTCATCCATCTCGATAATCTCGTTACGATTGTTACCGAAGTTGGCATTCATATCCATATAGAACTTTCCTTTACGGATGAACCTGTTAGTGTTGATGTGGAACTCCCATCCCATATTGCGCATCTTACCGGAGTTGCGGTAGGGTACAGTAGTGAAGCCGGCGTTTGAAGGAATACGGTAGTCAGGCATCAGCATATCGGTGGTGGTAGAACGGTAGGCCTCGATGGTGAGGTTGAGCTTTTCGTCCAGGAAATGGATGTCGAGTCCCACATTGTACGACGATACGATTTGCCACTTAAGGTCAGTCAGCCGGATATTCAGAGGTGCCTGGGCCGACATGTCAATATAGCGGTCGACTGAACCGTATTTCGACGTGTATAGGTAGTTCTGGTTGGGCTGGTTACCCACACGACCCCAGCTGGGTCTGAAGGCCAGCGTCGAGAGAACTGGCTTGAGCTTCTGCATCCAAGGCTCATCACTGATAATCCACTTCAGCGAAACAGAGGGGAAGTAACCCCAGCGGTTGCCTGGGCCAAACTTGGTGGTACCATCAGCACGTAATGTGAAATCGGCAATGTAGCGCTCTTTGTAGGCATAGTGTGTTGAGAATGTGTAGTACATCGAGCGCCACTGGTTGTACCAAGAGCCAGGTTTGTAGTTAAGACCGCCTGCAGAAGGAGCTTCAACTCCTGTAGCCAAACCGTTTGCTTCAGTACTCTGTCCATTGCTGGAGCCACTGGTCAGTTCAAAGCGTCCCAACACCATCATAGAGTGGTCCTTGTTATTGAAGTGAGGCGTGAACGTGAGTGTCTGTTTGGTATTGAACGACACGCTCTTCGACGAACCTGTATAGCTGGTGTTCACACCTGCATTGTAGGCTATGGGAGTCAGCTCCGACGGATAGAACTTGTCATCATACTGGTTGAAGATGTTCATATAGACACTACCACGCCAATCCAAGCGGTGATGGTCTTCATCGGTTCCTAACAAGTAATACTGGATGACCAACTCTGGACTCATATCGTAGGTGCGGCGCTGGTTCTTGGCCAGATGGGCAGACGCCACAGGGTTTACCAAATTGCGCTGGTCGTCCTTGAACACCTCGGAGCCAATGTAAATGCCATTGCGAGGCATCGTGTAATAGGTGCTGGTCTCCTCTCCCGTGTCGGGGTCAATCTCATAGATGCTCATGTTCGGCATCTTCCTCTGTGCGATGGATAGCAGGCCGTCATAGTTCATGTCGTTCTTCGTATAGGTCAGGGCGAAGTTTGTTGATACACGTATGCGCTGGGAAACATTGTAGTCCAAGGCCACACGTGTAGAGAAGCGGTTCAGCTTCTGCTCAATCATAGTACCCGTTTCGTGGTCGAAACCACCACCAATACGGAACGATGCTTTCTCACCGCCACCACTGATAGTGACATAGTGGTTCTGGCGCAGGCCCCACTGAGTGACAGCATCGCGCCAGTCGGTGTTGGCACGGTACTGTCGCCAGTCGGCAAAGCCGCCCGTGTCATCGAGATAGTTCAATTCAGGAATGTTCGAGGCATTGTCATCCTGCGAGGGATTGAAATATGCCTCCTTCAGCATCATGGTGTAGTCATCACCGCTGAGCAAATCATAGCCCTTCGGCTGGTAAGTGCCGGTAAGTTTTAGTGAGTATGTGAGCTTCGGTTTGCCTCGGACGCCACGCTTGGTTTGCAGTTCTATGACACCGTTACCGCCCTGTGAGCCGTAAACGGCCGTTGCGGCTGCATCCTTCAGCACACGGATGTCGGCAATGTCTTCAGGGTTGATATTGAGCAGCTCGGCAAATTTCTCGTTGTTGGCACCAGCCAGGTCGAAGTCGGAGAGATTCACCTCGCGGATGTTGCCGTCGACCACAATGAGCGGGTTGGCATCAGTTAGGGATGAAAGCGAGCCGGAACCACGCAAACGCATAGTGGAGCCTGACCCCAGGTCACCAGAGTTGCCAATGATGTCAAGACCGGCAATACGACCCTGCAGAGCCTCGTCAACAGAAGTAATGCCCAGACCTTCAAACTCTTTCATAGAGATGGTTTGAGTGGCATAAGAGATTTCACGTTCCGGGATGGGCAGTCCATTACCCTGTGCGCGACGTTTCGACTTCACAGTCACTTCCTTCAGCGTTGTAGCCGAAGACATTTTGATGTTGTAGGTAGACTGGTTAATGGGCAGTATTTGTGGCTTCATACCTACGTATGTGAAGCGTATCTTGTCCTTGGTGTTCTTCACTTTCATGGTGAAGTTACCGTTCAGGTCGGTCACGGCCGAATTGATGATACGCCCCGAACCGTCAATTTCGCAGACGGTGGCTCCCATCAGCCCGCCCAATTCGTCGCTCACTGTGCCGTGGACCGACGTAATGTTCTGGGCACTGACAGTAACTGCCAGCAGCAGAGCCATAGTCAATATGATGGATTTCAATTTTCTCATATCTGTATGATTTGGAGCTGTTATATGTTAGTTGTTCTGTAAGTATTCTGCGACGACCTCTTTCCAGGGACGCGGATTTTCATAATATAAGGGGGCGTCGATGAGGTGAACCACAGCATCGCTACCCATAAACAGTCGGGTTCCACGGTTGTTATCCAGTTCCTCAAACCAGTACTCGCGGCAGATGTTATTGTAGAGTCCGGGATTATTTATCACCTTTTTCTTCAGGCCGGTCTTCTCATTGACCACGTCTTTGATGGTGATTCCCTGATTGCCAAATTCAACCTCCAGCTTGTAGAAACGTCCCGTTTCCGGATTGCGCTTCATAGACTCGTAACTGGTGGTACTGTTCACCTCAGGTGCCATACCGATGGCCACCGAGTGGTCCATCACGTGATAACGCACAAAGTTGGTAATGATTTCTGTAATGCAGGCTTTCACCTTGTCTTTGATTTCTTTCTTCTCACGGGCAGTTCCGCCGCCTGGCGGATACCATCCCATTTCTTGGCAGATGGTGTCCAACTTTTCAAAGCCCTTCGTGTCGAGCAGCTCGTCAGCACTGGGGAAAATCCCTTGCTCTTGCAGTTTGGCAATTGAATCGTTGGTAGGCACGAACACAGTATAGTTGTAATTATCGAACAAGCGCATATTATAATTGTTGGTGCCTGAAGGCTTGTAGGTGCTGTTCAGTGTCTGGGTGAACAGGTCACAATAGCTGCTTTGCATCAGGCTCAAGAAGCCACTGTACTCCTCGTGCTCGGCGAGGGTCTGGTAGAGCGACTTGCGTGACCCCAGAGGCACCTGGCTGTCTATCACATAGCTGCGGCCATTTGTCTTCTGGAACACTTCAGTAGTCTCGATTTTGTGGTTATTGTGCTCCATCTGCCATGCACCCTCAAAGGCCAGGTTGCCATTGTCGCCCATCGTGACACGCAGCAACGTACCGCCCTTTGTCTTGAACAGCGAATAGCCATCCCTCACATAGTCCTCCAGCGTCTTCGACTTGTCGGGAATGACAATGATGAGCTGATCCATCAGGTCGGTAAGGAACTTGTCCACAATTTCGCGGTCTACGTTTGTTGTCTGTCCAAGGATACCACGTTCAATGTTTCCGTTTTCGTCAATAGTGCTCAAGTAGCGCCAAGCTTGCACCTGCTCCGACTCTTCCCTCTTCGTCAAATCCTTGTAGAAATAAAGGTTGCGCGGCCATTCCACACGAGTGGTGTTTCCCAAAGTGTCGGTCTGGTTGGTGGTGAGCCAATAAGAGGATGGGTCAATATACCACGTCATAGCCTCGTTGGTGGGCAGGAGGAGTGCATACTGCGAATCCATTGACAAGAGGTATGGCAGGAAGTTTTGCTGCTCAATGACCCAGTAGATGACACTCATTGTCGATTCGTGTGCCAGGGCGGGATAAGTGACCGATGCGTACTCGGCAGGGGTGAACACCTTGTTCGTCAGGTAGACCACACCATTGCAGCCCATAAAGCATGAGTCCACGTCTTCCTTGGTAATGCCGAGGGGTTCCTTGGCATCGTTGAGCACATGGCCGAACTTCGAGGGGACTGACTCGGAGAACGTTGGCAGCATATTGACATTGATGAGTTTCGAGAGAATCTTGTTGGGAATGGAGTCCCACTCCTCGTACTCGTCTTTCAGGTCGCGTCCCTGGTCGTTCCACCAGTCTTCCAAAGCCTTGTTTGTAGGCACGAGCATGGCGGCTGCATCATAGTGCAGGTCGTAGCCCATCGTGTTGGAATACATGTAGTGGTTCCAGCCCGGATCAAAACTGAGAAGTTCCGTCACTGGCGTTATCATATCGGGCAATGTGTTGTTGGCTCCGACAGTTTTAGTGTTGGGATTGTAAGAGCGACGGCTGAAGTAGCGCATCACAAAAACAGAGTCCTCATTATTATATATACGGTTGTATTCTGTTCTTAAAGCATCAGAGGGATAGGGGGCGGAAAAGCGGTCCACCAACTCGCTCCAGCGCGACATAATCGGATGCTGGCGCAGAATCTCTGCCATATTTGGCGAACTCTCTATCACGCCGTCCACTTTCTGTACGTATCCGTTCTTGCAAGTGATGTCACGGCTGACAACCTTCTTGCCGTTCACCCAGGCCTCGTTGATCGAAGTGGCCTGTCCGTTAGTAAGGATGGAGAGGTCTTCGCTGGTGATGTTGTTGAACGTCATATAGGCTGGCAGGAAGTGTATCATCGGAGCCGTGGTGGCGTCCTTGAAGATAGGCACAGGCTTTCCCTTAGCTCTCAGTCCGTCCCAAGCTGAGGTTTTGGGCATCTTGTCTATTGGCATGACATAGACCGAGTCATAAATGCTCGTTGCCGTTTCACGGCGCATAGCCATACCCTCCATAGGCGGTGTGCCAGAGACATTTGACATCAACTCAATGAGATAGGCATTGTTAATCATAGAGTTGTTCAACAACAGTTTTTTCTGGGCCGTGGTGAGCTGTTCATAGGAACTGACACCCCACGAGTTGCCGGCAAACCACTTTTTGTAGGCATCGTCATCGGCAGCAAAGAGAGTCTTCGAGCCAGTGTGTGCCAGGACCTCGCGCTGGCCCAGGTCGTCGATGAGGCGCAACACAGTAGAGTAATTGCCTTCTTCCTCCAACCGTTCATAGATGCTGTTGCCCAGCCACGACGGCTGGCCGGTAAGCACCTCATCCTCGCACGACGGCAATGCCAACATAGTGGCACAGACAAGCAGGCCGCAAGCAGTACGAGCCGCCCACCGTCTTTTCTTCGTTACGATAGTTTTACGTTTCATAAATTAGATTGTTAGTTATTTTTATTTATTTAGTGTGCTGTATTTTGAAGCCCTGTGGGCTGTTTCATTTTCGCTTTAGGTGGACAGTCGGGAGACCGTCAGTAATGTGTTTCTCTTAATCGAAACTATGAATAACAAGGTTGATGGTTGGGTAAAAAAAGAAAAGGAGGGGTCGGAGGCCCTTTGAGTGCCCCCGATCCCTTCTGTCATAGAGTGATACGGTTTGTTGGAACCATGCTCGATTACTTCACAATGAACTTCTTGCCATCCTGGATGAGCAGGCCCTTGGCCTGGCCATTCACACGCTGGCCGCTCAGGTTGTAAACAGCGCTCTTGTTGCCAGCAGCCTGGATGTCCTGGATGCCGTCGCTGTCACCGCCATTGATGGCGAACTCAACGTCAACAATGGTTGCGCCTCCACCGAAGGTGGCAAAGCCCTGGTCCTTGTTGTTCGACAGACCGATGCCGAAGATCTTGCCAGTACCGGTAAGACTGGCGGGGTCAGCCTTCAGGTTGATGCTGATGAGCCTGCCCTTGGTGCCAAGCAACGGGGTCTTGTCGCCC
>JAGCZA010000127.1 GCA_017960525.1 Prevotella sp.
GCGAAGCATCTCCTCGTTCTTGCTTTCCGTCTCTTCCGTCTGGGCGTTCACATTCATTGCAGCGAAGCAAGCAAATACTGCCATTACAAAAATCTTTCTCATAATAAGTAATGTTTAAAGGGTTTATAATGTTTGTTATCTTTCATACTTGCGCAACTTGTCGCGCATTTCCATGTTCTCGTCGAGAAACGATTTCAGGTGTGTATTGTTGTCGGAGATGCGCCACCGCTGAAAGACGACGACGGCCACCAGAACGAGGAGCACCACGACGACGGCGACTCCCAAGGCTACTGCGATGACAAATGATGTTTCCATATTGTTCCAGAATTTGCAATTTTGACTGCAAAATTACAAACCGCCAGCAAGACCGATGTCTCACTGGCGGAAAAGTATGTCTCAAATTTGGAAAAACTATATTTTGCGGTACTCGGAAGGCGACATGCCGTAGGTGTTGCGGAATAGTCGGGCGAGGGTTGCACGGCTGGGGATGCCCGCAAGTTCGCCAATGATGGCGATGGGGTCGTCGGTGGTCTTCAGCAGACGGGTGACGTGCTCCAGACGGTAGCGGGTGATGAAGTCGCCTGGGGTCTCACCTTTCGAGCACTGGCGGATGGCCTGCTCCACATACTTTGCGTTGGTGCCGAGCATCCGTGCCAGCGAGTCGCGGTTCAGTGTCTCGTCGGTATAGGGCTGTTGCTCTTCCATCAGCAAACAGAGGCGGCGGTAAAGTTGCTGCTCGGTGGTGAGTTGCTCCTCGGGAGTGGCCTGCAACTGCGCCATCTCCTGTTGCTCTTCCTGACGGCGCTGCTCTATCTCCTCGTAGAGTTTGCGGTTCTTGGCTGCCAATACCTTATTATGTTGATGGGTGCGCCAGAGCAGGTAGGCGATGAGCAGGCAGACGAGGATGGCGGCAATAAGTATGATGCGATGGACGGTGAGCGCATGTTGTTTGTCGATGATTTCTGTCTCCTGTCGCTTGATTTCCTGCTGCTGTTCCATGTCGGCACGCCGCTCCTGCATCCGCACTGAATCGCTCAACAGGCGTATGCGATTCCCCAAGTCCAAGGCTTCTGCCGTGCGACCAGCCTTTTGCAGCGCATCGTATTCGAGCGACATGCGGGCATTGATATAGGCACTGGAAAGAGGGCCGCCCGCAGCACGATAGATGGAGTCGGACTGGCGGAAGAGGCGGATGGCCTCGTCGTAGCGGTCGGTCATTGCCAGATAGCGGCCTTCGACGAAAATGTCGGTATGCGACAATCCTTCGGTCTGGCGGTGCTTGAGGTAGAGGGCCTCGGCTTTGTCGCGCTTGCCGTTTGCGGCATAGACCATCGCCTGGCTGATGGTCATGTTATTTCGGCGAAACTGGAGCACTTTGTCCGGCACCTCGGGGCTACGCTCCAAACGAGCCAGAGCCGTATCGCCCTTCGTTATCAATTCCAATGCCTTTTCCGGCTTTCCATGTTCAAGATAGAAGTCCGAGGTTTCCAGTATAGCATAAAACAGAGGGTCTATCTCCCAGTAACTCTTCGGATGCGTCATGCCCTTCATCAGAATGTCGATGCACTCCAAATACAGACGCTCTGCCTCGTCGGGGTGCCCTGTATGTATTTCGCACTCTGCCTTTCGCGTCAGCGCACTGCTCTGCATCGTCAACGCCACCTGGCTTGTATCTTTTTCCATGTCAGCCAAGATTTCGTCAGCCATTTCGTTGGCTTTCCCGTACTCGCCGTTCTCCTCGTACCATTTGACCATCAGCATGAGGGCCGAGTAATAGGTCTTGCTTTTGCGCTTCAGGTCGGAATCGGCCAAGGCCTGCTCGCCGTAGAATGCCGCCATCCGCTTCTGGCCGATATTCCAATAAATGTTGACCTTGATGAGGTTGGCGTCAGATGCCGAGAACACGCCTACCTGCTCAGCACTGTCCACCAGTGCCAACGCCTGTTCAGGATTCTTGAACATCAGTTCTTTCACTTCGTCCGTTACCCTGTCTGCCTCCTCGCTGCGGTCAGGCTTCGTGCAGGTCGCAAAGGCCAGCACGGCCAGTATTATAATAAGGTGTATAACCCTTTTCATATTGTCACTTTTTATTGTTTTTTTCTATTTTCTGTATTTCATTCCAATAGAAGAATGCCTCTACATTGCTTTTCTTGAACTTATTGAACTTCGTAGGAAGCGGCTCAACAATCACGGCACTAATCAGTTCTTGCTCATGACCTGAAGAGAAATGACGAACCTTTGAGATACCTTTTTCTATGAGTTTACTGAGATAGGCTGCCTTAGAAGCATTGACAATGGCACTGTCGAGTCCATAGTTTTCACTATGGATGAAACTGCGTACCTTACCTATGCCGTTCTGGAGCAATTTAAATTCTTCTGGGTTTTCAAGTCTGGGGGACAGATGATGTCAACATCTATGGATAATCGCTTGGCACTGTTCAGATGCAACATCTCTGCCGTTCCACCCTTGAAAAGGAGCGGACAGCCCGCACGTACCAAGCCTTCTAGCAGAGAATGCACGCTCCCCAATGCTAGTCACACTCTCAGGTATTGTAATGGCGGTCAATTTATAGCATCCTTCGAATGCAGAGTAACCAATTGACATCACGCTCGATTGTATAGTAATGGAGGTAAGACTAAAGCAGTTAATGAACGCACTATTCCCTATTGCAACCACATCATAAGTTTCGCCCCCTGTGTTAATTGTGGATGGAATAATAATTGAACCAGTATAATCTCCTCCAGATGTCACCTCAGCAGTTTTTCCTTCTTGAAAAAGATTATAAGCTCTACCATCGATTATTACGTCATAGGCATTGGCAATTCCTGAAACTGACAGAAGCACAACAGCTAAAGCCAACTGTTTAAAGTAATCTGTTTTCATTCGTGTTGTTACTTTTTGCTTGGCCCTCCAGCCCCTCAAGGACGTTTATATGCAGGAAGCGTGGAACTGTATGTCCACATCTTCATCTAGAGGTCCTGAGAAAACCATGTACGGGAGATAGGATAACATTCCACGCTATAAACGTGGAAGTCATCATGTTCTCTTGTCGCATTTGAAATTTCTCAGGTTTCTAGATACAAGACGAGCATAACGCTTCTTTTATTTCCAATAAATCATCCCCGACCCGTCGCTACAGAATGCGGGGAATCCGAGGGCAAATTTATATAATAATGTCCAATTGGCAATGGATAATGGACAATTATTTTGCTTATTCGAGCAGAATTAGTTTTGAAGCGACAAAAAAAGGAGATTTTTACTCAATCGTGATATTTTTGGAGACATTGCCTCAAGGGCACTATGAATTAATGAGGTTTTTATCTTTACCCTCCTTTTGTTTTTTCTTTTGTCCCCTATTTGTTTTTCTTTAATCCCCTACATATTTTATGTTGCCAGCCCAGCAACTTATGTTGCTCGCCCAACAACTTGTGTTGCTCGCCCAGCAATAGGAAATCTCCAACTGAACGCCTACATTTTGATGCCGTAGGAATAAAATTTCCCCCTTGGGTTCTCATCTTGTTGAGTCCACTTGAAAAAAAGTCAGACGAACTCTTCTGCCCTTACGGGGCGAAATGAAACCCGCTGATTATGACCCCAGGGCGATGCCCC
>JAGCZA010000128.1 GCA_017960525.1 Prevotella sp.
AAGCTTGACAATTGCATCCACGATTTCGACAATGGCAATGTACACGATGTTTTCGTGGGCAATGAGCAGCGCCTTGTAAGGCGAGGAGAGGATGGTGACCAGCAGCATAAAGGCTGAAATGACATAGATTTCCTTTGCTGTTGGCACACGCAGTGGGTCGATGTTGAGCACATAGTCGAAGAGGACTCCTCGCAGGGCCAGCAATGCCGCCACGACCAGGAGTCCAAAGACCAAGTGGATGAACAGGCTGTTTACAAAGATTTTCTTCAGATGGGGGATGTCGCCTTGTGCCTGATTGTACGACAGATAGCGCTGTGTGGTGATGGCCAGCGCATTGGTGATGAAGCCCAGCATAGCCACCACGCCCGCTATGACCATATAGATGCCATAGTCGTTAACGCTGAGCGCGTCGAGCACCAAGCGCGTCGAGTAGAGTGTCAAGGCCAAAGTGATGATAGCCTTGGCATACTGCACGGCAGTATTGACGATAATCCGCTTGGCTGGATTCATATTATTATGACAAGATGATGCCGATGGCGACCAGGAGGCCGTAGATGAGGATGTTTCGGGCAGTGGCTCCAAGGCAGCTGTTTAGTTCGCGGCCTTGCCAGATGCTCTTCATACGGAGGAAGGTGAGCGTGTGAAGCAGTAGATAAGCGAATGGCAGGACGAATGCCCACCAGCGGTTGTTCAGGCCGAAAACCAGCCCCAGAAGGCAGGCGGCGATGCCTACGCTCAAATAGAGCCACAGGGCGGCTTTGGGGCCGATGCGTACCACGAGCGTCTGTTTGCCTGCCGTGCGGTCGGTGTCGCGGTCGCGGAAGTTGTTCACCAGCAGCAGGGCGTCGATTACCAGTCCGCAGGCCAGCGAGGCTACTATCACCTCGGCGGTGAAGGTGTGCAACTGAATATAATAGGTGATGCTCACGGGCACCAGTCCGAAGAACACCAGCACCAGCACGTCGCCCAGTCCCAGATAGGACAGGTGGGTGGTGTAGAGGAAGCAGAACACGACACAGATCATCCCCACAAGGAGCATCTCCAGTCCGCCAAACCACACTAACGGCAGTCCGACCAGACAGGCCAGGCAGGTGGTTGCGGCGATGACGTGTTTCATGCGCTCGATGGTCACCCAGCCCTGAGTGCAGGCGCGTTCCGGCCCTAAGCGTGTGGCGCGGTCGTCGGTGCCACGGGCATAGTCTACAAAGTCGTTGATGAAGTTGGCGTCTATCTGCATGATAAAGGCAAAAAGCAAGCACAACACGGCGGCCACCCAACTGAATGTGTCACCGGCATAAAGCTTGGCGTCGGCCCAGGCTAATGACAGGCCGATTATTACGGGTACAGCAGCGCCTGTGAGTGTTTTCGGCCTTGCTGCCAGCAGCCAGGCCTTGAATGAGTCTTTTTTTACTTCCATAGTTTTACATCATTCGTTGCCATTGGTCAGGCGGATGGTGAGGGTTTCGGTATCGAAGACGATGCCTCCGCGCTCTATGAAGCGTGAGAGGGTGCCGTTGTCGGCCAGCTGCCTGGGTGAGCCAATGTTAAGCCCTTCTTGGCGCGACATCAGCCAGAGCGTGTCGGCAGCCTGCAGAGCCAGTTCCAGGTCGTGGGTGGAGAGAAACACCGTCTTGCCAGCCTCGCGGCTGATGCGTCGCAGCAGGAGCAGCATATCTGCCTTGCTGGGATAGTCGAGAAAGGCTGTCGGCTCGTCAAGGAAGATGACGGGTGTCTGCTGTGCAAGCGCCTTGGCTATCATAACTTTCTGCCGCTCGCCGTCGCTGAGGGTCTGCACAAGGCGGTCTTTCAGCCTTTCGATGCCCACCAGGTGCAGGGCCTCGGTGATAGCTTCGCGGTCTTTATCATTCAGGCGTCCCCAGAAGCCCGTATAGGGTGACCGGCCGAGAGCCACCAGCTCCTCCACCCTCATCTGCTGTACGTCGGGGCGCTCGGTCAGCACCACGCCTACGGTGCAGGCCAGTTCGCGGCTGCTGTAGGTTTCCAGCTCACGACCCTCTACGATGATGGTTCCCCCCAACTTGGGCTGGAAGCCAGCCAGCGTGCGCAACAGCGTCGACTTTCCCACGCCGTTCTCACCAAGCAGACAGGTCAGTTTGCCGCAGCAGATGCTTGCCGTGATGCTTTCGGCCACGGTGTGCACGCCCTGCCTCGACTTGTAGCCGATGCTGACGCCTCTTAGCTCTACCGTTGCTCTCTCCATTAGGTTTTGGAAAGGGGAGCTGGGAAATGTACTCCCAGCTCCCCCGTAAATGATTGAATAAGGTCTCTTAGTTTGCGCTTACGCCTTTATTTCTTCCTCTTTGCGGTCCTTCTTGCTCATTGTCAGATAAGCCGTCGGGGCAGCGATGAAGATAGACGAGAGTGTACCGACGATGACACCTAAAATCATGGCGAAGGAGAACGAGCGGATGCTATCGCCACCAAGGAAGAAGATGGTGAGCAGCACGACGAGCGTCGTCACTGAGGTGTTGATGGTACGGGCCAGCGTCTGGTTCAGCGAGTCGTTGAACAGCATCTTGCGGTCGCGCTTGCCAAAGAGTCCGATGTTTTCACGGATACGGTCGAATACCACCACTTTATCATTGATAGAGTAACCTATCACAGTCAGGATGGCACCGATGAACGTCTGGTCAACCTCCAGCGACCAGGGCACGATGTGGTGGAGCAGCGAGTAGAAGCCGATGACCACCAGGGCATCGAAGGCCAGAGCCACGATAGAGCCGACGGAGAAGGCCACGTTGCGGAAGCGCAGCAGGATGTAGAGGAAGATGGCAATCAGGGCCAGGATGACGCTGATGATAGCACCGCGTGTGATGGTCTTGGCCACCGACGGTCCCACCTTCGATGACTCGATGATAGAGCCACCCTCGCGCACGTCAGGATTCTTGAACGACTCGATGCTCTCCTGCGAAATGAGGCCACCGTTCTTCAGGGTCTGGTAGAGGATGTCCTCAGCCTGGTCGTCGACAGTTGGGTCGTTAGACGTAATCTTCCAGTTGGTGGAGATACGCACGGTCTTGTCCGACGATGCACCCAGGGCGATAACGCTGGTATAGGCCACCTTGCCCTCTTCCTCCTGGAATACGTTGGAGACCAGTTCGCGCACCTGCTCCACAGGCACCTCCTTGTCGAGGGTCAGCACGTAGTTGCGACCACCGGTGAAGTCGATACTCTGGTCGAGGCCACGGACGAAGAAGCAGACGATGAAGATGACAGCTGCCACACACCAGACGATGTAGGAAGTCTTGTAGGCACCCATAAAGTTGAAGTGTGTGCCCTGCATAAGGTTCTTCGAGAATGGTGTGGAGAATGTGAGGTTCTGCCACTTGTCGCGCTTCATCTGACGGTCGTAGACCAGACGGGTCATAAACACGGCGGTGAAGAAGGCAATACAGATACCGATAATCCAAGTGGTGGCGAAGCCGCGGATAGGACCTGTGCCGAAGACGTAGAGGATGATACCCGTAATCAATGATGTGAGGTTGGAGTCGAAGATGGCCGAGAAGGCATTGGAATAACCCTGATTCAGGGCTTCCTTCAGGTGCAAACCCTTGCGCAGTTCTTCCTTGGTGCGCTCATAGATGAGCACGTTGGCATCGACGGCGGTACCCAGCGTAAGCACGATACCGGCAATACCCGGCATAGTCAGAGCGGCCTGGAACGAGGCCAGGATGCCGAGGGTGAAGAAGAGGTTGAACAGGAGTGCGCAGTTGGCCAGCATACCGGGAATCCAGTTGTAGAGCAGCAACATGACGCACATCAGCAGGATGAAGGCCACGACAAATGAGATGGCTCCCTGACGGATGGACTGTGCACCGAGTGTAGGACCGACCACCTGCTCCTGCACGATACGGGTCGGAGCCGGCATCTTACCAGAGTTCAGCGTGTTGGCCAGGTCCTTGGTCTCTGCGGGAGTGAACGAGCCCGAAATCTGCGAGTTACCGCCGGTAATCTCGTCGTTCACGCGGGGGGCACTGTACACCACGTCGTCAAGCACAATGGCGATGGCGTGGCCGATGTTCATCTTGGTCAGGTTGGCCCAGATGCGTGTGCCCTCGGTGTTCATCTGCATCGAAACGACGGGTTCGCTTTTGCCCAGACCCTGCGAGAAATCGTCCTTGGCATTGACAATGACGTCGCCGCTCAGCGGAGCCTTGCCGTTGGGGTCGGTTACCTTGATGGCGTAGAGTTCGTAGTAGTCGCCCTTTGCGCCTTCAAGCCTTGCGGGCTTGGCGCTCCAGAGCAGCTTCAGGTCGGCGGGCAGCACTTTCTTGGCCACGTCGCTGTTGATGACCTCGTTGATTTTTGCCACATCGTTGGCATTGGCATATCCCAGCATAGCCAGTCCGGCGTAGCGGGTGTCAAGATAGGCCAGCAGCGGGTTCTGCTTGCGGAGCAGGTCTATATCCTTGCTGGCATCGGCGCTCTCGGTAGTGCCCACCTTCTGTGCGGCGGCATCAAGGGCGTTGACGGTGCTGTCTTGAGGAGCCTCCGAAGCCTCTTGGTCGTCTTGGGTCTCTTGGGCTTCTGTGGTTTCTGTGGCTTCTGTGTCGAGATGGCTCATCTCAGCTGCGTAGGCCTGGTTGAGTTGTGCCAGATATTTCATGACATCCTGGGCGTCGTAGGTCTCCCAGAACTCCAGGTTGGCACTTCCCTGCAACAGCTTGCGGACGCGCTCCGGCTCTTTCACGCCAGGCATTTCGACCATGATGCGCGACTGGCCTTCCAGCTTCTGGATGTTGGGCTGCACCACACCGAACTTATCCACACGTGTGCGGACGACGGTCTCGGCATTGTCGATAGCGGCCTCCACCTCTGCACGCAGGGCGGTCACCACCTCGTCGTCGGTGCTCTTGGTGTTCACCTTACCCTTCATCTGCTGGGTGGCGAAGATAGCGGCCAGAGGACGGCCGTTGCCGGTCTCCTTCCAGCGGTTCACAAAGAGCGAGATGAAGTCTGACTGGCTCTTCTCCTCGTCGACTTTGGCCAGTTCGAGGGCTTTTCTGTAGCCTTCGTCCTTCTTGTGGTCGGCCAGCATATCGATAATGTCGGGTACCGAGACCTCCAAGATAACGTTCATACCGCCTTTCAGGTCAAGACCCAGGCCAATTTCCATTTCACGGCACTCCTTCAGGTTGTAAGCCCAGAACCAGATGTTTGTCGACGACACTGAGTCCAGGTAGGCCTGACCGGCCTCCTCACCCTGCTGCTCAGTGAGAGCAAGAGCCTTGTTCTCATGGTAGCGGGTGACAAACGAGAAGGAAAGATAGAAGCAGCAGACAAGGATGAGTGCTACTGCAATAAACTTTACAATTCCTTTGTTTTGCATTTTGTTTTTTTAATTATTATGTATTTGTTTGTTTCTTTTGAGCCTGCAAATATAGTGATTTTTTTACACAAGGGAAAATTTTTTGCCAATTTTCGCACATTTTTTAATGATTATCCGCCATTTTCAGCCTGCAAACCACCGGATAATGGTCGCTGGCGTCCATTTTGTTGTCTACTTTGCACATTGTCGGGGTGAAGTGGCTGGAGCACAAAATGTGATCGATGCGGAAGTTGAACCCTTTCTGATTATATGACAAACCGAGTCCGCAGCCAGCCTCCACGTAGCAGTCGGTGAGCCCCTGTGCGATGGTGTGGCGGGTGTAAGAGTTAGGGATGTCGTTGAAGTCGCCGCAAACGATGATGGGATAATCCCTATGGGCATTTATGTACTGGTGCACGGCATCAGCCTGTGGTGCTCTTTGTGCTGCTGCTTGGTTCAGTTTGTCGAAAAGATACCAGGCCTCTTCATCCACAGAGTCGCGCTCCACTTTGCCCTTTAACACCTCTTTGTAACTTTTTCGGTCGTCAGCCGAGAGGTGGGTGCTCTCCAAATGGTTGTTGATGACGATGATGGTGTCTTCGCCCGTTTTCAGGAAATAGGCTACGGAGCCATTGGCGCTTGATTCGTAGCCGATGCGTTCCTTGCGGACGATGGGGAAGCGGGTGTGTATGCCCACAGCATTAATACATTTGTTGTTAGGTGCCTGCACATGGGTCGTGTCGTTGTAGGGATAAAGCTGCCGCAGTTGTGGCAGGGGGTCGAATTTTATGGACTTGTCTTCTTGCAGGCACACGATGTCGGCATCTATCCTGGCCAGATAGCCCGCTACTGTGTCGATGGCGTGCTCATACTTGTAGTTGCCACCATAGCTGCAGACGTTGTAGGTCACGAGTGTAATATCGTTTTCGGTTTCTTCTCCCGTCAGATTCAAGGGTAAATAGGTTCGTATGGGCACATACGCGAGCGCGAACCCCGCAACGGGTATCCACGCCCGTTTCCACTTCACCGCAAGCCACAGGAGCAGAAAGAGCAGGTTGGCCACCAGGAAAAAGGGCAGCACCATGCCCAAACACCCCAGCGAGGGATAGTCGGCGGGATTCAGGCGGTCGCTGTAGGCCACGGCCAGCATCAGCAGCACCGTGACCACATTGGCCCCGGTGAGCAGACCTATAAAGAACTGTTTGACGTATTTGAGCATAGGTTATTTCTCCCTGCTGGCCTCGAAGAGCCGCTGCTTCTCCTCTTTCGTCAGACTGTCGTAGCCGCTCTGCCGGATTTTGTCAAGCAGTTTGTCTATCTCGGCCTGCCGCTGCTGTTTACGGGCGTTATAGGCCATATCGTCCTCACGGGTGGAGCCGTAGCCTTCGCCGCGCTGGTTCAGGTTCAGGGTGGAACTTTGCCGGCTGCCACTGCCGTTGCGACGCTCAAAGTTGCTTCGCATCTTGTCGAAGAACTGCCGGCCGCCGCTCAGGTCAAACTCGCTGCTGGGATGCTTGCGCCAGTAGTTGATGAGCAGGAAGCCGAAGAGCATACCACCCAGATGGGCTATATGGGCTACGCCGTCGCCTGCCGACGACATAGCTGAGAACAGTTCAATGGCTGCATAGATGCACACGAACCACTTGGCCTTGATAGGCACGGGCAGGGGGAAGATGAAGATGCGCTCGTTGGGGAAGGTCATGCCGAAGGCCAGCAGGATGGCGTAGACAGCTCCCGAGGCACCTATGGTGAGCCAGCCGTTCAGATAGTCTTCTACTGTCATCAGCTCTGTGCCAGTAGTTGTGACCACACGTATGAGGTCGTTCAGGCCGAGCGATGTGAGTTGTGTGTCGGTGGCATACTGTGCATACTGCACCAATTCCTGGCAGAGGCCGGCACCAATGCCGCAGAAAATGTAATAAAAAAGGAATTTCTTCTGTCCCCACACGTTTTCAATCACGCATCCGAACATCCACAGGGCGAACATGTTGAAAAAGAGGTGGGTAAAGCTGCCGTGGAGAAACTGGTAGGTGACAAACTGGTGGAGGTGGAAGTCGCTGGCGAGAAAGAAGTGGAGGCCACCCAGCTCATCGAGGTGAACACCCATCGACTTGAGCACAATGGTTGCCAGATAGGCCAGCACATTGACGATGAGCAGATTCTTCGTCACTATGGGAATGTTGCGGAACATCTGTTTGCTTTGACTGTTTACGAGTTACTGTGTTATTTCTTGCTTTCTTGCAGGGTTTTTGTCTTTTGCGGCTGCAAAATTACGAAATTTATCTCTTATAAGGCATAAAATGCAGGGTGAAACAAGTTTTTTTCATTAAAAAAGTAATTTTTTCGCTTTTTTTGTTTGTTTTCTGAATACTTTACTGTATATTTGCGGAAAATTTCAACTAACTCTATTGTTATTCACTTAAAACCCAAGTAAAACTATGAACAAATCAGAATTGATTGAGAAGATTGCAGCAGGTGCTGGTCTCTCAAAAGTTGATTCAAAGAAGGCTCTCGATGCCACCGTTGCCGCTATCAAGGACGCTCTCATCGCAGGCGACAAGATTTCTCTTATTGGTTTTGGTACATTTGGCATCAGCGAGCGCCCCGCTCGCGAGGGTGTGAACCCCGCCACAAAGGCTAAGATCAAGATTGCTGCCAAGAAGGTTGTGAAGTTCAAGGCTGGCAGCGAACTTGCAGATGCTTTGAATTAATCTCGATTTTGTAAACAAAAACGACAAAGGCAGGCTCCCGTCAGGAAGTCTGCCTTTATTCATTGTTTCATCCGAACTGTTGCAATCAGTCGATGATGTCGAAGCCTGTGTAGGGCTGCAGAGCCTTGGGTATGCGGATGCCTTCGGGCGTCTGGTTGTTCTCCAGCAGGGCGGCAACGATGCGCGGCAGTGCCAAAGCCGAACCGTTGAGGGTGTGGCAGAGTTCGGTCTTCTTGGTGTCGGCGCGACGGTAACGGCACTTCAGGCGGTTGGCCTGGTAGGTGTCGAAGTTAGAGACCGATGAAACCTCGAGCCAGCGGCCCTGGGCCTCGCTATAGACCTCGAAGTCGTAGCAGATGGCGCTGGTGAAACTCTGGTCGCCGCCGCAAAGCAGCAAGATGCGGTAAGGCAGTTCCAACTTCTTCAGCAGTCCCTCTACGTGGGCGAGCATCTCCTTGTGGCTCTCACGCGAATGTTCTGGCGTGTCGATGCGCACAATTTCAATCTTCGAAAACTCGTGCAGACGGTTCAGGCCACGCACGTCCTTGCCATAGCTTCCGGCCTCGCGGCGGAAGCACTCGGTGTAGGCGCAGTTCTTGACGGGCAGCTGGGCCTCGTCGAGGATGACGTCGCGGTAGATGTTTGTCACGGGCACTTCGGCCGTGGGGATGAGGTAGAAGTCGTCCACCTCGCAGTGGTACATCTGTCCCTCCTTGTCGGGCAGTTGGCCAGTACCGTAGCCCGAAGCGGCATTCACCACCGTTGGCGGCATAATTTCAGTATATCCGCTCTTGGCGGCCTCGGCCAGGAAGAAGTTGATGAGTGCGCGCTGTAGTTGTGCGCCCTTGCCGATGTAGACAGGGAAGCCCGCACCCGTTATCTTCACGCCCAGGTCGAAGTCAATGAGGTTGTATTTCTTCGCCAGTTCCCAGTGGGGCAGGGGATTGTCGATGCCCAGCGTGGGGTTCACCGTCCAGTTGCCCACGGTGTCCTCTGGGGTGCACTCCTTCAGGTTGCTCTTCACCACGTGGTTGTCCTCGGCGGCAGCGCCTTCAGGCACTTCGTCGTAAGGAATGTTCGGAATCTGGCAGAGCAGGCGCGTCATTTCGTCCTGTGCCTGGTTCATCTGCTCCTCCAGTTGCTTGTTGGTCTCCTTCATCTGGGCCACGCTGGCCTTAATGGCTTCGGCCTCATCCTTCTGGCCCTGCTTCATCAGCGCGCCAATCTGTGCGGCCATTTTCTTTGCCTCGCTCAGGTTCTTGTCCAGTTGCTGCTGGGCCTCGCGCCGCTGTCTGTCGATAGCCATCACCTCTTCAACGGCCTCGCGGGCTCCTTTGAAATGTTTTTTCTCCAAGCCGCTGATTACGCGCTCGGTCTCCTCTGTAATGAGTTTTAGTGTAAGCATATAATTATGGTGTTTATTGTTGTCGTTTGGAAAAACGCTGCAAAGGTACACATTTTATGTGAACCTGCCAAAAAAGCGGTGCTTTTTTTAGGCCAGGCGTTGCTTCATAGCCTGTTTCCACTCGCGGTAGGGGTAGCGGGGGTCGCGGGTCCAACTGTTGGTGATCTCGTCGATATACCAGTCGCCGCGCTCATACACCATTGTCAGCAGCACGGGCACGGCTTTCTGTCCGTTGTGGACGACGAGCGAGACGGTGCCCTGGTCGCCGGTGTGGTCCACCACCTCTAAATGGTTCACCCACAGCAGTTCCAGCGTGTCCGAGCAAGTCCAGTAACTCCAGTCGAAGAGGCTTTCGCCGTCGTCGGCCTCCGCCTGTTGCACGCTTTGCAGCACCTGGTTCCAGTCGTCGCTGCAGTAGAGACGGTCCAGGTCGGGCCATACCGTCGGCTCTGCGCCACCCGCTGTGCGCAACTGGTAGAGGCTGTTGTAGAAGTTGGTCACATGGCTGTAGATGGCTGTCGCCCGAGTTTTCAGGTATTCGCCCGAGCGCTTGTAGTCGGTCTTCTTGATGTTCCTCAGTTTCTCGAAGAGCAGCGGCAGATAGAGCATCAGCGCCAGCGCCATCATCCATTTGAATATTTGCGAGTCCATAAGTCGTTTTTGTTATAATTCTACTATCTCTTAACAGGCCCCAGAGTTTGGACGAACCAAAGTCCCAGTTTGGACGAACCAAAGTCCCAGTTTGGACGAACCAAACTTTTGGCCTAATATCTGACCTTGACGCCGCAGACGAGCCAGCGGCCGGGTTGGGGCACATTGCCGTAGTCTGTGTAGGTGCGGTTGTCGAGCAGGTTGTTTACGTCGGCGTAGAGGGTGTAGCGGTGGGCCGTCCAGCGCAGCGAGACATCGGCCAGGGCGAAGGGGCGGTAAGGGTTCACGCTACCGCTGAAGTCGGTATAGGTGCCCACGCGGTCCTGCCAGCGCAGGCCCAGCCGCAGGGTGAGCCGCCGCCAGGGGTTGGTGCTGAGGCTGGCCACCAGTTTGTGGCGCAGATACTCCAGGGCGTACTGAGACACGATGCCGGGTTCCGACACCTTGTCCTGGTCGATGTAACTGTATGACAGTTGCAGCGTTGTAGGGGGCATCCGCTGGGAAACCATCTGGCGAAGGTCAAGACGGAGCAATGCCTCCACGCCGTAGGAGTTGATGCGGGTGTGGTTCACGCTCTGCCACTCGGCCTGTGCGCCCTTCGAGGTGTCCATAATCCAGTCTATCATATTGCGTCCGTGGTGGTGGTAAACGGTGGCCTTGGCCTCCACGGCAGGCAAATTCAGTTGCACGCCAGCCTCCACGGCCTGCATTTCCTCGGGCTTCAGGTGAGGGTCGGCGGCATAGCCCTGCAATTTGTAGTACATTTCTGTAAACGATGGCAGGCGCAGCGACGAGTTCCATCCGGCGAAGAGTTTCAGTCCGTCGCCGATGGTGTAACTGGCGTCAATGCCTGGATATAGGGTCATATTCATATTGCTCAGCGAACTCTTTGTGGCCACAAAACCTGCCGAGAGCGTCAGGCGGCGGAGCAGCACGTTGTGCTCCAGATGGGCCGATATGTTGGTGCGGTTCAGTCCTAATGTGTAGTCGCGGTCGGTGCCTTTGATGTGGTGCGGCCTGGAGAGGGGTTCGCCCAGGTTGCCGCTCACCAGGTCTTCGTTGCGCAGTTCGGCACCCAATGCGGTGCGTCCAGCCGCCCAGTCGAACCAGCTGTTCAGGGCCACGCCGTAGACGTTACACCTATTATAATTATATGGCATCAGGTCGGGACGCCCCCGATAGCCCTCGTAGCGGTCGCGGTGCTGGTTCCAGTAGATGGAGGGCTGCAGCCTGACAGCTCCGTGGGTGGTCTGTGCCCGGACGGCGGCAAACCACTTGGTGGTGTGCTCATACTGGTCGTCGGCCTGCCAGCGGGGCGAAGCATAGAAGGTGCTGCTGCCCCAGCCCTTGTCGGCCAGGCCCAGATGCCAACTGACGTCCACCTGGTCACCCTTGTACTGCCCCTGCCAGAACGCCTTTGCACCGCTGAAGTCGGTGTTGAGCGTGCCCGCCTTGCAGCGGCTGTAGCCGTCGCTGCGGGCGTAACTGGCAGAAACGCCCCGTACTTTTGCTGCCGCCTTGGCGTAGCCGAAAGAGCCGCCCTCCAACAGTCCCCACCCCTTTTCGCAAGAAGGGGAAACGGCAGTCGTCACAATGTTGATGGCTCCGACGAGCGACGAGGTGCCGTAGATGCGGGCGGCAGGGCCTTCGAGCACCTCTATGCGCACAATATCGTCGAGTTGGCAGGGCAAATCCATCACGTTATGCCCCGTCTGGGGGTCGCAGATGTTGATGCCGTTGAGCAGCACGGTGATTTGCTCC
>JAGCZA010000129.1 GCA_017960525.1 Prevotella sp.
CATTGATAAGGCCCTCAACCGTCTGATAGAGCACGTCGCCGTCGCAATTGGCGGTGGTGCTGCCATTGTACTGCTCCTTCTGGGCAACATCCTTGGTGTAGTTACCCACACTACCCTGGTCGCTCAACCAGCCGTCGGTAGGAACAGAGGCAGTCATATCAACAGGAGGATACTGCAAGGGATTCTCAGCGGGATTCAAGGTCAGTGAAGAGACGACATTCGTGGGAATCTCGAACTTCACATTGTCGAAGATGAACTCGGTAGCAACCTTGTTCTTAGCCAGGTTGAAGGCGATGGTCTGGAAAATCTGACCCTCCTTGCTCATATCGGCAGAGACAGTGCCTTCTGCCTTGTAGGTCTTCCATTCGGTGGTGAAACTGCCATTGCCAATAGCTACGTAGTGGATGTAGCTGCCCGGCTCGGTATGGGCCTGCGTGTCGAAGTCACCAGCCTTGTCGGCCTTGTAGTCGAAGGAAACCTTAAACTGCGTGCCAGCGGGCAACTGGTAAGGCAGACGGATGAAGAACTGGCTGTCCCAGTCCTGCGTGGGATCGTCAGCCGACTGAACCTTCACGGCCTTGCTGCCATCCACGCCGATACCCTCGGTGAACTTGGCAAGGAACGGACCGCCAACTTCTTGTTCGGTCACGTAGAAGCATGAGTTGTCGTCGCCCTCCATGTCACCGTTGACAATGATGTCTGTCCAGTCGGTAATTACCTCGGGCTCCTTATACCATACGCCGAAGTTGTCGAAGTGATAGTCGGTAGCGCTCAACTCTTCCTGGAGATTGAAAGCGATACTCAGCAGGCCTGTACCACTACCGTTTCCGTTGTCACCCTTAGCCATTGCTGCATCGACAACAATGTCTGCTGAGAACTTCTGCCACTCGGTGGTGAAGTTCACGTCGCCAATGCCGATATAGTGCTGATAACTACCCGGGTTGCCATGAGCCTGCGTCGTAGCCTTGGCTGCCTTGCTGGCCATATAGTCGAACTCCACATGCAGAGTGGAACCTTCGGGAAGAGCCTTGTTCAGTATAATCCAGAACTGGCTGTCCCAAGCTTGCGGCTCTGCGTTGGCATCATCGGCGGTCTTCACCAAAATACCGCGGGTGCCGTTCTTGCCGGCACCAGCAACGATAGCGGCTGGTACAATGTCAGTAGAAGGATACTCCTTTGAGACGAAGCTGCTCACGTCATCGCCAGCGAGGTTACCATTGGTGATGGCATTCGTCCAGCCCTCAGGAGCAACCTTCTCAGCAGCCTCCTCTTTGATGGTGTAGGTAGCTTCCACTATCTCGCTGCTCTTCTCGCCCAGGATGGCGATAGCCTTGATGGTAGTGGTTTCGCTCACGGTGATAGGCTCAGCATAGAGTGTGCTCTCTGCCGTGGGATCTGTACCGTCGATAGTGTAGTAGATAACAGCACCCTCGGTGGCACAGGTCAGCGTAACGGTCTGTGCAGCATCGAATTCACCTCCTGCGGGGTCGAATACGGGAGCCTCGGGAGTGATAGGCTCAGCAGCCTCACGAACAATCTCCAGCTTGGTAATAAAGAGGTTGGTGCCAGTCTGACCACGAGTCATCGTAATCGTTGCGCTACCATCAGCTGCAGCAGGAACCTCTACGACCTTGGTCGTAATTTCGCCATTGAAAGCCGGGTCAATATTTGCCTCATCGCTAAAAGCTTCTGACTCAATGTCAGTGCCATTTTCGAAGACAATGTATGCACTTGACTTTTTGCTCTCATTTTTGGTAATGTAAGCAGTAATGCTAATCTTGTCGCCAGCTTTTAATGGTTCGCTAAGTGTGACGACCATGTGGCCGGCATTAGCAGAAGGTGTCTCGTCGTTCAAGTTAGCCTTCTTACCATTCAAGCAGATGGTGTAATAACCACTATTCAGGTAATTCAGACGGTTGCCGTCGCCATTCACATACGCAATGGTTCCACCATACTCCATGGGATCACCTTCGGGTGAAGACCAAGTGTAGATAAGGCCGGGGAAAGGAACGACCTCTTGTTTCAGTTTCACATTAGCCGTCACATCATCGGCCTCGACCTCTGTACCAGCGGTGCTGGTGGTCAGGCGTGTGTTGGCCAGTGTGATGGTGCCTCCAGCAAAATCGGAAGCAGCGGTCACAGTAAGATTGATGACCTCACCGGCGGCGATGTCATAGCCAGCCAGCGATAGCTGTGCCATACGTGTGGCACCGCCAATTTCGTTCGTATAGAACGACATTGTGGCGTCCACGGCGGCGGCAGCCTCCAGTGTGAGGCCCTCGCTGAGCGTCACGTCGGTCTGTATGCCATAGATGGCGTTGTCGGCCACCAGGCTCACAGCGACGTCCTTAGTCTCACCCGCCTTGATACTGAAATCGGCGATGGTGAGGCTCTGAGCCATTGCACCCGATACCATAAGTACCAGGAATGCAATTAAAGAATAAATCTTTTTCATACGCTTTTTTTTTGTTAGTTAATAATAAGGGTTAAAAAAATAAGGTCTATTTTACTTTATGATTTGTTTTGGAAGAATCTACAGTTTTCAATTGAATATTGTCGAAACCTATGCTTTTGAGGATTGCCTTTATGACATTTTTTTTCACATTACTCGCGTCGGCCTTGTCGTATATGAGCAAGAGATAGACACACCCCTTTTCTTCTGATACTGCGTAGGTGAAGGTAATCACCCTTGCTCCCCCCGACTTACCGTTGCCTTTCGATTTGATCGCCATTCTGATTTTTCTGACGCCCGGCATAATTTCCACCCCTTGGTATGGGTTTTCGGTGATGTTCTCAAGAAATTCGGCATAGTCATCGGCAAAGCTTCTGTATCTTTTGCTTAGTTTCTTTGCATCAACTGCAAAGTAGTCAGTTACGTGTATTTCGAAGTTCATCTAACAGTTCTGTTGCCGTCCTTAACTTTCGCTTGCCTTGCATGTGTTCCATCACTTCCTTGAATGCTCCTGTCAAATCGGCTTTAATGTCACGTTGCGCATCTGCGTCATTGAAGATATCCACGGGTACGACCTTAAAACAGCCCGCCCGGGCCTTTACCACAACGTCTTCGCCCCGGTATGCAACCCCGATGTACTTCGACTGGTTGGTTCTGAAGTCTGTTCCTGTTATTATCATTTTCCTTTTCGCACTTTAGTTTTTGGTTCTCGGCTGCAAATTTAGTAATAATTATTGAAACGACCAACTTTTTTTGATGTTTTTTAAAAGATTAGGGGAAAAGCGCTCTATGCACCAACAAAATGCCCGAAGGTGCGGTCACCTCCGGGCATTCTCTATGAGTGTTTAAAAGTCACGTTTGCCTGAACTACTTCACCATCACCTTCACAGCCTCACCGTTGGCCTTGCGGATGATGTTCATACCCTTGACGGTGGTGTTGCTACGCACGCCGCCCACGGTATAGACATCGGCATCGGTGGTGTCGATGGTGATGCCCTTGATGGCAGTCACCACGTTGCCAAGCTTGTAGGCACAGGCGGCTGCATCGGTGAACTCGACGTCGCTCACAGTCACGTTGCCCTGACCGGCAATGTTGAGGTTCAGCAGAGTGCCCTCGTTGCCGGCGATGGCATTGCCCTGCAGCGAAATGGCAATGATGCGCCAGGTGTTCTCTCCCACCTTGTTATAGCGGACATTCAGGCCGGCGGCACGCTCAGAGAGCTGCACACCGTTGAGCACGGCACCGTCGTCGAGCGTCACGTCCATCTGGAAGGCCACGAAGGTCATGCTGTTGGTGAGTGACAGAGTCTGTCCGTCCATGGTGAGGTAGTTATCACCACCCAGCATACGGGCGCCAGCAACATCGCTTCTGCTGCTGTTCACGCCGAGAGCCTCGTTCACGATGCCGACGGCGTCGCTAACGGTAATCTCGTTGTCCCCGTTGTAGTCGGCAGCGGCAAACTGCTTTGGTGTGGGCGTTTCTGTCTCAAGTGCGAAACTAACAGTCAGCACAGCGTCGCTGGTGGTAATCTCTCCGTCACCAGTCGGGTCGCCCTTCGCGAGAATATTCCATGCAATAGGCGAGACCCTGCGCTCACCGGCACCGTAGTAGATGCTCTGGATGCCCACATTAGTCCAACTCTGCAGTTCTTCAAGCTCATCCTCGAGATAGATAATCTCACCGCCACTATAGATGTCGTAGCCGTCGTGGCTGTAAGGCACCTCGGTGACATCCTCGTCGAAGTCTTGGTCGTAGAGTGCTGCCGTAAAGGTGTAGGGATACTGCTGGCCGTCTTTTTCATACCATACCTTGTAGAAGAGCTTGCTGGTGTTCAAATCATTGCCTTCAGTGTCAACCGTCGGGATGCTGGCATAAATTGTAGTATAGCCCACTTCTTCACTCAGGTTGAACGACTCAAAGGTCGGGGTGGCAGGCGTAGCGGCCACCTCCACGAACTTCGTGATGGTGACATCGTTGAACAGCAGGTAGTAGTCGAGAGCATTGGCAGCACCATTGAGGGCCAGCGTCTGCTCTGTGGAGAATGTGCCTGTCTCGGCGTCATAGTTGAGCACGGCATCAACAAGGTTGTTCTCAGCATCGAGGGCTGTCCAGTAATACGGGAAGGTGTAGCCCCAGAATACGAGGTCGCCCATGTACTGGTTGGCGGGGATGACATACTGTCCCTGTTCGTTCTTTGTGGCCTTCACCCATAGTTCTGGCATGTCTCCAGCTAAGCCCTGAATGTAAGCGTCTTCGCCGTCGAAGCCCACCTGCACCTGAAGGGTGTAGTCAGGATGTTCGACATCGCCACTGGATTTGTATTCCCATGCATCGGACTTGAAGATGTAAAGCTCGGTAGCCAGGTCGGCGGGAGCCTCGACAGGACCGGCAGGCATCTCAAACCAGAATATCTCTGACTTGTTCTCTTCGCCACCGCCGGTGTAGATACTCTGTATACCTAAGCGCTTCCACGTGTCGTGAGGCATGTTCAGGTAGATATAGTCGGGATAGAAGTCATAGTCCTCAGTAAAGCCGTAAGGAATGACGGTCATGTTCGCCGTCAATTTGGTGAAGTACTCGGTGGTGAACTCTAATGGTGTTTCCTCATCATCTACGAAGAACTGATATGAGAGTTTGCTTGTCACCATTGCATTGCCATTGACATCGACCGTAGGAATGTTGAAATCTACCACGTCACCCCAATTTGTCCCCTCGATACCACTGATGGTCGGCGTAGCGGGCACGCCAGCCACCTCGGTCACTCTGTTGAGCACGGGATCCTTATAGCGTCCGTCGTAGTACTGACCGCCCAGCACACCGTAAATCTCGCCGGTAGCGCTGTAAGTGTCAGCTTCGGCATCGTAGGTGAATACAGTCTCGCCGTTGTAGAAGAAATAAGATTCGCCGTAGCTTCCATACGTACCCATAAGTTGGTTGGCGGCGAAGGTAACCTGATTACCCTCCATCGTACCCTTCACCCAAGCCTCAGGCAGATACTGGCTCATGCCCTGGAAGTAAACCTCGTTGCCAACCACGGCCACGTTGATAGGCTTGGAAGCCTCTTCGCTGCTCGACAGGTTGATATAGGTCATATTGTACTCAAGCACCTCGGCACCCTCAGGCAGCACTACCACTTCAGGAGCTGCGGGCGCCACCTCCAGCTCGGGATCGTATGCGTCGATGAGCTGAGAGGTCTCCAGCGTGATGTCATCGACATTCAAGCGGAACATATCGGTGCAGTTGTAGTGGCGGATGGCCACGTAGCCCTCGGCACCGGCATACGAACTCAGGTCAACCTCATAGAAATACCATTTGCCCTGTACCTTGCGGGGAACTTTGTGGGCGCGGGCAGCAGCCATCTCCCACTCTTCAGTAGCCATCTGGAAGTCGGCAGCATCGGTGCCGCTGGCTGTTGATACGGCTACGCCGAAATGCTCTGTAGGATAAGATGCATCCTGGGCGCTGGCATAGAACGTGATTTTTCCGTCGAGTTTCATCTTCGGTGATACCAGATAGTTGTCGGGGGTCAAAGCTGTTTTTTCATAGCTTGCAGAGGTCACCAAACCAGGATTGCCGTCGTAGCCGGGATTATTACTGTTGATAATGACAGACCACGTGTAGCCATCGCCGTCAGCATCAATGGTGGTCCAGCCATTCAAATCTTGTAAGAAAGAATAGGTGTAGGAGAGAAGCTGAACCTCAGGATCGGGATCAACAGCAGGCTCAACCTTCTTGTAGAGTGCAATGGGCTGCTGGCCGCTGGTGTTCTTGTAATAGCGGAAACGCAGCTGATTAGATGCATAGTTGTACTTCAGGCTCATTATGCTTTCCTCAATATCTGCAGCAATAACCGCGTTACCATTTTCATCAAAGCTGAAGGCATTGGTGTATGTCGTTGCGTCTTCACTCTGCTTGAGGCCATTAGAGTTGGAGGGAACACCGATATAGAAGCCAGAATGGCTCTTCAGCGTACCTGCAGTCAGGTCGATGGTGAACGTGATGGAGTCGGGGTCGAGCTGATCGTTGGCAGCAATCTTGCCATCAGCAATCTCCACCTTTTCACCGTTAGAGATGGCATCGAGTGCGGCCAGATTACCGTTCAAGGCCACAGCATTGTGGGTCTCGTCACCCTCATAGACGATGAGGTACTCGCCGTCGGTAAGGTCGGCAGTTGCCGTCACCTTCTCATAGTAAGCCTCGTTCTCGCCAGATTCGTCGCCAGCCTCTGTTACTGACGTGACCATGGCATACGAGAAAGCAGCAAATAATGCCGCCGTCAGCATAAATAAATACTTTTTCATAAGCCTAATACTTTTAAAGGATTAATAAACTGTTGATTAATAATAAATAATGTTTTTGTGCTTTAAGCCGCAAAATTAAACTATTTTTTGCAAATATACGTCAATTTAACAGTTAATTCTTGTTAATACGAAATAATGGTAAACAATCCGATGAGGCCACTCCGAAGACCCCATTCCGTAGAAATAGAGACGGAAGACAATGCGCAGCCGCTCCCCTCCCATATAGGGGAAGGTGTGGTGCGGGGTCGGTATCTTCCTCGATGACAATAAATTACAGATCCCACCCCTGCCCCTTGAGGGGAGTGGTATGCGGCAGTAAGTCCGTCATATTACCCACAGTCAACAACACAGCCCCTTTATTTTTTCAGCCAACTTTTCGAATAGGACGAATATGGATAATAACAATACTGACCCCACCCCCAGGCCTCCCCTAAAAGGGAGGGGAGCGCTACCATCGTGTGTATGCACAGCCCCTCCCCCTACCTTCAAGGGGAGGGGCAGGGGTGGGGGCTGTATCCTTTAGTCATATAGAAGTTTGGACACAGTCGGAAGCCCCCTCAAAATCAGGACGAACCAAACCCGGACTTTGGACGAACCAAACCTGTAGTTTGGACGAACCAAACTCCTACTTTGGACGAACCAAAAAAATCCGGGCCGCGCAACCCTTTTGGTGCACGGCCCGGAAATCTCAATGTTCAATGATTAATCTACTTAATCACGACCTTGAGCTGCGCTCGAGCTCGTTCACGTTCGGACGAACTCGAGCAAGCTCGGTTCGTCGCTCACTTAATCACGACCTTTTTGCCATTGACGATGTAGAGACCCTTGCGTGGGGTGGCTACCTTCACACCGTTGACGGTGTAGACGTCGTTGTTGGCAGTATCGATGGTCACAGTACTGATACCGGTGACAGCACCAGCCAGCTTGTAGGCCTGTGCGTTGGCATCGGTAAACTCAACATTGGTGACGGCAGCGTTGCTGTCGCCGCTGATGACGAGGCTCAACAGGGCGCCGTCGTAACCGGTAATGACATCGTTCTGCATCGAAATGGCGATGATGCGCCAGGTGTTTTCTCCCACCTTGTTGTAGCGCACGTTCAGGTTGGCAGCACGCTCACCCAGCTCTACGCCGTTGAGTTCTGCACCCTCGTTCAGAGTGACATCCATCTGGAAGGCCACGAATGAGATGCTGTTGGTGAGCATAAGCTGCTGGCCGTTCCAAGTCAGGTAGTTGTCGCCACCAAGCATACGTGCGGGAGCAGTCTCTGGCTCAGTGCTCTTGCCCAGAGCCTCGTTCACGATGCCGACGGCGTCACTGATGGTAATCTCGTTATCCTTGTTGTAGTCGGCAGCAACCTTCTGATCTTCGGTCGGAACCTCGGTCTCCAGTACGAAGCTGACAGTAAGCGCAGCGTCGCTGACGGTCACCTCGCCGTCCTCGTTCGGGTCGCCCATCATAGGCACACGCTTGAAGTTCACGTTCTTGAACGACAGCCAGCTGATGTTGTTGTCAGCATCGACGATGAACTTGATCTTCAGCTCGCCGTTCTCACCAACTACGCCTGTAGCGGTAACTTCCTTGACATACATCGGGGTGTATTCTGTTCCGTCGCAGACGTTGACAGCCTCACCCTCGTTGGCCTGCATCGTAATGCCGGCGGCGGGAGCCTCGGCACCGTTCTTGATGCGCACGCGAACCAGAGCGGTCACGTCGTACTTGCCAGCGGGCAGGTTGGTCATGGTGGCGGTCAGAGTCTTCTCACCGAGAGAGTTGGCATCGCCAGTCCAGTACTCGAAGAACGGAACAGTGAAGCCAGAACCGTCGCTCTCGCCCTCATTACTCCAAGTGTTGATGTAGTAAGGAGCGTCCACGAAGTCGGGGTTGGTGTCCCAAGCAGAGAGCAGGAAGTTGTCGACGATGTTGGCCCCATGCCAACCGGTTGTCTTCTCTGGGTTCTCGATGGCGTTAGCCTGTTCGGTAGTGAGTGTACCTGACACGTATGCGATGCTGTCTGCGGCATATACGCCGTAGTATGCATCGAAGGCCTCGGCGGTATAGACGTTGGTGCCATCCATGACGTTCTTCATGCTCTCCAGTGCGGCCTTGGCATTGGCATAGGCAGCCACAGAGGCGGTGGCGGCAGTTGTTGTCTCGGTGAGGGCTGCGGTGGCCTGGCCAAGTGCTTCGGCATTGGTCTTGTCAACCTCGGCGGCAATGGCGGCAGCGAGTGCTGCGGCATCGTCGGCGTTCATGTCGCCTGTGACGGCCTGTGCTGCTGCGAGAGCATCATCGTATGCAGCAATGAGGTCGTCAATGCTGGTCTCGCCACGGTAGATGAGCGACACGTTGTCGATACCCATCCAGTTGGCAACGGCTGTAACCTGCTCCAGACCAACTTCAATCTTGTTGTTCGTGACAACGGTCTTCACCTCGTAGGCGGTAGGCTCACCTGTAGTCAGAGGAGTCTGGTCGCCATTTGCATAGACATGCTGTGCGGAAGCGTCGAAGGTGTTCACGAAGGCGCAAATCTTCAGCGTGTAGTTACCATTGGGGATGTCCTCAATCTCCTGGTACATCTTGCCAGTGTAGGCAGAGGGGTTCCAGTTCTCGTAGAAGTAACTGTTTTCTATACCGAAGGCACCGCTCTGATTGTTGGCTGTTGTCTGGTTCTGTGCACCGGTAGTGGTCTTCCAGGGGGCAATCACACCAGCGGTGTCGAATGTGCCATTCTGAACGAAATTGGTAGTGATGGGATTCTCCTCTGATGCACCCTCCACGGCCTTGGTATTGTAGGCCAAGTTCACGGGGTGAATCAGTTCCTCGGCCTTGGCGGCTGCATCGGCGGCAGTTGTCTCGGCGTTGGCGATCAGGGCTTCGGCCTCGGTCACATCATAGTCCACGGCCTTACCCTTGGCAATAATCTCTGCCAGTGCGTCGTAGCCAGCCTTGGCGGCATAGAACGGTGGGATGGCAGCCTGAGCGGCAGTCTTGGTGGCGGCGGCGGTGATAGCGGTCTTCTCCGAACCGCCTACCTTAGCGTATGCCTCGTAGGCGGCAACGGTCTTGGCAATGCCAGCCCAGTACTCGTCCTGTGCGGAAGCGTCGGCATGTGCCTTTGCGCTAACCTGAGTGAGGCTCTTGATTTGGATGGTGTGCCAGTTGGTGCCCGGAGCAATCTTCTTCAGGCCCATCTTCAAGGTACCGTCGCTCACGACGACATTCTCAAGCGTGACGATGTTGTTCTCGCCGACACCTTCCTGGTAAATCACGGGGATGGTTTTGTCCACATCGCCGGCATAGACCACGACGCGG
>JAGCZA010000130.1 GCA_017960525.1 Prevotella sp.
CATTGATAAGGCCCTCAACCGTCTGATAGAGCACGTCGCCGTCGCAATTGGCGGTGGTGCTGCCATTGTACTGCTCCTTCTGGGCAACATCCTTGGTGTAGTTACCCACACTACCCTGGTCGCTCAACCAGCCGTCGGTAGAGACGCTGGCAGTCCAGTCAACAGGCTCGAAATTAGCATCCTGGAATTCAGCAATGGCAACCATGAGGTTACGGATGGCCAAGCCCTTGTCGACGATAGTGGCACCGTCGGCGGCGATGGCCTCCTTGGCAGCGGCGATGGCGGTCTTCAGTTCGTCAACGCCGTTCTTGCCGGCCAGTTCGGCAGCAGCAGCCATTTGATCCAATTTCTCTATGAATGTGGGGATGGCAGTCTCAAAGTCGGCCTCCATCTTCCGTCCTGCGGAGACTATTGCCCACAGGTCGTCTGTTTCCATGGCAGCCTTCACCTTAGCGATGTCGGCACTCAGTGTCTCGTCGTCCATGCCATCAAGATACTCGACGACCTTTCCCAGGGCTTCCTTGGCATACGGTAGAGCCTTGGCGCCCAATGCCTGGGCGGCAGTCAGGATATCCCCGATGTTGGTGCCCTCCATAGCGGTTTCCAAAGTAGCGAAGTCTTCAGCCAGGGCAGCGGCAGCATCACCAGCGAAGGTTGCGAAGAAACTCTTTGCCTTCCCCAGATTCTCCTTTGCTGCGGGCAGTGCTGTGGTGGCCAGTACCTGCAGGGCAGCTGCCAGCTCCTCGAGGGTAGCATCCTCCTTGGCCAGCAGGGCCTCGGCGGCTGCGGTGTCGCCCACACCGAAGGTCTTAGCCAGCGTGACAGCCTCTGTCAGCGTGTTCTTGGCTGCGGTGGTGGCAGCAAGCTGCAGGGCCGTAGCGACAACTGCGATATCCTCGAGAGTGGCAGTCTCGTCGCCAAGAGTTGCCTGGGCAGCCTTGATTGCGTTGGTCAGGGTCTCGTCGTTGGCGTAGGCGTTCAGGGCAGTGGCCTGAACGATAACGTTCTGCAGCTGAGCCTTGGCATTTAAGAAAGCAGCCTCCTCGGCGGTCACGTCGCCTGTCTTCTCAATCCAGATGTAGTCGAACTGAGTATTATCCGAAGAAGAAGCGAGATAGGTGATGGCAGTCGGAGCGCCCAGCCCATATTCACCAGAAGCCACCTCATTCAAGTTCACGGCACCAAACTCAGCGGCAAAAGTCTCCGCGCCTACACCGAAGTTGACGGCCAGACCACTATAACTGCTCTTCGATGTGAAGATACCAGCATGCAAGATGTACTTACCAGGGGCGAGGGTGGTGATGGTCACATCCTCGGTCGTGGTGGCAGCAAGGGCATTTGAAGCACGGACAGGAATGTTGTCGTTGGTAGCAACGGTGATTCCTGCGATGTCCTCAGCCTCAGTATAGAAAGCGACAACCTTGCCCTCCTGCAGCGTGTAAGTGACGGTCTTAGAGACGTTGTCTTCAGTCAGGTTAACAGTTGTTCTGTACTCCTTATTATCAACGCCTGCCATATAGAGGTCGGTACCATCGAGCTGGTAGCGGGGATAACCCACTCTCGGACTCTCGCCCTCGAAATCTGAACCAGTGGCAAGCGTAGCTCCCAGATTGCTGAGAAGAGTATAGTTGTAAATTACTGCATCACGATAAATAATGTTCACAACTGTTGTACCAGCTGCCTCAATCGTCTTGCCTTCACTGTCGTCGCTCTGATAGATGTACTTCTGAGTGCTCTCAGCGTTCCACAGGGGATCCTTGTCGGCTGGGAGCAGAGTGATGCCATCACCTACGGCTCCTGAGCGGACAGCAGCCTCCTTGATGGGGTTATTGCTGCTGTCAAGGAAGTTGACTGTGTAGTTTGCTTGCTCGCGCTCGTCCTTGGTCACCGTGATAATCAGGTTGTCAATGAGTCCCATCTGCGAGTTGTTGATGTAGCCGAACATGTCTATCTGTGTGCAGTTCGTGGCATCGCTGCTGTAGAAAGCTATAGGTTCCTCGCCATTGCTGAAGAGCACCTCGTTAGTGGCTTTGTTGACAATGCTGTAGGTGTAGTTCTTGGTAACTTCGTCCACCTCGATGGTAACCTTCAACCATTTCTGTGAAACTACGGTAGAACTTCCAACATTACTTCCGTTAACGTAGCTGTAGTTCTTGTCGGTACCCACGCGAAAGATGGCACCCTTGTTGCTGTAGGTGGTCTTCGAGCTGTTGCCTGTAGCACCTCGTACTGAAGCATCACCAATGGAGATGATGCTACGTGCACCGTTGCCTAACACTGTCTCGAATTCCACCTTCACCTTTGCAGCCTGGTCGCAAAGGCTGGAGAAATCGTAGTGAGCGAAGCTGTAGCCATTCTGTGCGTTGCTTGCACCCTTAAAGCTCACAGCCTTGCCGTCGAGATCAAAATCTTGACTGTAGATGGTCTGCGTTCCTTCCACCACTGATGCGGAGATACGCGAATCAGCAGTGAAGAGAGCATTACCATCTTCAAAGTCGTAGGTGGTCACGGTTTGCGCCCACGCACCTGTTGCCGCAAGCGTCATTACGCCTACGAGCATCGATTTGAGTAGTTGCTTTTTCATAAATGTTAATAATTAGGGTTAGTAAAAAAATGGTATTGTTCAAGAAATTCAGTTGGCGACATAATATTCCCGCCATATTGCTTAAAATGCTTGTCTCTGGTGACAATAACATCAGCGGGTATGGAATATGACGAAAGGAGCTGAACAGAATCCTCAAAGTCCTTGGCCCTCATTTTCAGAGCCTCTCTGACATTGTCTCCGTCTACAGAGGAAATAATACATTTTGATGCAAGTCCTTCCATCGTTTCGTATAGGTCTTCCGGGGCATAATAGCTTTTAAGGAGGAAGAAAGCATTGACAAAAGTTGTGGCCGACACAACAAGTTCTATCTCCTTTCTTACGGCCAAATCAAAAATTAGACTTGCAGGGAGGAAATGCACGTCTCTTTGAGAATAAAGGTCAACAATAACATTGGTATCAAGAAAGACTCTCATACTTGCTTCTCAATCTTTGTTCCAACAACGTTTTGAAGTCATCTGGAATGTTTATTCTCTTTTTGGGGAGGAGCCTCATCGTCTCCTCTGAAATCTGACAGTCTTTCCATTTTTCCCCTGCTGGCAATTCATCTGCCCCTCGTTGAATGTCTTTATTTTCTTCAAGAGGCATAAAAGTCATAAGAGCCAAAATGTATCTTTCCACCAGACTGTCGATGCTGGTGTTATGCCTTCGGGCGTAGTCTGCCGCATGGTTGTAGAGTTCCGCCCTTATATTTACTGCCATTGTGTTCATATCTATAGTTATACAGTTAGTTTCGGCACAAAGATACGGAAAATATCTGTGACAATGGTTATTTTTTTTCTGTTTTTAATTTAATTTAGCAGATAAGCAAAAATATGGGGCAATTGTTTGGCGGTCTGCGATTAATGCCGTAACTTTGCAACCGAAAGTTCCTATTCCCCTTTTTACGCTATGCTACAGATCCGCTGCAAGAACAACAACATCACGAAGAGTTTCCCTGAAGGTTCTTCGCTGCTTGATGTCTACCAGGAGTTCGCCGACGAGTTGCAACTCCCATACCCTGTGGTTTCGGCCAAAGTGAACAATGCCTCGCAGGGCCTGAAGTTCCGGCTCTACCAGAACCGCGACGTAGAGTTTCTCGACGCCCGTGAGGGCAGCGGCCACCGCGTCTACGTGCGGTCGCTGTGCTTTGTACTCTATAAGGCCACACAGGACCTCTTCAGCGGTTCCAAACTTTTCATCGAGCACGCCATCTCGCGTGGCTACTACTGCAATTTCAAGAAGCGTGGGGGCGAGCCGCTCACCGACGACGACGTGGAGCAGATACGCACCCGTATGCAGGAAATCATCAACCTTGACATGCCCTTCCGCCGCAATGAGGCGACCACCGAGGAGGCCATCCGCGTGTTTGCCGAGCGGGGTTTCACCGACAAGGTCAAACTGTTGGAGACCAGCGGCCAAATCTACAGCGACTACTATATGCTGGGCGACACAGCCGACTACTATTACGGCCCGCTGGTACCGTCGGCCGGTTACCTCACGGTATGGGGGCTGGAGCGTCTGCACGACGGTATGCTGCTGCGCGTGCCCGACTGGTACAACCCCACGGTGCTGGCCGAGAAGGTGGACATGCCCAAGACCTTCGAGATGTTTGCCGAGAAGACGCGCTGGGACATCATTATGCGCCTCTCCAACGCCGGCGACGTGAACAAGGCCGTGCTCAAAGGCCACGCCTCGGAACTGATACAGGTGAGCGAGGCTCTTCAGGAGAAGAAGATTGTGCAGATAGCCGAGGAGATTGAGCGGCGGTTCCACGCCGAGAAAGACCCAGTCAGGCTGGTGCTCATCACGGGCCCGTCGAGTTCGGGAAAGACCACGTTCTGCAAACGACTGTCGGTGCAATTGCTGGCCTGCGGACTGCGCCCCCTGTCTATTTCGACCGACGACTATTTCGTGAATCGGCTCGACACGCCCAGACTGCCCAATGGCGACTTTGACTTCGATAACATCGAGACCGTGGAGTACCACTTGCTGGAAGACCATCTGCTCCGGCTGATGAAAGGCGAGCGTGTGGAAGTTCCAGAGTACAACTTTGTGACGGGCAAGCGCGAATGGAACGGCAAGAAACTGAGACTTTCGAGCGACAGCGTGCTTATCATCGAAGGCATACACGCCCTGAACCCCCTGCTGACGCAGAAAATCGCCGACTCGGCAAAGTTCAAGGTCTATATCTCGGCCCTGACCAGCATCTCGCTCGACGACCACAACTGGATTCCAGTGCGCGACAACCGCCTGCTGCGCCGCATCATCCGCGACTACAACAAGGGTGCCTTTACAGCCCAGGAAACCATCAGCCAGTGGAAAAACGTGTGCGAGGCCGAAGACAAGTGGATTTTCCCCTTCCAGGAGACAGCCGACGTGATGTTCAACTCGGCCCTGAACATCGAGTTTGCCGTGTTGCGCACCCACGCCGAAATCATCCTCGCCTCAGTGCCCAAGAACTGTCCGGAGTATGCTGAGGCACGGCGCCTGCTGAAGTTCATCCACTACTTCATCCCGGTAAGTGACAAGGAGATTCCACCCACTTCCATCATGCGCGAGTTCGTGGGCGGCAGCAGTTTCAAGTATTGAGGTTTTCCAGTTCTTCCGACAACTGTTCCCATCGCTCGACTTCCTCGTCGAGTTGCCGCTTGGTGTCGGTATATTCGGTAACGAGGGTCATATCCGAGGCGTTCTTCGGGTCACAGAGCAGCGCGTCCAACTCTTTCAGCCGTTGCTCCATGCGGGCAATCTTCTTTTCCGAATCCTCCACAGCTTTCTCGGCCTTCTTCAGCCGTTTCTGCTGCTCCTTGTGGGCAGCATAGTCATTCTTCTGTGATGAGAGTTGGGAAGTGGAAGGCGGAAGATTGGTTTTGCTTTCAGACTTGGAAGCACTCTCACCCTTTATCTCTATCCTTTCACCTCTCACCTCTATGCTCTCACCTCTGTCACGGAGGAAGTCGTAGATTCCACCGATATGCTCGCGCACACGCCCTCCGCCAAACTCGAAGACCTTGGTCACCAGTCCGTCGAGGAACTCACGGTCGTGGCTCACGATGATGGCTGTGCCGTCAAAAGCGCGAATGGCCTCCTTCAGCACGTCCTTCGAGGGCATATCGAGGTGGTTCGTCGGCTCGTCGAGGATGAGCAGGTTCACCGGCTCCAGCAGCAGGCGAATCATGGCCAGACGGCTGCGCTCGCCGCCACTGAGCACACGCACCCGCTTGTCGGCAGCCTCGCCTCCGAACATAAATGCCCCCAGAATATCGTTGATGCGCAGGCGCACTTCGCCCCGTGCCACACGGTCGATAGTGTCGCGCACAGTAAGGCTCTCGTCGAGCAACTGCGCCTGGTTCTGGGCAAAGTAGCCTATCTGCACATTGTGCCCAATCTTCAGTGAGCCGTCGAAGGGAATTTCGCCCATAATACACTTCACCAGCGTGGTCTTTCCTTCGCCGTTTTTGCCCACGAAAGCCACCTTCTCGCCCCGCTTGATGGTGAGATTGACGTGGTCGAAAACCAGATGAGAGTTGAGAGTTGAGAGTTGGGAGACATTACTTCCATCACTATCACTAACGTCTCTCAGCCCTAAACTCTTGCTACTGAAGTCTCTCAACTCTAAACACTTAACTCTAAACTCTTTGCGAACTTCGTCGCAGATGATGGGATAGTCGCCACTGCGCAGGCAGGGCGGGAACTTCAGGTGCATGGCCGCATTGTCCACCTCGTCAATCTCAATGGGCACCATCTTCTCTAACTGGCGAATCTTCTGCTGCACCTGTACGGCCTTTGTGGCCTTGTAGCGGAAGCGCTCGATGAAGTCCTTCATCTCTGCCATCTCCTTCTGCTGGTTCTCCCAGGCCCTCAACTGCTGTTCGCGGCGATCTTTTCTGAGCGTGACGTACTCGCTGTACTTCACGCGATAGTCGATGACGTGGCCGCAACTGATTTCCAGCGTGCGGTTCGACACATTGTCGATAAAAGCACGGTCGTGGCTCACCAGCACCACGGCTCCGCTCCACTGGGCCAGCAACTGCTCCAGCCACTGGATAGACTCAATGTCAAGGTGGTTCGTCGGCTCGTCGAGGAGCAGCACATCAGGCCTGCGCAGCAGAATCTTGGCCAGTTCGATGCGCATACGCCAGCCGCCACTGAACTCACTGGTGGGCCGCTCCAGGTCGGTGCGGAGGAAGCCCAAGCCCGAAAGAGTGCGCTCCAGCGCAGCCTCCTGGCTTTCAGCCCCAGCCATCAACAGACGCTCGTGTTCAGTGGTATAGCGTTCCACCAACTCCATATAGTCCTGACTCTCATAGTCGGTGCGCTCGTTCATCTGGCGCTCCAGCCTTTCCACACGCTCCTTCAGGCGGGCCGTGTCTTCAAAAGCCTTCTGCGCCTCCTCGCGCACGGTGGTCTGGTCCTGAAGGTTCATCACCTGTGGCAGATAGCCGATAGTAGCGTCCTGTGCGACGCTGACAGTGCCCGCCGTGGGGCGTTCCTGGCCACACAGAATCTTCAGCATCGTCGACTTGCCCGCCCCGTTCTTGCCGACAAGGGCAATGCGGTCGCGGGCATTCACCACAAACGAGGCATCGCTGAACAGCGGCTTCACGCCAAATTCCACCTTGAGGTTTTCTACAGAAATCATATATCGAAAAGTTTGCTGCAAAGTTAGTCACATTTTCCGACACAGCCAAATTTCGACGTACATTTCCACAGAAATGCTACTAAACAGAGGTGAAAAAAGGAAAAAAGTGGGCCGCAGTTTTGTACAGTTCGCAAAATAGTCGTACCTTTGCGAGGAAGAAAAGGAATGACGATGAGTGTGCCAAGTCTGCATTATTATCTGTTGGGCGAGGGCGTGAAGGCTTTCAGCACTATGCGCCGTGGAGGCTGTAGCGAAGGGTGCTATGGTCAGTTTAACATCAACCCCTATTGCGGCGACAGCGAGGAGGCTGTCAGGAGGAACCGCGAATCGCTCTGCCAACTGCTGGGCATAGACAACGACCGCCTGCTGATGCCGCACCAGGTGCATCGGACGGAAATCGCCATCGTCGACGAGGACTTGCTACTGTGTCCAACTGAAAAACTTGAGGGTGTGGACGCGCTGATGACCGAGTTGCACGGCGTGTGCATCGGTGTCTCCACCGCCGACTGCATCCCCGTGCTGTTGTTCGACAAAGTCCATCGGGCCGTATGCGCCATCCATGCCGGATGGCGCGGCACTGTGCAGCGCATCGTGGAAAAAGCCATCGGCAGGATGGCCGCTGTCTATGGCACCAGGCCGGAAGATGTTATTGCCCAGACAGGCCCAGGCATCAGCCTCGACAGCTTTGAAGTGGGCGACGAGGTCTACGACGCCTTTGCCGAAGAGGGTTTCCAGATGGAAGCAATCAGCAGGAAATATGTGGCTGCTATCGGTGAGAAATGGCACATCGACTTGTCCGAATGTAATCGCCGCCAACTGATGTCTGCCGGTGTTCCTTCCGAAAACATCGCCGTCTCTCCCGTCTGTACCTTCAAGCAGCACGACGCCTACTTCTCTGCCCGCCGTCTCGGCATCCACTCTGGGCGCATCTTCACAGGCATCCTGCTGCTATAGGCAGGTTCTATTAATTGTTTTTTTTCGAGTCTCTTTTCCCTTTCAGAACGATCTTTCAGGGTAGTTCTCCTTACGAAAGGATACTCATTAGTTGCCACTCATTTCTCTATCATTGTTTTATATCGTGTCCACTCTTCTTGCCAATCACCAGCGTGCTCGCCTAAAAAGAAGTTAACTGTGTCTTTGTTTTTAAATGGACTCCAATTGCCGCAGATGATTCCGTCGCAGGCGATGATGGGTTGGAAGATGCCATTGTTGTTGTGAGCGCGGTGTCTATGTTCTGGTGGCAGCACGATGTCGCGGGACTTATAGCCGATGAGGTATTCGTCGTATGGTGGAATCAAGAGTAGCTTGCCTGTCCTGAAGCCTCGTGTCCGACAGTTATCCGTGAGATAAAAGTCCCAACCTTTCCACGTTTCCTTATGAATGGCGTCGCCTAAGAGCGCAATACCCTTCCTGCAGTCATTGACATTCAGTCCTGACCACCACACAAAATCATCCAGCGTGGCAGGCTGATGGCTCTGGAAGTATTTGCGTGTGAAGCGCATCAAGGCTTCATCGCGGTCTATTTGGGCAGGTCGCAGGCCAACCTTTTCTGTTGAAAGTGCGTATGTGGCTTTAGTTGGCAATAGGTCTCCACTACAGAGGGTGCCGGAAAACTCTGCCATACGGATATGGTATGACAAGCGATGGTCGTCCATCTGTATGTTGTTTTCCGCCAAAGCCTTTAAAAAATCCTCTTTCGTTACACTTCCTTTGACTTCCGGTCGAGCCTGCCCACGCTCTGCAGAGCTCAAACTTGTTTGGTTCTGCTCTCGCTTAATCACAGCCTTGTCGACAGCCGCCTGAATCAAGATGTCGCGGACTCGATAGAGTTCCTCGTCGGGAATCGAAATCTTATTGCTGTGCATCCATCCCTTTGTGACTGCGATGGCCTTGGGTGCGCAGAGGTCTATCATCCACCAATAATCCTCCGCTGATACCAGTTGCCAAGTACCTCGCATCAGGTGCAGACGGATAATCTGTCCGCTGTCGTATGCCTCCTTGAAAGCTTGGTGCGACGGTTTCTTTGTTCGCATCGCCACAGCCCAGCGCATCATACGGTATTCTTGTGCCTGCATGGCTCCTATATGGCTCACCACCTCAGTAGGAGTCTTGAACTGAGGCACGATCAACTGCTGGTTGAGAAGTCGGATGGCTACTGGATTCATTTACTAAGATTTTTTAGTGCATCTGGATGATGACTGGCGTACTGATTCTTTTCCAAGAAAGGAATACCTTTTTCGTCTGTAAACTCCTTCATTCTCCAAGCAGACTTGAAGCCGCTGGCCACAAAATGCATGGGAACAAAGAGGCTGCTATGGAGGATGTAGGTCAAGGTCATTTCTTCGCCTCAATTATTTTGCCAGACGCTGTGATTAGAAAGGCTTTGCGACAGTCCAAGTCTGCAAAGGTCTTTTTTATAACAGCGTTTTTCTTCTGCTGTGTATGCCCAAAAACCTGATAGATTCCGTTGAATGATTTCGACTTTTTGTGTTCGTCCAAGTCTGCCCACAGGCATGAACCAGCCTCTGATTCACCTCCACGCCGCTTGGTTATGTCCATCAAAGCATCATCTATAAAGGTTCCAAGTGTTTTGATATTATTCATCTTGGCGTTCAGGGTATTACATACGGACACAATATCAGTAGGTGTATCTGGGAAGTGCTTTTTCCACCAAGGTTCAACTATTCCTGCATGTGTGAATAGAATGGGTTTTCCATTCATTTCTGCCTGTGAGGCCATAGAGAAAAGAGGCAGATGATTGATGAGTAGCTGGTGAATGTAATCAGCATTGAGCGAGTCTTTTCTGCTGAACTTATAGAATGTGTCAAGATAGTGAATCTCGTGATTGCCTATAAGCAGCGTAACCCTATCCTTGTTCGCTTGCTTAAAAGCTATGATGTCCTTGAAATTAGCCAAGGCTTCGTCTGGCATGATATTCTCCCTCGCGTATGGATCCAGATAATCTCCAAGGAAGATGACGGGCAAGGATGGATGCTTCTCTACTGCCTCTTTCCAAAATGTGCGTCCATGTATGTCTGGGATAACGAGTATCTGTGCTGATATACATAAGGTAAACAGCAGGGCGAATGTTATTGTTATTATCTTCTTCATATTTTTTCTTTTAAGTTAGAATTTTGTGCTTGTCTATTTGATGTAATTTTCTACTTCTATATAACTAAAGGATACAGACCCCACCCCTGCCCCTCCCCTTGAAGGGAGAGGAATTGCCAGCGGCAACTTATCCGCAGGGGCTGGGGGTGGGGTCAGAATTCTTCTCTCTTTGTTGATGAAACAGAGACACGCTTAATACCACTTATATCTGCGAGTCTAATGACTACTCCTTTAATTATCAATCACTTACAGATAAGCAAAACTTTAATAGGTAACGGTTTAGAAACTTCCTGTCTGCGTCGTTCTGCTTTGTTTCAATATGTCAAATATCTGATGCAAAGGTAATCATTTTCCTCGAAATCACCAAATAATTCTTCAGTATTCTCATACAATGACCTCTTAATGTATTACATAGAACCACAGCACAACATTAATGAGAGAAGGATTGATTTTTGAATAATCTATACCATTGGAAAACTCGGGGGAAGGCTTCGCCGTGGGGGCAG
>JAGCZA010000131.1 GCA_017960525.1 Prevotella sp.
AGGAGATTGCTCCGAAGCTGCGCGAGGCTATCGCTGCCGCCGCTGCTGCCGGCTGCCCCGTCAACCAGGAGCTGAAGACCCTCGACCACTACCTCGTGAAGCGTTCACAGTGGATCATCGGTGGTGACGGTGCTTCCTACGATATCGGTTATGGTGGTCTCGACCACGGCATCGCTACTGGCGAGGATGTCAACATTCTGGTGCTCGACACCGAGGTATATTCCAACACCGGTGGTCAGGCTTCTAAGGCTACACCGCTCGGTGCCATCGCTCAGTTCGCTGCCCAGGGTAAGCGTATCCGCAAGAAGGACCTCGGCATGATTGCCACCACCTACGGTTACGTCTATGTGGCTCAGATTGCCATGGGTGCTGACCACGCTCAGACCCTGAAGGCCATCCGCGAGGCTGAGGCTTGGCACGGACCCAGCATCATCATCGCCTACGCTCCCTGTATCAACCACGGCCTGAAGGCCGGTATGGGTAAGAGCCAGGCAGAAGAGAAGAAGGCTGTCGAGTGCGGCTACTGGCACCTCTGGCGCTTCAACCCCGCCCTCATCGAAGAAGGCAAGAACCCCTTCAGCCTCGACTCCAAGGAGCCCGACTGGAGCAAGTTCCACGACTTCCTGCTCGGCGAGGTCCGCTACCTCTCTGTCAAGAAGGCTTATCCCAACGAGGCCGAGGAACTCTTCGCCGAGGCCCAGAAGATGGCTCAGATCCGCTACAAGTCCTACGTCCGCAAGACGCAGGAGAACTGGGAGGACTAAGCTCACGTGTGGTCAGGAGTTCCGCTCCTGACACACTTTCCTAACAACGCAAGCGGCGCACCCATATCGGATGCGCCGCTTTTCATTTTATCTTTCGCCGGGCATGGTGCTCCTTCATCTCCCGAACTGTCCTGGCGCAGCGCGGTAGCGTGTCTGTGCGCCACGTCCCACACGGATGAGGCGACCTTCGCTGACGAGGCGTCGGAGGAGGGTGGAGATGCGACTGCGGGTGAGCGTCTGACCGAAGGCATAGGAGACATCCATGTGGGTGATGGTGCTCTGTTGGGCAAAGAGGGCCGTCAGGCGTTTTTCCATATCATCATCCTCAATGTGAAAGGCTTGGCCGTAGGGCACTTGATTAACCTTTATGCTGCGAACCTTGCCTAATAGCTCGCTATTGGGGCGGAAGAGCAAGTCATCTACCCGAACATTGCGACCGTGGTAATAGCCATTCTTCACTTCGATGCCTCCCTTCAACGAAAGACGGAAGGTGCCAATATATGGTAGGGTGACGGCATTGCCTTTCTCCAGCTCATGCACCATCACCTCCTGTATGACACTTAGTGCTGAAGTCAATTCACCTCTGGACAATGTTGACGACAGTCGGAATTCACTGCTCTGGAAATCCACCACATCCACTATGGTGCGATGCTCCACCTGTGGTCGCAGGCTGCGCAACCATCGTTCGTCAACCACCGCACCTTCGTTCGAAGGTGCCTCATTATTGTCAGCCTCATTATTTTCAGCCGCATCCTTTTCTGCAGCATTCTTTTCAGCCGCTTCTTTTAGTGCCGCTTCTTCGCTGGCCAGAAGCCCGCGCTTAGCGATTGTAAATCTGATTTCCATCATGTATGCCTATTATTGTTTACGCTCTTGTTTCAAGCTTTAACGCGCCGCAAAGATAGGCATTATTTTTCAAAATCCCAAGCCTTTTACCCGAAAAAGTATAGTTTTAACATTGAATTGTCATGATGATTCAATTGAACTATCGTGACCGTTCAATTGAATGGTCACGATAATTCAATTATCAATATATGCTTTTTCTGCACAACCTCTACCTTTTATGATGTATTACACTATATTTTGTTTCTTCGTTTCTCATGTCAACTGGAAATTTTCATATTGCATCATATCCCGTTCAAATTCCCTGTTAAATAACCAAAAAGCGCTGGAAGAGTATGGTGAGGTCTTCACGGGGGCTTCGCCAATCACAAGGTAGAGGGCTTTGAGGTCTGGCGTTTCTACAATTATGATCCCCCTGCCATTCCTGGCCCTTCGACAACATTTTTCGACTCAAAAAGTAGTAAATAATCCTCAGACGCGAGCTTCTGAACCAGAAAAATGGAGATTATTGCCCTTTTTAAGGCTTTTTAATCTAATCATGTTTGTTTTCTATGCGAATTTTAGTACTTTCGCAGCGGATTTGAGGCCAAATAGCCCTTTTCCAAGACATATTGGTTAAGATTTAGCGTTCGCTATCTCATTCAACATCCGAAAATGTAGGAGTTTAAGGATGAACTTGTGTTCAAGTTGAATAGATATGTTGAATGCTTGCGCGTAAGCGTGGGCATCAATTATCTACAGAACACAGGCCTCTCCTACAGCCTTCGGATTAGATAAGAAGATTATTCACGCTTCTTCTATGATTCAAAGAAATAGTATTACCCCTTAAATATTTTTATTATGGAATGGTTTTGGATTATTTTAATTATTGCTGTATTACTTGGAATTGGTTTTGCATTAAACGCTGCTGATGAAAAGCAAACACAGGAGCGTAAAGATGTCCTTGATGCAAAAATGGAGAAACTCCCCAATCAGCAAAGTTTTAAGAAAATCATAGGGCAAAAGAATCGATATACCTTTGTCCTTGATAATATCGGTCGAAAGATATATTACATCGACACTACAAAAACTGATGAAGTGTTCTTTGAGCAGATTATCAGCGTAGAAATTCTTGAAGACAACACTTTGTTATCTTCAAAATCTACGACTCGCACTGTTGGTGGTGCTTTATTAGGCGGGGCTCTTGCTGGAGGGGCAGGTCTGGTTGTCGGTGGATTATCAGGTGATTCTAAACAAAAGAAAAAAGTCTCTAAAATTACAGTTAAAATAAAACTTAGGGATTACTCAAATCCATCATTAATGATACCCTGTTTTGTTGCAAAAGAGTTAACACCATATGATGAAATAAAGACAAATGATAATCTGTATGGTGTTTTCTACAAACAAGAACTCCAAAATGCACAAAAGATTGCAGACTATGTAAGTATTATTATAGATGAGGTTGATAGGCAAGAAAAACAATCTCAGGTTGGTCGTCCGACCTCAGCGGAAGGACTATCTGTTGCTGATGAATTAAAAAAACTTGCGTCTTTGAAAGAACAAGGCATTTTATCAGAAGAAGAATTTCAGGTACAAAAGGAGAAATTACTCAAATAGACATTAATTTGTGTTCACAACTAAATAGAATAGACTATGGATTTTGTTGCTATTGACTTTGAAAAGTTGAATGACAGTCAATTGAGTGTGTGCGAGGTTGGTCTCGTGGCCTTCAAGAATGGCAAAGAAGTCGAGTATTACCATTCTTATATCAATCCTGTTGGGGGACTAGAACGTAATGATTGGGCAAGAAAGAACTTACTTCACATTTCAGACAAGATGCTTTTAGAGGCTCCGTCATATAATAATGTTTTCCATGATATGCGGAATTTGATTCAAGGCAAAATTCTTGTAGTTCATTCAAAAGGCGCAGACCTAAACTATATTTATCGTCTTGAAGAGCATTTCAATCTGCCAAAACTTTATTCAAAATGGGTAGATACAAGAGATATTGCTCGTTCCGTTGGTGCAGACGAAAGCCTGCCTGGTTTATATTTGCAGTGCTTTGAAACGATCTTGTCAGAACATCATAACGCATTAGAAGATGCTCGTGCTTGTGGACATATATTTGAATTTATAAGTTCCCAGTCCCAGTTCGATGTTCGCCATTTTATTCATGAAGAAGAATATTTGCCAAGTAAAGAAAAGAGCTACTGCGATAGCTTAACTTCACGACATACACAATTTGGTACGGCAAACGTAGCCGTAGATGGTTTGGTGTTTAATCATAATAAAATAACTTCCTGCTCATACTTTAAGGGAAAGACTGTGGTTCTATCTGGGATGAACCATAATGATAAAAATAGGATTAAAAGTATTTTAGATAGTATTGGTGCAAAATGTACTTCTAGTTTCTCCCAAAAAACGAATATATTTATTACAAGCCGTGTAGTTGGGCCAAGTAAAAAAATGCAAGCAATACAACTTCAAAAAGAGACAGGTTTGTTAGTCATTACTGATGAATACTTTTGGAAATTAGTCCGCTAAATGTGATAATGTATATAAGTCTATTGATTTATTAGTCATCTCCAACGCGTCCTCCCGAGTCATTTCCCGTCTGTTTATGCTGTAAAAGAGAAAGCGGACAGAGCGCAGATTGCCGATGCGCAATCATCCGAAGCCCCTCTTCGCCGCTCCTGCGATATGGCTATTTAAGAATCGGCATTGCCCATTCAGGGATGTCGTCGGTATATTGCTTGAAGAGCTGGCCGCTGGTCATGCGAAATAGCAGACGGGCATCGTCTCCTTCGTCAGCTCATGTCGATAGACACCCTTGTACGCCGTCATCGTCGGGCGCAGCTGCAGCGCGGCCTGATAGAGCGCATCCGTGGGGTCGAGCTGCATCACGTAGTGCCACGCGTACCACAGCGCCTTCCACAGCGAGTCGCGCTTCGTGTCGGCTTTCGTGATTTCGGGTGTCTCGTCGAAGGCGCGCGGCTGGTTGATGAACTCCGCCAGGCGGTTCACCTCCGCTTGCAGCTCCGGGCCGATGGTGGTCAGCGCCAGGTTGTTGAAGCCCTGCTTGGCCAGTGCCTTCAGCACGCTCAACGAGTAATTCAGGAATGCGGCCAGTGTCAGTGCCGACCCCGTCCATTCGGGGATTTCAAGTTTCTTTGTTGCCATAAGTGTAAATGATTTTGGGGTGAATAATAAAGTTGATAGATATTGGGCAGAACCCGATTTCAATCAAAACGGGAAGAGCAGGGGCAGGACGAGGATCATGACAATGCCCATGATGAGCTGCAAGGGCAGACCGACGCGCACGTAGTCCATGAATGTGTAGCGGCCAGCCTTCATCACCAAGGCATTGGGCGGAGTGCTGAAGGGCGAAGCGAAGCACATGCTGGCACTTACGGCTACGGCAAAGAGCAGGGGAACGGGGCTGATGCCTGCCGACTGTGCCGAAGCCAAGGCTATCGGAGCCATGAGGACGGCGGTGGCAGTGTTGGATATGAACATGGTGAGCAGCGACGTAGTGAAATATATGCCTGCCAGCAGGACTACCGGTCCCAAGTTGCCGAGACTACCAACGAGCGTCTGCGCTACGAAATCAGAGGCTCCTGTCTTTTCCAGTGCTACGGACATGGGCATCATGGCGGCGATGAGCACGATGGTTTCCCAGTTGATGGTCTTGTAGGCCGCCTCGACGCTGCGGAAACAGCCCGTAAGAATCATCAGCACCGAGGCTATGAGCACAGCGGTGACGGGTGCTACGGGGATGAAGTCGAAGACCATCATGCAGACCATGGCCACCATGATGAGTGCGGCCAGCGGAGCTTTGTAGTCGAAGGTGACGCGGGCGGCTTCGGCCAGCGGTTGTCCGAGTACCACCCAATACTCCTCGTCGTTGGAAAGCCGCCCGATGTTAGCCCATGTGCCCTGCACCAGCAGCACGTCGCCAGGCTGCATCTTCAAATCGGCCAGGCCATCGAGGATATATTCCGTGCCGCGCCGCACACCAAGCACGTTGATGCTGTATTTGGAGCGGAAGCCCGAATCACTTAGCTGTCGTCCGACAAATTTGGACTGCCGCAAGAGCACAATCTCCGCCATGCCGATGTCATAGAAGTCAAGGCCGCTGTCCTCGAAGGAGAGGGTGAAGCCTCCGTCCTTGGCAAAGCGCGCGGCCTGCTCCTCGGAGCCGGAGAGATAGATGATGTCGCCTTCCTGCAAGCGTACGTCGGGCGTGGCCACGGTCTGCGAGATGTCGCGGAACTTGTCGCCCACAGGCACAAACGAGGGAATGCGGCTTCGCTCACGTCGCACTTCGAGCACGGTGAGGCCGTAGCGCTGGCGGATGTCCAGTTCTGCGATGGAACGGCCTATGACTTGGGATGTCTTGCCCACCACGGCGCGGCTGACACTCTCGGCAATGCCATACTCGTGCACCAATTGGCTGAGCGACTTGCCGCGGTGCTTTGAGTCGTCACCCTCAGAAGCCTTGTCCTTCAGCAGCCACCGCGTCAGCGGCAGCAGTACCACGATGCCGACAGCCAGACAGATGAGACCTACGGGCAGGAACGAGAAGAATCCCAGTGCGGGATAGCCAGCCTCGCGCAACGTCTCGTCGATGACAAGGTTCGGCGGCGTGCTGATGAGGGTCATGATGCCCAGTGAACTGGCAAAGGCCAGCGGCATGAGCAGCCGACGCGGGCTGACACCTGCGGCATTGGCCATAGACACCACGATGGGCAGCATCAGTGCCACCGTGCCAGTGTTGGAGATGAAGGCGCCCGTGAAGCCCGTGACCATCATAACCAGCAGGAACAGCCGGAGTTCCGACTGTCCTGCCAGTGTCATCAGACGGGAACTCACCATCTTGGCCAGTCCCGTCTGTACGATGCCGCCACCGACGATGAACAGCCCCGCCATCATAATGACTACGGGATTGGAGAATCCCGACAGAGACTCTGCCGGTGAGAGAATGCCGCCCACGAGCAAGGCGATAAGCGCACAGAGGGCCACAATGTCGGAGCGCACCTTATTCAGAGCGAAAAGCAGGGCCGTGACGGCCAAGACGATGAGTGTTAACTGCATAAGTCGTGGACTATATAAGGTTTGCAACTATCTCCGCATCCTTACCCTCGAAGAAACGGGGTTCGGCAATCGGATGATACATCAAATCTGCGTAGCGGAACAACTGCACGGCACAGAACTGGCGGTCTTCGCTGACGCAGGCTTGCAACTGGTAATGCCCTACAGCAGCCGTGACAGGCTTGCCCTTTGAGGCGAGTTCTGCTTTCAGCTTGTCCACAGGCAGGGCAAGAAGTTTTTCCAATCGTCCGCCCTCGTCCGGGGAATACTCTTGAGTGAGTGCCTTGACGCGGCTGCCCGTAGGCACATAAATGACCTTCTGACAGAGGCCGAAGAAAGATTCTTTAATGCTAATATAGCTCTTTGAGGAGACGGCTTCGGCCATCTCCATGTTCTTGATATTTGCCATTGTTCTTGATTTTATGTTATGCTATTTTGTTAAGAATAAGCCAGCCTAAATATAAAGCGTAAGCCCAAATCATAACCCATCCTTCTGGGCGTGACAGTTTGTAGCTACTGCGTGAGAATAGCCAAAAAAGCAGGACGCTGGCAGTGAGGGCTGCAAAATCTACAGCTGTTAGCCCTGTGACAGCGAGAGGCTTCACGGTTGCGCACACCCCAAGAATAAAAAAGATATTGAAAATGTTACTGCCCACAACATTGCCGATGGCCAATGCACTCTGTCCCTTCCGAGCCGCCATAATACTAGTGGCAAGTTAGGGCAGACTGGTACCACCGGCAACGAGTGTCAGACCGATGACAGTTTCGCTCACTCCTGCCGACCGCGCTATGCCGCATGAGCCTTCAACAAACAGTTCTCCACCACCGATTAAAGCGACAAGCCCTAACACGATGAACAATGCTATGCGGGTCGGGGACATCTCACTTATAGTGCTGCGAGTTTCTTTCTGTTTTGCCAGACTTAATGAATATGCCATGAATACAGCGAAGAAACAGAGAAGGACGATCCCGTCGCCTCGGGTAAGCATGTTCGTATTTCCGATTGACACAAAAGTATCAAGGGCTAAACACGATAAGACGACACTTGCCATCAGGCACAGAGGAATGTCTTTCTGTACGGTGGCCTTGAAAATCGTAATTGGGCAAACGGCAGCAGATGCTCCGGCAATAACCAATGTGTTGAACAGATTGCTGCCCACGATGTTGCTCACACTGAGTGCTGTGGCAGAAGCATTGTTCGATAGGCTTGCCAACAGGCTCACGATGAACTCCGGAAGCGATGTCCCAAAAGCTACAATCGTCAAGCCGATGACCATCTCCGAAATACCTAATCTCGATGCCATTCCCACTGCCCCATCAGTCAGCTTGTCAGCACCAAAGAGGACAAGTGTAGCACCAATCACGGTGTACAATATGTATATGAACATAAGTTTCTTTGTTAGTGATGTACGTTTTCTTTTAATAGGGAAAAAAATTCGCTAACAAAGAAGGCGCCTCAGCGCGAAGACGTAATAATCGCATGAGGCAGATGAATAGAACGGTGAGGTTTCCAGTCTGCGCCGTCCGTCGTAAAGTGAACTTAAAGGTTTGACATTTAGCCTACGAGCTGCAAGAATTCGGCCCGTGCTCTTGCCGGACGTGGAACCGTGGGTAGGCAAAAGCCGTTGCGGGCGTGTGTTACACAGACGGTAGATGCTCTGGGCATCATTTAGCGTTGCCTCGTTGCGCAGTCCGTGTTGCGTGTCAGTGATAGAAGCAAGCTTTCCCCTTTGTAGGGCGACTACATCCTCCGCAGTACTCAGCGCCTCCGTCTGCATAATCTTACCCGTACAGCCTAAAAAGACTGTAAGCAGAATAATAATCAAGGGCAGGATTCGCTTCATTCTATCAATATTCTTGTTTGCGGTGCAAAGGTACTACTTTTCTTTAATAATTCCGTGTCTATTGCGTTAAAAGAATGTAAACGCAGCCTGGACTTCACCGTTTTCATACGTTTCCACCCACAATTATTGCTGAATTTCCAGCGTCGGCACCTCCACCTCCGTCTGCCCCGTGATGTTCACCCGCTGCCACACATCGTCGTAGCCCTGCAGCCAGGCATGGACGAGCACGGCGTTTGCATCCGTCTTCACCTTCGACGAAAAAACGGCATACAACGGTTGGTCGCTGCGTTTGTAGATGGTCATCTTTGCCGTGTCGAGCATGGTGCTGTCGGCCCTGCATATTTTTACCTTTGCGTCGGTCAGCGGAGTCTTCAGGAATCCGTCCTTCACGTCGCCCGTGATGGTTACTTCTCTCTGCGCCCATGCCGACGTGGCGGTGAGGGCGATGATGATGGTAATGATTTTTCTTTTCATGTTCACGTCGTAGCTTTTGGGTCTGCGAAGTTACATAAAAAGATAATAAAAAGCCCTCGGCAAGGCCCGGGAATCGGGTGCCGAGGGTGCAACTCTAAAACTAGTTTTATAAATTCGGGCTATTTTTCTTTGCCAAACGTGATTTCCTTGCGAATCTTGCTTAGATAAACAGGTGTGACATTGAGGAACGAGGCGATGTCCTTCAGCGAGAGCATCTGCACCACCTGAGGACAGCGTTCGAGCAGACGACGGTAGCGGCTGCGGGCGGTGTAGCGGTAGTGGTCGAGGTCGCGGGCATAGACCATCTTGAACAGGTTCTTTAGAATTTTCACATCCATCTTCGCCATCTTCGGGTCGTTGTCGAACAGCACCTGCAGCTCCTGTCCGCTGATGACGCGCACCTCGCACGGCATGTCCGCCTCGATGCTCACCTCCGACACGTCGCCGTCGAGGCAATACGGGAAGTCGGACACGAACTCGCCCTCGA
>JAGCZA010000132.1 GCA_017960525.1 Prevotella sp.
AACATATTGCAGAGGTAGTCAAAATTTTTCAAACAACCAAGAAAAAGATCCGCGAGGCACCCATTTGAGGCGATGTGGGTTTATAACATACTGATTTACAACAACAAGAAAATATAAGACAAAATTTTCACGAAGTCAGGACTAATCTTCTGAAACCCCGTTAAACAGGACATTTGGGGATTTTGAAAGAGGTGAATTGGGCGTCGCAGTAATTATGCGTATTTGGAATTGTTCCCTTAGGGGGGTACAGGAATGAGCCCTAAATTGAGAATTGGTTAATTGGAAAAGTGACGCATCGACAAAGTCAAGAAAAAAGTGAGAAACAAATGACAATTTCTCACTCAGTACCCCGACCGGGAATCGAACCCGGAACTAAGCTTTAGGAGAGCCTTGTTATATCCATTTAACTATCAGGGCAGCCGCGTATTCAAGAATGAGAAGCGTATTACGGGCTTCAAAAACACCAGCTTTGACAACGCGGGTGCAAAGGTACGACAAAAAATGGAGAAACAAAGAAAATTTACGTTAAACAAATGAAAACACAGCCATTATTCGGTATTTTTGATGTAATTTTGCAGCCGTGAAACGGAAAACGGCCTTTACTGTAATCGTTCTTGCCCTGCTGTTGGTATGGGCATGTTCGCCGTCGTCGCTTCTCCGAAAAGACAAGGCACCGGCGGCTGATGTGCCGGTAGAGGAGGTGAAGACCCTTGTACAGCAGATGGAGTCAAAGGCCATTGAGACCGACATCCCTGCGTTGCAGGCCATTTCCGACTCATTGCTCCCCGTCCTGGCCGATACGCTTCAGGCACTTGCAACCGATACCGCCGTGCAGGCTTTGGCTGAAAAAGTGACGCCTATGGCCGACAGCATTGCCAAAGCGGCAAAGGCTTCAGGCGCAGCCCTTTCAGATTCGGCCATCACGAAGACTGTGGCTAATGCTGAAAACAAACTCAAACAGTCAGGCATATCGTCACAAAAAAGCGACTCGACTGTGCTCGACTCGCTGGCCCAGGCCATCGCCAATTATAACAAGGTGGTGGACGACTCGCTGCGGATGGACAGCTTGAACCGGCAAAAGAAGAACGGAATAGACTCGCCTGTGGAGTTCTCGGCCAACGATTCGCTCATCTACGAGGCGGGAACGGGCATGGCCCATCTATTCGGCGACTCTCACGTGGCTTACCAGAATATGGACTTGAAAAGTGAGCGTATCTATATGTGCCTCGACTCGTCGCTGGTTCACGCCACGGGCGTGCTTGACACCGTGACGGGCGAGAAGATTGGCACGCCGGTATTCAAGATGGGCAGCGACACTTACGAGAGCGACACGATGGCTTTCAACTTCAAGACGAAGAAAGGACTTATCCAGCAGGTGTACACTCAGCAGGACGACGGCTACCTCACCTCCGAAACCTCAAAGCGTGGCGCCAATGGCGAACTTTTCCTCAAGCACGGCAAATACACCACTTGCGATGCTCCTCATCCCGATTTCTATATTGCTATGTCAAGAGCAAAGGTGAGGCCTGGTAAGGACGTGGTTTTCGGCCCGGCCTACCTTGTGGTGTGCGACGTGCCCGTGCCGCTGGCCATCCCCTACGGCTTCTTCCCCTTCTCCAAGAGCTACAGCAGCGGCTTCATTATGCCTACATACGGGGACGAGACTGAGCGTGGTTTCTATCTGCGCGACGGCGGCTACTACTTTGCTGTCTCCGACAAGATGGATCTCAAGCTGCTGGGTGAGATTTTCACCAAAGGTTCGTGGGGAGCCAGCCTGGCCAGCAACTACAGGAAGCGCTACAAGTTCAGCGGTTCCGTCTACGCCAGTTATCAGAACTCTGTGACGGGTGAGAAAAACATGCCCGACTATTCCAAGCAGACCAGCTTCAAGGTGCAGTGGACGCACCAGCAGGATGCCAAGGCCAATCCATATTCTACACTTTCGGCCCGTGTGAACTTTGCCACCACCAGCTATGAGCGCAACAATCTCACGTCAATGTACAACCCGCAGACGATGACGCAGTCGACGCGCACCTCGTCGGTGAGTTACAGCACACGCTTCTCCAGCATTGGTATGAACTTGAGTACGACGATGAACCTGAACCAGAATATGATCGACTCGACCATAGCGCTGACGCTGCCCGACCTGAACATCTCCATTTCGCGCTTCTATCCCTTCAAACGCCAGAAGATGGTGGGCAAGGAACGGTGGTACGAGAAGATTTCGATGTCGTACACAGGTCACTTCAGCAACTCCATCAACACCAAGGAAGACAAACTGATGCACTCCAGCCTCACCCGCGACTGGCGTAACGGTATGCAACATTCCATCCCCATCAGTGGCAATTTCAGCATACTGGGCTATATCAATGTGAACCCATCCATCAACTTCACCGACCGCACCTACACCAACCGCGTGATGAAGAGTTGGGACGAGACGAATATGAAGGAGGTGAACGACACGGTGAACGGCTTCTACAACGTGTACAACTGGAGTCTCTCTCTCTCGGCATCGACCAAGCTCTACGGCTTCTACATCCCCTCGCGCAAGCTCTTCGGCGACAAGATTGACCGCATACGCCACGTGCTTACGCCCCAGATTACCTTCAGCTACGCCCCGGACTTTAGTGCCTCACGCTACGGCTACTACAAGACCTACCAGAAGACCGATGCCGACGGCAACGTGTCGCTGGTGGAGTACTCACCTTACTCTGGCGCCCTCTATGGTGTGCCGGGAAAGGGCAAGACGGGCAGCATCAGCTTCGACCTCTCGAACAATATCGAGATGAAAATCCGCACCGACAAGGACTCCACAGGATTCAAGAAGATAAGCATCATCGACGAGCTGGGAGGCTCTATGTCCTACAACATGGCGGCCAAGGTACGTCCTTGGAGCAACCTGAACACCCGTCTTCGCCTGAAGCTGACAAAGAGCTACACGTTCAACCTGAACGCCGTCTTCGCCAGCTATGTTTATGAGGCCGACTCTGTGGGGGCCACACCCCGCGTGAGTGAGCACACCACCTACTGGGGGCAGGGTAAGATAGGCCGTTTCCAGGGTATGTCGCAAAACCTCTCCTATACCATCTCCAACGACAAGGTGGCGAAAATCATCCGCTGGCTGAAAGGCGAGCGGGATGAGACCGACAAAGACAAGAACCGCCAAAAGGGACAAGATGAAGAGGAAGATGAAGACGTTGGCGTGGAGGCCAACATAGACACCGACCTGGAGAAGGGCAAGCATGGGGCAAAGAAGAAAAATGCCGGGAAGGCCGAAACCGACGAGGACGGCTATATGGAGTACTCTCTGCCCTGGTCAATCAGTTTCGGCTATGGCATCACAATGAGCGAAAACACCGACGTCAAGAAGTTCAACTATAACACTATGCGCTACCCCTATAAGTTCACGCAAAACCTTAACATGAGCGGCAACTTGCGCCTCTCCGACGGGTGGAACATTTCCTTCTCGTCGGGCTACGACTTCGAGAACAAGAAAATCTCAATGACTACTGCCTCTCTGAGCCGCGACCTGCATTGCTTCAATATGTCGTGCTCGGTGGTGCTGGCACCATACACCAGTTATAATTTCTCTTTCCGCTGCAACGCCTCCACCCTGACCGACGCGCTGAAGTACGACAAGCGTTCTGGCTACTCCAACTCTGTGCAGTGGTATTGATGTAAACAGTTCCTTTCGTCCTATTTACGCCCCACCAGTTGCATAATCACCCTCAGACGATTAACGAACTTTCGTTTTTCGGCATCACTTGATGTGATGTCCGTTGTCAGGTATCGCTGCCGGACTGCCATAGAGGCATTCAGGCGTTTGTCAACCTCTTTAGTGATGCAAGAAGCAACCAATATCGTGACGGCATCGGGATATTCAGCGAGTGTATTCTCGAAAGACTTGAACATAGCACCCAAACGTTCCAATGCACCAGCTGGGTCAAGGCCCGACTTGATTTCAATGATGCCGACAATTGCTCCGGAGTCACTATACATCGTAACGTCTGGTTCAGATGAGAACAGGATGGAATAGCCATTGACAAGATGTATCTTCTTCACTTCGTCAATATCGGTGTTGGCATCCCATTCGCCAATCTCTGTCAACAAGTCTTTCTTGTTCTCTACCGACGATATATCCTCGTGGGCAAACAGTTCGTTGAAAATAATCTTTCTGATGACGCGCTCACCCTCGGCACCGATTTGGTTGCGCCATGAACCGTCGATTTTAGTTCCAGCCGTAGCGTACATCATACCCTCAATCTTGTTCTCGTTTATGTCCGATGCCAAGGTGACAACCAGCGAGAGGGTTTCGTTGATGGTTCTAACCAGCTTTTCTATCTGCTGGCCTGACAGTCTGCCTGAATCAACCTTTCCGTCTTCTATCTTGTCAATACTTGAAACGCCTGACAGAGCTTTCATCCCTTTTTGCGGTATCAAAGCCACCGAACGATAGTACTTCAGGAACGACGGATTTAGCTGCAATACTTTTGGATGCAGGAACACCAGCATCGGCGCAATCTTGTTTGCCTGCAATATATCCCAGGCCTCTTCACCAATGCTCCATTTGCTTCTGTCGTCCCAATTAAGTTTGGCTCCCTCAACGCGGGCAAACTTTCTGATTCTCATAAACAGCTCGAAATATCCTTCCGAGTGCAATCTGTTGTATGTGAATGTTGAGCGTAGGAAATAACTTTCCTTCACAACCGATTCTGGAACTTTTGCCATAGCTTACTCCCCCTCTTTGAAAAATTGTTTCATTACTTCCGTGGCAATCGCCTCGGCCAGCTTCGGCGGAACGGCATTGCCCACCTGGCCGAACTGCGTCATTGTCGTCTTACGCTTTGAGCTATAAGAATCCAGCCTGACGCCCTTGAATTCCCAGTCAATGGGGAAAGTCTGTAGGCAGGCCAGCTCTCTCACCGTCAGCATACGGTCTTCAAATGGATGAATGAAGTCGCGGTAACCGCTTCGGGTCACTGTTGGCGACGGCTTTGATGGATCGAGCCTGCGATAAGTTGAGCCGAAGGTCTGCTCCACCTCCGACAGTTTTCCGCCAATGGGCACTCGCTTAATTTTCTCCAATGTTGACGGCGAATGTGCTGTCACCTGATGATTGGGTACGTGATTAATAACCATATTTCTCTCTCCTCTCTTTTATTGTTTCTGCCACACGCTGTGCAGTCTCCGAAGGTTTCTCTGGTTCAGGCAGGTTGCCGATGGCATCCCACACCGTCTTTTTCGGTTCAAAAACTTGTGGGGCAGGATAAAGGAAATGCTTCCCCATCCTGTTGCCGACGATGATCAGACGTTCTCGGTTCTGCGGAACGCCATAGTCTACAGCATTCAGCACTTGTGGCGTGCTGATGGTATAGCGATGTACCAGTCCGTCATATTCGACGGGTTTCCCAAGTTCCTCAATCAGCAACTGCATAGCCCGCCCGTGGTCCCAATTTGTCAGCCCCTTCACGTTTTCCAGTACAAAACCCTTTGGCAGCGTCTCCCTCACGATTCGGACAAATTCAAAAAGCAGGCGACCTCGCTCATCATCAAGCCCTTTGCGCAAACCGGCAAGACTGAAACTCTGACATGGAGGCCCGCCGATAACCAGTGCCGCCTCGCCGACCTTCAAGCCAGCGGCGTCAAGCACTTCCTGCCCCGTCACGTCAACTATGCTTTTGTTAATGATAGCCATATCAGGTTTGTTAGTGCGTAGCGTGTCGCAACAAGACGGGTCAACCTCCACAGCCACAGCCACCTGAAAGCCCGCGCTTTCAAAACCGATGTCCAGACCGCCCGCCCCTGAAAACAAGCTGATTACCTTCTCTTTATGTTGATTCTCTATTTGTGACATATCATTTAATCCTTCGAGTTGGAAACTTTCTGCTTTTGTTTCTTGATGATGCTGTAGGCCGTGTAGATGCCCAGCTCGCCGGCTTTGCTCAGGTCGGCAATGCCCTCTTCCGGGCGGTTTGTGTAGATGAGGCAGAGGCCACGGTTGAAGTAGGCTTCGGCCAGGGAAGACTCGTGCTGGAGGGCGGCGGTGAAGTCGTCGATGGCCTGGTTGTAGTTGCTCCGCTTGGCGTAGAGCGTTCCCCGGTTGTAGAGGAGGTAGGCGTTTTGCGGACTCAGAGTGAGGGCGTGGTTCAGGTCGCCCAGCACGTTTGCCGTGCGCAGGTCCACATGCGTGCCCTCGCCGCCTTGCTGTTTGTTGTCCTCCTGGGCCAGGAACCGGTTGATGCGCCACTGGCAGACGGCCCTCTGCCACAAGGCCGGCACCGATGTGGAGTCAATCTGCAGATAGGTGGTCAGGTCTTCAATGGCCGACTCGTTGTTCTGTAGCACGGCGTAGGCCACCGCCCGCAGGAAGAGCATATCGGTGGCGGCCTGCGTGTTGTGAGTCTGGCTCATACCTGCGGTCAGCGAGTCGATGTACTGGAAATAGCCCGTCGAGCGGGTGTCGTCGAGGGTGGGGGAGGAACTGACGATGTAGAGCGTCCGTGCGTGTATGCGCTCGTTCAGCTCGTTTACGCTCTTGTCGAAAGCGATGCCCGAATGTAGTTCGTCGTGCTGGCGCTCAAACGAGAGACCGTACATCGGCATAAGGTCCATTTCCACCTTCTGGTCCTGTACGCGGCCACGGTAGGCGTTCTGGTATTCGCGCTCCGGCTCCTGCTCGTCTTCCACCACCAGTTGGTTGTATTTGTCGGGGTCCAGGTCGCTGCGCTTGCGCATCTGCGTGGGGTCGAGCCTTGGCTGCGTGCCGTAGAGGTGCTTGTAGAGGCGGGCCTTGTAGACGACGAACTCGTCGGCCTCGGCCTTCTTCGTCATGCCCAGGCGGCGGTAGCAGGCTGCGCGTGCCTCCAGTCCCGTCCAGAAGTTTGGGAACTCGTCAATCACCTTCGTATAGTCGTCGATGGCGGCGCGCAGGTCGCCCGTCTTGTCGAGCAGCATGGCGCGGTTGAAGCGTGCCAAGATGTTGTTGGGCTCCAGGCGCAGCACAAAGTCGAAATCGGTGATGGCGCGGTTGTCGTCGCCCACTTGGGCGCGCAACAGTCCTCGGTTGTAGTGTCCCAGGAAATTGTTCGGTTCCAGGTCGAGGGCCATGTCGTAGTCGGCCATTGCGCCGCGCAGGTTGTTGCGGTTGAATCGGGCCAGGGCGCGGTTGATGTGGTAGCCCGCCTGCTTGGGCTGCAGGTGGATGGCGTGGTCCAACTGGTCTTCCGCCTCTGACCACTCCTCCCTGGAGAGGCTGATGATGCTCCTTGCCGCCCACGTCTGCGCGTCGTAGGGGTCGATGTCGAGGCTGCGCTGCAGGGCGTCGATGGCCTGCGTCGTGTCCTTCATCTGCATATAGACATCGGCGCGCATGACGTAATTCCTGGCATACTGGCTCCATCGGCCTTGCATCGTGTCCAGTTCGGCCAGGGCCGCATCGTACTCCTTGTTCTGTATGTGGCAGAGCACGCGGTTGTGCCACAGCCCACGGTTCTCAGGGTCGTAGCGCAGGGCGCGGTTGTAGTCGCTGATGGCCTCTCCAAACTTGTTCTGCTGTATGCGGGTGAGTCCTCGCAGTTCGTAGATGTTCACCACGTAGGGATTGCGCTGCAGGGCCTCCGAGCAGTCGCGCTCCGCTCCCGCATAGTCGTCCAGATAGTATTTCGCCACGGCGCGGAAGAACCACGGCTCGTACAGATAGGGCTTTGCTGAGATGGCCTGGTTGAAATACTGCATCGACAGCACGTAGTCCTCATAGTAGAGGGCCGAGCGGCCTATCATGAGCAGACGGTCGGTGTTGAGCTGGGCCTGCGCCGGACCGGGTGTCAACCAAAGAGCCAGTAACAAGACCGACACCACAGTGCACCGGGCTTTGCAGCCCAGGGCAGCGATGGCAAGCGATATGTCCCAAGTTTTCATCTTGTTTCTGTCGTTTAGTGTGACACCAGGTCGATGATGCTTTATATAACTAACTTACTGACCCCACCCCCAACCCCTCCCCTACAAGGGAGGGGAGTTGCTATGCATACACTCGGCGATAGCCGCTCCTCTACAAGGGAGGGGAGGGGTTGGGGGTGGGGTCAGTATTGTTATTATCCATATTTTCGTCTTATTCGAAAAGTTGGCTGCAAAGGTACGCCAAAAAAGCGAACTATGCAAACCTCGCAACATCTTTTCGCTTTTTTTTAGGTAGCTGAAAGTTTGGTTCGTCCTAACTATGAGTTTGGTTCGTCCAAACTCATAGTTTGCTCCGTCCAAACTCCCAGTTTGGTTCGTCCAAAATTTCTGGTCCCGACTTTTTATCAGGAAACGCAGTGAAAAAAACTGATTTTCTTTGTGTTTCTCTCAATTAATTCGTAACTTTGCGCCATCATTCCATTAGCTTCACCTTCTATCATTTCCTTCACTTCAACCCACAAAGCCAGCAACACGCTCACACAGCGTTCCTTCCCCAGTTGCCAGAACACCGTCACCGTCCACATCGACATCAGCCATCTGGCCGATGGACAGTATGCCGGACTTTGCCACTTCGCCTAACATTCAGGCTGCCTCGGCGGTGGACAGACACACTTGGAGCTGCGAGACGACGACCGCGCCGAGCGTGGCGATGACATCGACACCCAACATCTATGGCTCCGCTCCACCTGGGGCCTCGACGGCCAATCACACTTCTACTACAGTCTCAACGGCGAACACTTCACCCCCTCGGCGACTATCAACTATTGTGGGGATTCTACCGTGGCGACCGCATCGGCATCTATAACTATAATAATGTGGAAGACAAAGGATATATCGATGTGGACTACTTCCACTACGACTTTCACACTCCCCCGTCGTAGCAGATTTCTGAAAAACTGACGTGACGGATTAATCCTTTCCTCTTCTTTTTCGTCTAATGAACAGTTATCACCTGATTTATTATCTATTTTAAACACTTAACAACATGAAAAAAGTAATGATGATGATGGCCATGATGGCCTTCTCGTTTGCCTTGCAGGCACAGACAAAGTTCCACGACGTAGAGCTGAACGAAGCTACCGGCCCCGTGAAGTCAATTACCACCAACATGATGGGCAGAGACCAGACAATCACCTTCAACAAGGAAGGCAAGATGCAGCGCGAAAATATGAGCGATGCCGTCTACAATCCCGAAGGCTATTTGCAGTCATCCAAAATCAGTATGATGGGCAACGAGTCAACCGTCAAGTACAAGTGGGAGAATGGAAAGGTGGTCAGCCAGACCATGAACATGATGGGCAACGACGTGACCATCAAGTTCAATTACAACGAGAAAGGTGTAGTGGTATCGCAATCGATGGACTTCGGCGGCCAGGAAATGACATCCCCCTACACCGACTACAAATTCGACAGCCACGGCAATTGGATTAGCCGCAAAGGTTCTATGATGGGGCAGGAAATGGTGCAGACCCGGACTATCGAATATTTCGAGTAACCGCAATTTCTTGAAAAAAAATTGGGGGAAAAGCAGAAAAATAGAAAAAAATGCTTACCTTTGCAGCGTTAATTCTATTTTGCAATGAAAAAAACTGTTTTTATCCCCCTTTTGCTGGCAGCCTCAATGGCTGTCCAGGCAGCTGATGTCAATGTCAAGGTGCGCACGACACTCAAACAGACGGTGACCGGCTTTGGAGGTGCCTGCTGCGATGGTGCCATGTGCCCCTTTGGCAATGACACACAGCCCGTGAAACTACTCTATGGTCCTCAGTCGAAGATTGGGCTGAACATTATGCGTATGGAAATATCGCCCAACTTCATTGGCGACATCGTCGTGCCAGAGTGGGGCAACTGGGACTCACCCTACGACTGGAAAGGCTCGCTGCCCTCGGCAAAGATAGTGAAGGAGCGCGGCGGCATCGTCTTCGGCACACCCTGGTCGCCACCAGGCGAATACAAGACCAATGGAACAGCCCAGGGCGGCAACAGCGATGACCAGGGCAACCAGCGCGGACAGTTGCGCGAAGACTGCTACGAAAAGTTCTTCCCATGGCTCAACACATTCTTGAAGTATATGAAGGACAACGGCGTAGAGGTCGATGCCGTCTCAGTTCAGAATGAGCCAGACTGGTGGGTCAGCTATTCCGGCTGTCTGTACACGCCCGAACAGCAGCTGAAGCTGGTGAGGGACTATGCCCACATGCTCGACCGCGAGACCTATCCGGGCGTCCGGCTGATCAGTGCCGAACCCCTCGGCTTCTCCCCCAGCTACAGCGACGCTCTGCTGAACAATACGAAAGCCCGCAACCAGGTTGACATCATCGCGGGCCACCTCTATGGCCACCCGCCATTGGACAATGGCAACATGAAAGATGCCGCCGTCCTTGCCGCCAAGTACAACAAGGAAGTCTGGATGACGGAACACTCGGTGACCGACAATATCGACCGCCTGCCCAACTGGCACGAGCAGCTGCTCTTTGCCGAAGAACTGAACGAATGTATGCTGGCGGGCTGCACGGGCTACATCTATTGGTATATGCGCGCCCACTGGGCCTTTGTCGGCACAGGTGAGAGCAAATACAACCCAGGCAACACCAAGAACAAGCTGCTGCCCCGCGCATACGTCATGTCCCACTTCTCCAAGTATGTCACAGGCTCTACACGCCTCCAAACGGGCTGCTCCATCACTCAGAAGACAAACGCTTCGTTTGAGACATCGGCCTATATCAAGGGCGACTCCATCATCGTGATGGCTATCGACACCACAGCAACGGCCAAGGAAATGGAACTCAGCCTGCCATATTATGTGAACAGCGGCACCCGCATTATCTCTACGTCCAACACGTCGCTTTGCAAGGAGGAAACCGTCACCATCGAAGAACCCACAAACAAACTGATACTCGACATCCCTGCCCGCAGTTTGAACACCTTCATCTTCATGATTGACAATGCCGCCACAGCCATCAGCGACCTCTCACAGAAAGAAGAAGACGGGCCGAAGACCTATTATGACCTTCGCGGCCATCAGCTTCAGACTCCCAAGGGCCTCTGTATAGAAAAGTTGGCAGACGGCAGCTCCAGGAAAGTTGTTTTTTAGAACGACCTGCAATCCACTTGGCACAGAGCCAATCCGATGGCCAGATTATTAAAGATACTGATTCTTGCGGTAACACTATCCGTCTTGTGGGTTCCAGCCTACTCTGCACGCGATAGTATCAGAAACGCCTACACCGAGGAGCACCCGCTGGTCTATGAGGGGGCGTGGGACTTGTGGCCCTACTCCTTTGTCAACGATACAGGCGAGCCGGTGGGCTACAACATCGACCTGCTCAAACTCATCTGCCGGGAGCTGAACATTCCTTTCAGAGTCAAACTCAAGCCCAAGCAGGAAGCCCTGAACGACCTGAAGGCCGGGCGTTCAGACTTGATGTGTACCATGGGCGCACACTACCACGACGAGTACGCAAAGTATAGCAAGAACGTTATCAATATCTTCACCCCAAGCATCATCCACCACAAGGGCGAGCCGGTGGCCATCAATACAGTTGACGACCTGGCAAAACAGCGAGTCATTGTCCATCTCAACAGCTACTGCCACCACTTGATGATTGACCGGGGATGGGAGAAGAACGCCATTCCCTACGACGATATGCAGGAGGCTGTGCAGTATGTGCACAACCATCCGGGCACCCAGATTGTGTGGAACACGTTGTCGCTGAAATGGCTGCTCCATAAGTTCAACTACGACGACCTGGAACTGACACCCATCAACATTCCACACGGAGAATACAAGTTCTTGTCGAACGACGAGCGACTGCTCGAGCAGATTGACAGCGTCTTCACCCAGCTGAACTCCACAGGGCGCCTGCTACCCCTGCAAAACAAGTGGTTCTATCCCGAACTGAAGGACACGGGCATCCCCTCGTGGGTGTGGTATGTGGTTGCCGTGCTGCTGGCGCTCACCATCGTATTCCTCGTCTATTACATCTCCTCGCGCCTCTACGAGCGGAAAATGACAAAAAACCTGCAGCGCTCGAATGACCGTCTGCAACTCATACTCAACACGAGCAAGGTGCACATCTGGCTGATGGACATTGGCAAACAGATGATCACCAGCATCAACCCCGAAGGCAAAAAGTCTGAATTCCCGTTCTCGCCGAATTTCGATCAATACTATATGCTCCCGGAATACTTTGAAAGGCTGGGCACCCTGCTCGACGAGATTGCAAGCCAGAAGAAAGATCACGAAACGACAGAATTCCACGTCATCAGGAGAGACAACAAGGAGGGACGTATCTTCTCCGTAGATCTCTCGGTATTGAGGCGCAACAGGAGCGGACGCCCAACAGTCATCATCGGTGCGTCTACCGACATCACGGCTGACAGGCAGCGACAGAAGAAGCAGAAGGACATTATGCTGCGCTACCAGCATATCTTCAACTCGGCACTCGTCGACACCGTGTCGTACGATGAAAACGGTTTCATCGACGATATGAACGAAAAGTCGTCAAAGGTCATCGGCGACATCCAGCGCGTCATTGATGCACACATCTCGATACAGAGCGTGCTGGGAGAGCCTGACCTCAAGCTCGATGACCTTGACTACACCTATCTGACACAGATATACCACTCACCCGACGACGAGAGGCCCCTGAACCGCTTCTTAGGGCGCGACGAGCTGTACTACGAGCTGCAGCTGGTTCCCATCCGCGACGACGACGGCAAGCTGCTGGGTATCTACGGAACCGGGCGTGACGTCACAGAGGTCGCAAAGTCGTACTCACGCCTGCAAAAGAACATCGCCCGCCTGCAGGAGGCCAACGACGAGCTGCACGACTACGTCCGCAACATCGACTACGTGATGAATAACGGCGGCGTGCGCATAGTCAACTATTCCCCCGACTCACACACACTAACCATCTTCAGCGAGATTGAGCACATACAGCACAGGCTGACGCAGACACGCCTGCTGATGCTGACTGCTGATGAGTCAAGGAAGACCGCCCTGCGCATTATGAACAATATGGACAACCTGACCCGGCAGCCCGTCAAGGCCGTAGTCAAGACCATCCTCCGCGCAAAGGAGGGAAAGCCCCTGTATCTGTCATTCTCATTCGTGCCAACCACAGATGCCAATGGGAAAGTCACCAAGTACTTCGGCATGTGCCGAGACATCAGCGACATCAAGGCTACAGAAGAACTGCTGGCGCAAGAGACCAAGAAGGCACAAGAGGTGGAGACAGTAAAGGACGCTTTCCTGCATAATATGTGCAACGAAATCCGACCGCCCATCAACTCAGTAGTGCGCTTTGCCAAACTCATTGAGAACAATCCGGCCCCCGACGACGAGAAATACTACATCGAAGAGATTAAGGCGCACTCCCGCAACCTGCTCAACCTGGTCAACAATATCCTCCTGCTCTCGCGTCTCGACGCAGGTATGATAGAGTTCAAGACAACACCTGTCGATTTCGCCGCATTCTTCGAGGGACGCTGCAAGTCGGTATGGATGAGCAGCCAGAAACCCGGCGTAGACTATATCGTGGACGCTCCGTACCACAACCTGACGCTCAACATCGACATGAACAACTTGGGTATCGTCATCGACCAGATTGTGACTAACGCCGTCCAGCATACCATGTCTGGCCAAGTCCATGCACATTTCGACTATAATGGCGAAGACCTTACGATGGCTTTCCAAGACACAGGGTGCGGTATTCCTGCCGAACAGTTTGAGAAAATCTTCGAACGCTTCGACACCACCCATAGTGGCAGAAGTGGACTGGGGCTGCCCATCTGCCAGGAGATTGTCAAGCTGATGGGAGGCAAGATACGCCTAAAGTCTGAAGTCGGCAAAGGCACCGTCTTCTGGGTGGTCATCCCGTGCAAAGAAGATTGAAGATTGAAAATTGAAGATTGAAGATTGAAAATGATGCGCAGCATGATACGAGATATGTTCCGAAACGCGAGAAGGTTTTTGGCTCTGTTCGTTTGCCTTTTCACTTTCTCACCCTTTTACCCCTTTAACTATACCGAGGAGCATCCACTAGTCATTGCTGGCGACTGGGACTTCCGGCCTTTCGAGTTTATCAACGTTGAAGGGCAGCCTGCCGGATACAACGTAGATGTTCTCAACATGGTTCTCAACCAGCTCGGCATCCCCCACAAGTTCGTGATGGAGGACTGGCACGTTGCCACAGACATGTTCAAGCGGAGGGAGGCCGACATCATACACGCTCTGTACTTCTTCTTCAAAGACCACCCCTATGTGGCAACCCAGAAATACATCAACTACTACAACCTGAAGGTGGCACGCCGTGCCGACGCGCATCCGCTTCACCGTATAAGCTACCTGCAGCCAACCGACACGCTACTGCTCAAGGAGGATGACTATGCAGCTATGACCATTGCAAAAATGGGGCCATTGCCATTTGCCACAGAGTACCACTCGCCAAAAGACGGACTGGCAGGCATCAGTCAGGGCAGATACAAGTACTACATCTGGGGCGAAATTCCCCTTGAAAGCAAAATCAAGGAACTCGGACTCGACAGCATCGTCCTCGACAAAATTGACATCCCTGCAGGCGAACTGCGAATCATCGGCTACGACAAAGAGCTCATCGACCTCATCGATGACCAGTACACCCGACTGGAACAGGCAGGCAAACTACGGAGTGTCTACGACCACTGGTTCCGACCGGAGCGTGAGCACAACGACACATCGCCCATAGTCCTTTTCATTCTCTTAGGGTTGTTCCTCGCTGCCATCACCGTGTTCTTGCTCATACGCATCATACGCAGAAGAGTGGGTATAACAGTACGCGAGAGCTCCGAACTGGGGCAGATGATGAACCAAGTGCTCAACATGGGCAGTTACTCCGTGCTGGAGTGGGACCTCAAGAGCAACATGCTCCGCAACAAGTACGGAAACATATTACCTCAGGGCGAAATGAAGCCTGAAGAGTTCCTCAAGCGTATGCCACCCGAAGAAGCAAAGAACCTGCATGCCCTCAACTTGCAGCTGAGGACAGGTGCTTCCAATCATTTCGAGTTGAGTTTCAACTTCAACCAGGGAACGCCAGAACAGCCCATCTGGAAGACCTACTATGGCAACGGCATAGCAGAAAAGGAAAGCGGCGGCAAGCACCATCCCAATAGCAAGCCAAAATATATTCTCTATACCACGAAAGACATTACTGAAGAAATGAACGAGGAACGACGTGTCAGAACTGTCGCCAGCAAATACAAGAAGATGTTCGAGACCAACCTCGTCGCCATGTCATTCTACGATACCAACGGCATACTCATTGACCTCAACAACAAGATGCGTGAGCTATGTCTCATTAATGACGACAACGAACAGTATTTCCACAAAACCACCCTCTTCAGCTTCCCTAACCTCAAAGGTATCTATCAGAGGGGGCAGCAAGAGGTCATGCACGTCTGCCAACACCTCTACGAACCGCAATTGAAACTGGACAAGTACATAGAGTTCCGTGTCAAGCCTGTGGCGGACGATGACGGCAGTCTGGTCTACTACATCGTCACTTGCCGAGATATCACCGCCGAGCGCAACATGTATCTGAAACAGCGTGAGCACGACCGCCAGCTGCACGCAGTCAACGAAGCCGTCAAACGCTACGAGCGCCAACTCAGCTACCTGCTGGTGGAAAGCAAGATGTACATCTGGAGCTATCGCCCCTCAGAGAATGTCATCAATATGTCGCGCACAACCGGCCTGACTGAATACACAGAATCGATGGAGGAGTACATAGAGGCCATGACCCCTCATGCACGACAGAAGGCCATAGAAGAGGTGCAGAAGGCCATGCAGCAAGGCAAGCCCTACAAAACCATCCTGCCCTTCGACCATACACTCTTCGACAACGAACCCACATGGTATGCCATCAGCGGCATACCCATCTTCGACAAGGACGGGCAGCTCACCGAATACTTCGGACTCGCACGCAACATCACCGACCTGATGGAAGCACAGGAGAAACTGCGCGTAGAAACAGCACGCGCCGAGGACTCCGGACGACAGAAGGCGGCCTTCCTCGCCAATATGACCCACGAGATTCGCACGCCGCTCAACGCCATCGTCGGATTCTCCGACGTCCTGCCCATGATTGACGATGCCGACCAGAAAAAGGAACTGATGCGCATCATCCGCAACAACTGCGACATGCTCCTCCGACTCACCAGCGACATCCTCGAAGCATCAGGCATCGGTTCGCAGCCGATGGAAATAGAGCCTGCCGACGTCGACTTCGCACAGGCCTTCGAGGACATCTGCCAGACACTGGAGCAGCGCGTGCAAGAGCCTGGCGTGCAGTTCATCAAGGAAAATCCATACAAATCCTTCCTCACCCATCTCGACAAAGGACGCATACAGCAGGTCATCACCAACTTCGTCACCAATGCTGTCAAATACACGCATCAAGGACATATCAAGGTGGGCTACAGTTACTGCGAAGCCCCTAAAAACGACCAAACGGCCAACACCCCAAACGACTCTCAACTCTCAACTCCCAACTCTCAACACCAAGGTATGGGCCTCTACATCTACTGTGAAGATACAGGAGCAGGCATTCCCAAGGAGAAGCAGGCCTCGGTCTTCGAGCGCTTTGTCAAGCTCAACGAGTTCGTTCAGGGTACAGGTCTTGGGCTGAACATCTGCAAGACGATTGCTGAACGCTGCGGAGGCAGTATCGGTGTCAACAGCGATGGCGAAGGCTATGGCTCTACCTTCTGGATATGGATTCCCTGCCCTCGCATATCCATACTGACTAAAGGTGGGGATAGTTTATAACTTGTTGAAGTGCTCCTTTCCGTTTACCGTCGGGTGACGAAGATGAGCGGTATATTGAGGGAGAAAACGAACTGCCAGCCATCTTTGCATCTTCCAAGTAGAGGCTAAGCCTGCTACTGTAATCGGTCAAACAATTATTATAGGCGTTGGTAGCAGAGGTAGTACTTGCGGACTTTCCGTGAGAGAAGTTGGACGTTGAGGATTTCGGAAGCCTCGGCGATGTCCTTGATGGTGCCGTCTTTGTATAGGATGCCGATGGAGTCGTCGTCCACGGAGTACATATCCTTCTGGATGGTGTTCAGGCTCATCAGGTAGTGGGCGTCCTGCCTGTCGATGCCCATACGGGCGGCAATGTCGTCGAGCAACTGGTCGATGCGCTCCTGCGGCACGGGGTTCTCGTGCACCTCGACCTTGAAGATGTTGCGGTCCAGCATATCGGCGGCCAGGGTGGCCAGGATGCGGTCGGGATGGTGTTTCCAGGCCTTCATGGCGCTCCAGATGTCGCTGTCGTCCAGTTCCTCGTACATGAGCAGAGCCTCCGGGTGGGCCTCGAACCACTCGGCATTGACGTCGTTGCAGATGAAGTAGGATAGCGCCGGCGAGGCGTGGACGGTCTGCCCTTTCCGCGCCAGTTCCTTGGCCCGAAGCAGCATGTTCACGAGCACTTTCTCGCAGGCCACAGCCGTCTTGTGCAGATAGACCTGCCAGTACATCAGGCGGCGCGTGGTCAGATAGTTCTCCAGGGAGTAGATGCCCTTCTGTTCGACCACCAGTTTGTCGTCGACCACGTTGAGCATCTTGATGATGCGTGCAGAGCCGATATTGCCCTCGGTGACGCCCGTAAAGAAGGAGTCGCGGCGCAGGTAGTCCAGGCGGTCCATGTCGAGTTGGCTGGAGATGAGTTGGTGCAGGAACCGCTTGTGGTACTGGTCCTTGAAGATGCTGATGGCCAAGTTGAGTCGCTGGCTGAGGTCGCGGTTGATCTGCTCCATCATCAGCAGCGAGATGTCTTCGTGGGAGACGCCGGGGATGAGGATGTTCTCCAGCACGTGGGAGAACGGCCCGTGGCCGATGTCGTGGAGCAGGATGGCGGCTTCGACGGCCTCCTCCTCGGAGTCGAAGATGAAGTGCCCCTTCTGCCGGAGCGACAGGATGGCCTCGCTCATCAGATGGAAGGCACCCAGCGAGTGCTGAAAGCGCGTGTGGTGGGCACCGGGATAGACCACGTAGGCAAGACCCAGCTGGTTGATGCGCCCAAGACGCTGGAAGAGCGGGTGGCGCACAATGTCGTAAAGCAGTCCTCGGGGAATCTTGATGAACCCGAAGACGGGGTCGTTGATGACTTTGAAATCGTTCATAATGTTTTCTCTCTTGCGACAAAGGTAGCCATTTTACCTGAAACAGGCAAGAAAAAGGGGATATTATTTGGCCAATTCCCCCCATTTTGCTATTTTTGCAACTTGCAAGAAAGAAAAAGCAATATGCAACTAATAGAACTACTGGCACCAGCCAAGAACCTGGCCTGCGGGCTGGCGGCCATCGACCACGGTGCTGACGCGGTCTACATTGGGCCGGAGCGCTTCGGGGCCAGGGCGGCGGCGGGCAACAGCACAGACGACATACGCCGGCTCTGCGACTATGCCCACATCTTCGGGGCCAAGGTCTATGCCACCGTCAACACCATCGTCTTCGACGACGAACTGGCACAGACACAGCAGCTGTTGGAGCAACTGGCCGACTGCGGAGTGGATGCCGTGCTGGTGCAAGACATGGGCGTGATGCAGCTGGCCAAGGCGTGCGGGCTGACGGTGCACGCCTCGACCCAGACCGACAACCGCACGGCGGCAAAGGTGGCCTGGCTGGCGGCACAGGGGGCCAGGCGGGTGGTGCTGGCCAGGGAACTGTCTGTGGACGAGATTGCGGAGATACACCGCCAAGTGCCCGACGTGGAACTCGAAGTGTTCGTCCACGGCGCCCTGTGCGTGAGTTACAGCGGACTGTGCTATGCCTCGCAGCACTGTTTCGGTCGCAGTGCCAACCGTGGCGAGTGCGCCCAGTTCTGCCGGATGAAATTCGACCTGACGGACAGCACGGGCCGCGAACTGGAGCACCAGCGACATCTGCTCTCGCTGAAAGACCTGAACCAGAGCGCGCATCTGGGCGAACTGATAGAGGCCGGGGCCACGTCGCTGAAGATTGAGGGCAGGCTGAAGGATGTGGCCTACGTGAAGAATGTGACGGCAGCCTACAGCACCTTGCTCAACCAGTTTATCGCCCACCATCCCGGACAATACGAGCGGGCGTCGCAAGGCCATTGCACCTACACTTTCACGCCCGACCTCAGCCGGACTTTCAATCGCGGCTACACCACTTATTTCCTGAAAGGAAGGCAACAGGGCATCGCCTCTTTCGACACGCCGAAGGCCATCGGACAGATGGTGGGGCGGGTCAAGTCGGTGACCCCAGGCCGCTTCCCGTCGGTGGTAGTGGCGGGCACGGCAGCCTTCAGCAATGGCGACGGCCTCTGCTTCTTCGGCACCGACCGCCAGTTGCAGGGTTTCCGTGTGAACCGTGCGGAAGGCAACCGCCTTTTCCCCGATATGACGAACAACGCCTCCCTCCAGTCGCTACTGAAGGAACTGCGCCCCGGCACGCCCCTCTACCGCAGCAGCGACCAGGCGATGGAGCGGCTGCTGGCAAAGCCCAGCGGAGTCAGGAAGATGGCGGTGACAATGGCATTGGAGGCCTGCGACGGCGGCTATCGTCTGACGGCAGACGACGGACGGCACACGGCCATAGCCACCATTGAGGCCGAGCACCAGCCGGCACAGAAGCCGCAGCACGACTACATTGCCAGAGAACTGTCGAAACTGGGCAACACGCCCTACGAGTGTGCAAAGGTGGACATCCCCGCCGACTTCGGGCTGTTCATCCCCGCCAGCCGTCTCTCAGACTTGCGCCGAAAGGCCATCGAGGCCCTGGCCAATGCCGCGACTGCACGGGAGCATCGGCCAATAAAAGATAGTGGAAACAATGGGAACGCCCGCCCCGACAATGACAGCACGACGGCCGCTCATCCCTATATGCACAATGTGGCCAACCATCGGGCAGCAGAGTTCTACCAGCATCAGGGCATCGCCACGGCTCCGGCCTTTGAACTTGACGAGCCGCAAGGCGAAAAGGTGCTGATGCGCTGCCGCCACTGTCTGCGCTACGAACTGGGCGGGTGCGTGAAACACGGCGGAAGGCAACCGTCGTGGAAAGAGCCGCTCTATCTGAGCCTGGCCGACGGGCGGCGGTTCCGACTGACATTCGACTGCCGCCACTGCCAGATGCTGGTGACGAGTGTCCCCTGACTACCTGGAAAGAATATCATTTGCGCATTTACCGCACCACGACCTTGCGTCCATTGATGATGTAAAGGCCCTTCTTCAGCTGGGACTCTGAGAGGTGGCGGCCCTGGAGGTCATAGATGCCGTTCACTGTTCGTGGCGTGTTGCTCACTATGTCCTCGATGCCTGACGACTCGGGCGAGTAGTCTTCGTTGTTGGTGAGGTACATTTCGTTGACCTTGATGGACTTGCTGCCTGTTCCCCAGAAGCTGACGATGCGGATGTTCTTGGTGTCGAGGGGCTGGCCCTTCTTGTTGCCGTCGCTGGTGTACTTGGCTGTGGAGAGATTGACCACAATCTGCTTCTTTGAGCCGAAGTCGGGCGTGCTATGGCAGGGCGACCAGATGCTGTTCTCGGTGAAAATGTTCAGATGGGAGTCGCTGCTGGTGGCTCCAAGCTTGATGACGAGGTACTTGTAGGCCGACATATCGGCACCGTTGGGATATTCCCAGCCCATCTGGCCCCACTGTCCGGGCTTGAAGGTGTGAGTGCTCTCGGTGTAGGTACCCTCGGAGAAGAAGTTGGTCTTGATGTACTGGGCACCGAAGGGGAAGAAGGTGGAGCGCACAGAAAACTGATCCTGCAACTCGTTGCCCAGCGGGTCGGTGTAGAAGACTTTGACGACGGCTGTTCCCTCGCTGAGGCCGAAGATGCGGCCGTTGCGAATCTCAATGACGTTGTTGCCGCTGGTCTCATAACGTGCCTGCGAAGCCACATTTTCCTGGTGGCCGTCGCGGAAAGTAGCCGTGATGTCAAGCTGTCCGCTGTTGCCCACCATCACCTCTGAGGCGACATCAGAGAGCACAAGTTGCTCGACGGTGAGCATATCTTCGCTGAATCCCTCGAAGGTAGCGGGGTAGAACATCGCCTCGTCGTAGGTGTCCTCGGTCGTGAACCAGTCGAAATCGGCGTAGGAGTCATTGACCGTTGACCATTGACCATTGACCATTGAGGATTGACCATTGACCATTGTGTTGTAGCAGAAGAGGCCGAAGCGGGCGCCCACGAAGACGGTGAGGTTGAAGCCCAGCGTAGTGTTCTGGCCGAAACGGGTGTAGGTCTGGTTGTCGAGCGAATAGTAGAAGCCTACCGTGCTGGACTTGTAGTTGACGGCGGCACGCAGATAAACGATGCTGTCGATGTCGAGAGGCAGTGTTTCCTCGGCAGGCGTGAAGTTGGCGTTGGTGCGCAGCGTGTCCTGCCGCCATACCAGTTGACGTTGTCCGTCCTTCACTTCTACGGCAATGAAGGCGTAGGGGTCCTGGAAGACGCAGAGGCCGGCGCGGTCGCCCTCCTGCATGCCTGTGACATCCAGCCGGACGGTTCCCTTCGAGGGTGTGCTCTGCTTGGTGTGGATGACGCTGATGCGCTGGGTGAGCATATTGCGGGCCTGGGTGAGCCGGTTGGCAGGCAATGCTTTCAGGCGCAGCCACCCCGGACGTTCAAAGAGCGTCCAAGCGGCGTTGTCGGGGTTATGGTTCCACTCCCATTGCATACCAATCGGATAACTGCGGAAGTTGTCGTTGGAGGGCAGCGCGGCCTTGGGATAACTGGTGCCGACGGCTGGCTTGGTGTATGAGGCCACAGGCACGCCGTTGTTGCCGATGATGGGCCAGCCGTCCTCCCACTTCACGGGCTGAAGGTTGGGCATACGGCCCAGGGCGCCGAGGTCTTCCTGCAGGATGGTCCACCACTCGCTCACTTCCCCGTCAGCACCTCTCACATCGATGAGCGCGCCCTGGTGCACGGTATTGGGCTTGCCGTTGATGGTTTTCTCAACGAGCATCTTCTCCTCGTAGGGGCCGAAGATGCTTTTCGAGCGGAACACGGCCTGGCCTGAGGGCCATCCGCCGTAGGTGGCATAGATGTAGTAGTAGTCGCCAATCTTGTAGAGGTGGCAGCCCTCCAGTCCGTCCTTGTCGCTGATGACGCGCTTCTCCTGCTTGTAGTTAAAGTCCTCGTCGAGTTCGCACATCTGGATATTGCCAATGCCGCAGGCCACGTAGACCTTGCCGTTGTCGAAGAGCATACCGGGATCGTAGTAGATGCGCGACAGTTTCTTCATCTCCCACTTGCCCTCCGGGTCGGTGGCGGTAAGCAGGAAGCCGCCCGCGTCGTTGCCGTTGATGAGCAGATGGAACTTGCCGTCGTGATGTTTCATCGAACAGGCCCACATGCCGGCTGCGTAGGCGTTCTGGCCGTTCAGCAGCGAATAGCGGTCGGTGGTGGCGAGCTGTGTGAGCGGCTGTGCGCAGTATTCCCAGTTGACCAGGTCTTTCGACTTCAGGATGGTGGCGCCTGGGAAAAGGTGCATGGTCGTGGTGACCATATAGTAGGTGTCATCGACACGGATGACATCAGGGTCGGGGAAGTCGGCAAATACGACGGGGTTCTGGTAGCGGCCTGTACCCAAGTCGCTGACTGACTGGTTCTTGAAGTCGGCATGCGGCCAGTCCACCTGGTAGTAGTCGGCATACCAGTCCATACAGGCCTTGCCGCAGGCCTCTTCCAGACCGCCGAAGGCAGGCACCACCTTGTTCTTGTTGATGAGGGTGTCTACATCGATGAGACAACTGGTGCCCGAAAGGGTCATCGATATGTTGCCGAAGTGGTCGAGACAGGCTTTATAGGCTTTCCCCCATTTCGAGGTGGAGCCAGTCGACCACGTGCCATAGTTTGACTCCACCCAGTCGCCGTGCTCGTTGTAGTGGCCTGTGCCGGGCTTGTACGGACTCCAGTCCACCTCGGTGATGATGATGGGATTGGTGTCTACCACAGGCACCTGGTTGTGGAAGTTGTTGATTTTGTTTTGCGGACTGGGGTTGCTGTCGCTGCAGCCGTACCAGCCGGTATAGTCGTGCACGGCATAGCCGATATTGTAGCCCTCGATGGGCCACGAGGCATAACTGGTGTAGTTGGCCTGCCAGCCTGTGCCGGGCGCCCAGATGATGCCCGTGAAGCCGTTGGCCCGAATCTTGTCGACAATGGGCTGGAAGAAGTCGTGCAGGGCCTTCGCGTCGTCCTGTCCGTTGGCGTTTTTCAGGCTCACCGGCTCGTTGGCCAACTCAATGCTGATCTGTCCGGCATATTTCTTGATGTTGGTGTTCTGGGTGAAGATGTCCCAGACGGTCATCAGATAGTCGTTGTAGTAGTCGCCCACCTTCAGGTTAGGAGGACAGACGCCCGGCGGACGCACGACCACGTACATACCGTGGTTCATAGCCTTCTGTATCAGCGGCCAGTAGAGCGAGGTCAGATAACTCTTCAGCCGCGTGGGGTTGAACTTCCTGATGTTGGCCTCGCCTGTAGCCTCAGCAGGCTGGTCGGCGGCGCCGGCGTAGGTATAGTTGTCGCTGGGGTCGTTGGTCCAGGCAGGGTCGAGGTGCAGACGGAACACGTTGCAGTTGGCCTTCTCCAGTCCGGCATAGAGTTTCTCGAAATAGTTCAGGCAAGGTGTCACCGAACTGTAGCTCCATCCCCATCGTCCGCCGTTGAAATAGGCATTGGGGGTGTCCATCACGCCGTGGAGTACCACGTGGTTGCCGTGCTCGTCGGTCAGCCAACGGCCCTCGACGTGGAGCGTGGGCAGCGGCTTGACGCCCTGCGCACTCAAGCCTAACGACCACGTCAAGGCCGCCAGGGCAATCATCATCTTTCTCATTTTCACCATAATTTGCTGCAAAGGTAGGACATTTCAGACACTCCGACTTTATCGTCCGTCTCATTATGTTTGTTTTTTCTCAGCCGTTTCACGCAACTGGTGCCATTTTTTCCCATTTTGAGTTTGGTTCGTCCAAACTATGACTTTGGTTCGTCCAAACTGGGAGTTTGGTTCGTCCAAACTCTAAGGCCCCTAAAAGCCTTTTTTGGAAAAACATTTGGCTATGTCGGCGGAAAACGTTATCTTTGCAGAAAATTTGCGAAAGGCACAATGGGATTATATATCAACAAAGGGAATGAAGGGTTCCGCCAGATTCGCAATAGCGAGTATGTGGACAAGTCGGGACTTATAGCCGTGGTGAACAGAACGCTCTTCACGGAGCAGAAACTGAGTTGTGTGACACGATGCCGCCGTTTCGGCAAGTCGCTAGCAGCGAAGATGCTGGCTGCCTATTATGACCACTCGTGCGACTCGCACAACTTGTTTGCCGACTTGGAGATTGCCAACCACCCGACATTTGAGCAACATCTGAACAAGTATCCGGTCATTTATGTGGATATGACGGCCTTCACCTCCAGCGGAGATGGCAGCGACGTGGTGAGCAGCATACAGAAAGCACTGATTGCCGATATCAAGGAGGCATACCCGCAAGTGCCCTATTCGGAGGGAGACCACCTGATGATATACCTTCAGCGCATCGTTGCTGCCACGAGCGACCGGTTCATTATGATTATCGACGAGTGGGATGCCGTCATCCGCATCTATGGAGACAAGCCCGATGTCAAGGACGAGTTCGTCAACCTTTTGCGTCGTATGTTCAAGGACGTGGCTGCAGTCGATGTATTTGCAGGCGTCTATATGACAGGCATACTACCTATAAAAAAGTACAAGACGGAGTCGGCCCTGAACAACTTCATAGAATACTCTATGGTGGAGCCAGGCAATATGGCTCCATTCTTCGGCTTCACCAAAAAGGAGGTACTGACGCTGGCGGACAAGCACGGTATGGACTTTGACGAGTTGGAGAAATGGTACGACGGCTACAAGATTGGTGATGAAATGTCGATATTCAATCCCAACTCGGTGATGCAGGCCGTTACACGGGGCCGATGCCGCAGTTTCTGGGCTGGCACGGGAGCCTTCGAAGCCGTAACAGGCTACATCAACCAGAACTTTGACGGACTGAAGGACGGTATCGTCGCGATGCTTGCTGGCGGGAGGGAAAAGGTAGATCCCACACGCTTCCAGAACGACTTGTCTGTGGTGCTTAACAAAGACGACGTATACACCGTGCTCATACACTTGGGCTACCTGAGTTACGACTGGCGGCGAGATGAGTGTTACATCCCCAACAAAGAGGTGGGAGGCGAAATGGTGAACGCCGTGAAAGAGAACCGTTGGGGAGGGGTCACGAAGGCATTGGAGCAGTCGGAAAAACTGCTTGAGGCAACTCTGCGTGGCGACAGCGGCTACGTGGCCGCACAACTGGACGAGGCACATACGGAGAACAGCAGCATCTTCAAGTATAACGACGAGAATTCGCTTTCCTGCGTTATCAGCCTGGCCTACTACTACGCCCGTAACAACTTTGTGATGATACGCGAACTACCTACAGGCAAGGGCTATGCCGACATTGTGTTTTTGCCCCGCAAAAACGTCAGCAAGCCTGTACTGGTTATCGAACTGAAGAAGGATAAGGACGCAAAAACCGCCATCAGCCAAATAAAGGAACGGAACTATCCGCAACAGGTCCAACACTATACTGGCGATATGCTGCTGGTAGGCATTAACTACGATGCCGACACCAAGAAACACGACTGTCAGATAGAGACGTGGCGGAAGGATTAACCCAAATATTCAGGAACAGGAAATGGAATCGAACTTTGTAGACTATGTGAAGATACTGTGCCGCTCGGGTAAGGGCGGGCGCGGGTCGATGCACCTGAAGCACGTGAAATACAATCCCAACGGAGGCCCTGACGGGGGCGACGGGGGCAAGGGCGGCAGCATTATCCTGCGCGGCAACCACAACTACTGGACGCTGCTGCATCTGCGCTATGAACGGCATATTTTTGCCGAGCACGGCGGCAACGGCGGAAAGGACAAATGCCACGGCACCGACGGAAAGGACGTCTACGTGGATGTGCCCTGCGGCACCGTGGTCTACGATGCCGAGACGGGGCACTACGTGTGCGACGTGACCTACGACGGGCAGGAGATTGTCCTGCTGAAGGGCGGTCGCGGCGGCCTGGGCAACTTCCAGTTCCGCTCGGCCACCAACCAGGCTCCGCGCTATGCGCAGCCAGGCGAACCGGCACAGGAGATGACCGTCATCCTGGAGTTGAAACTGCTGGCCGACGTGGGTCTGGTGGGATTTCCCAACGCGGGCAAGTCAACGCTGCTGGCCTCGATGAGCAACGCCCGGCCCAAGATAGCCAACTACCCGTTCACCACAATGGAACCCTCGCTGGGCATCGTGGCCTACAGAGACCAGAAGTCATTTGTGATGGCCGATATCCCAGGCATCATCGAGGGCGCCAGCGAGGGGCGCGGACTGGGACTGCGTTTCCTGCGCCACATTGAGCGCAACTCGCTGCTGCTCTTCCTCGTGCCGGGCGACACCGACAACATCAAGCACGAATACAAGGTGCTGCTGAACGAACTGCGGCAGTTCAACCCTGAAATGCTGACGAAACACCGCGTTCTGGCTGTGACGAAGTGCGACCTGCTGGACGACGAACTGGTGGAGATGCTGCGCCAGCAACTGTTGGCTGAGATGGAGGCCGACGGGCTGGAGCCGCTGCCCATCGTGTTCATCTCGGCTGTGGCAGGCCAGCACCTGGACGAACTGAAGGACGTGCTCTGGCAGGAACTGAATGCCGAGAGCAACAAACTGCAGGCCATCACCGCCGAAGACCGGCTGGTGCACCGCGACAAGGACCTCTCGCGGTTTGCCCAGGAACTGGCCGCCGAAGGCGAAGACGAGGACCTGGAGTATGTGGACGAGGAAGACATTGAAGATTTGGAAGACTTTGAATATGAAGATGAAGAATAGAGCAATCCTGCTGGCGGTGTGCGCCCTGACGGCCACCACTGCCCTGGCCGCCGGACAGAAGAAAGCCGGTCAGGCAACCATCGTAGAGGTGCCTTTCACCCAAGTGCACGTGAGCGACCGCTTCTGGGCGCCCCGCATCGAGGTGAACCGCACAGTGTCAATCCCCTCGGCCTTCCGCGAGTGCGAGAAGGCCGGACGTTTCGACAACTTCGCCCTGGCGGCAAAGAACAACGGCCGGATGGAGACGACGGTGACAGAGCACCGTGGCGACTTCTCGTTCGACGACACCGACCCGTACAAGGTTATCGAGGGCGCGTCGTACAGTCTGGCCGTGCACTACGACCGCCGGCTGGACCAGTATCTCGACTCGGTCATCAGTCTTATTGCGAAAGCACAGGAGGACGATGGTTATCTGACCACCTGCGTCACCAACAAGTGCTACCGCCTGTCAGGCTGGTGGGGACGCTCGAAGTGGGAGAAAATCAACTCGCACGAACTGTACAACAGCGGCCACCTGATAGAGAGTGCCGTGGCCCACTTCCGTGCCACGGGGAAGCGCAACTTCCTCGACGTGGCCATCAATAACGCCGACCTGGTATGCCGCACCTTCGGTCCCAACGAGGGGCAGATACACCGCCCTGGCGGGCACCCCATCATTGAGATGGCCTTGTGTAAACTCTACAAGGTGACGGGCAACAAGACCTACCTTGAGGGGGCGAAGTATTTTGTAGAGGAGACTGGACGCTGCACCGACGGCCACAAGCCCAGCGAGTATTCGCAGGACCACAAGCCCATCCTGCAGCAGGACGAGATAGTGGGTCACGCCGTGCGTGCCGGCTACCTGTACAGCGGCGTGGCCGACGTGGCTGCGTTGACGGGCGACACGGCCTACAGCAACGCCTTGCAGCGCATCTGGCAGAATATGTCGTCGAAGAAACTCTTCATCACGGGCGGCATCGGCTCGCGCCCACAGGGTGAGGGTTTCGGCCCCAACTATGAACTGAACAGCCACACGGCCTACTGCGAGACGTGCGCCGCCATTGCCAACGTCTACTGGAACCACCGTATGTTCCTGGCCACGGGCGAAAGCAAGTATATGGACGTGGTGGAGCGGGCGCTCTACAACAACGTGATGAGCGGCGTAAGCCTGAGCGGCGACCGCTTCTTCTACGACAATCCCCTGGAGAGCGACGGCGAGCACGAGCGCCAGCGCTGGTTCGGCTGCGCCTGCTGTCCGGGCAACGTGACGCGCTTCGTGGCCTCGGTGCCGGGCTATGTCTATGCGATGGTCAACGGGGCAAAGGCTGAGACCCAAATCTACGTGAACCTCTACGTGCAGGGAAGTGCCCAGATAGGCAAGGTGGAACTGACACAGGAGACCGACTATCCCTGGGACGGACGGGTGAAACTGACCGTGACGAAAGGCGGCGGCAAGTTCGCCCTGAAGTTGCGCCTGCCCTCGTGGCTGAAGCAAAGTCCTACGAACAACAATCTCTATGCCTACACCGACAAGGCCAAGACGTACAGCGTGAGCGTGAACGGCCAGGCCCTTTATCCTGAAAATCACGACTATGTGACCATCAGCCGCACGTGGAAGAAAGGCGATGTGGTGGAACTGAACCTGCCGATGGAGGTGCGCCGAATCGAGGCCAACGACAATGCCGAGGACTTGCGCGGTAAGGTGGCCCTGGAGCGCGGCCCGGTGGTGTTCTGTTTGGAAGGCAATGACCAGAAGGACAACACGGTGTTCAACAAGTATCTGCTGCCATCGGCAAGCATCAATGCCCACTTCGAAAAAGACCTGCTGGGCGGCGTGGTAGTACTGGACGGTCAGGCCAAGGAGTTGCAGCAGGACGGCGAGGTGAAGGACGTTTCCTTCAGAGCCATTCCCTACTCCACCTGGAACAACCGAGGACGTCATCAGATGGAGGTATGGGTGGCCAACTCACCCGTTGCCGCCCGTCCTGTGCCCCAGGAGACCATTGCCAGCCGCGCTATGACCTTCAGCAACCGTGGCCCCATACAGAACGACGCCCCAGAGACGGCACCGACGGACGGTTGGGCTGGCGGCGTGAACGACCAATGGGAGCCAAAACGCAGCAGCGACACAAGCAAGCCCTATCACTACTGGTGGCTGAAACGCGGCACAAAGGAGAGCATCAGTTACAAGTTTGACAAGCCCTACAAGGTGAGCAACGTGCAGGTGTACTGGCTGGACTTCGACCACTACGACGGCAGTTTCCGCACACCAGAGTCGTGGACGCTTTATTATCGCGATACCGCTGATGGCAGTTGGAAGGAGGTGGAGCAACACTCGCCCTACACCGTATGCAAGGACTGCTACAACTCAGTGGACTTCCGACCCGTGACCACACAGGAACTGAAAATCGTGGCCCAACTGCGCCAAGGCGAGTCAGGCGGCGTGCTGGAGTGGAAAGTGAATTGAAACAGCGGACTCTGGTTTGATTGCAGCGGACTACAACGGACTCTGGGGTAGTTGCAGCGGACTACAACGGACTCTGGTGTGGTTGCAGCGGACTACAACGGACTCTGGGGTGGTTGCAGCGGACTACAACGGACTCTGGTGTGGTTGCAGCGGACTACAACGGACTCTGGGGTAGTTGCAGCGGACTACAACGGACTCTGGTGTGGTTGCAGCGGACTACAACGGACTCTGGTGTGGTTGCAGCGGACTACAACGGACTCTGGTGTGGTTGCAGCGGACTACAATGGACTCTGGTATGGTTGCTACGTTGTCGCTTGGCGTCCCCGCGACGACCAACAAGAGGTGGCTGTCTGTCTTGCAAATATCGTAATGGGCAAGAGCAATTTTGTTGTCAGCAAAACCGATACTCGTGGGACGCATAGCTGTGGGCGATGATGCCTATGACCTTCAGGCCATCCGATAACAAATTATATATATTCACTTGTTGTCGAAGGTTTACTATAGACTTTATGGATATTATCAACCGTCAGGGCGGTGGAGAAGAGAGGGAGAGAATTACATTGTCTCTGCCATCAGGTCTTTACGACCTATAAGGCTGAAGATAGTTATCTCGTTGTCATCATTAAGGATGCGGAGAGTACGCAGTATCTCATTCAACGTTGAGCCGCTGGTTGTCACGTCATCCATCACCAGGACATTCTGCTTTCTAATGGTAGCACATAGTTCCTCGTCCTGTTCTGTGGCAAAACGAAGGAAGTTCATCATATACGGACGGAATCGGCTCTTCTTCACATCACGGGCTATGGTGAAATAGTCTTTCTGGTGGATAAGGTCGAGCATCCTTGCTATTGACTGTTTCACCTCATCTTTCTGTGCCTGAGTATAACGAGGACGGCCATTCTCCAAAACATCATCTAAGTAAGACTGCTGGAAAGCGTCCATATCAAAGGAGATGGTTGACGGAAGCGACTTCACCAACTCCATCTTTCTCAACATCGGCTGGGCAAAGCGGTAGATGTAACGCAGCATGTATAGGTTGACTTTGCTCGATGATTCGGGCATAACCACAAGATTATAGTCGTAGAGATTAATGCTGCGGTTGAGCTGGTCAATGGCTTTCTTGATGAACGTCGTCAGGTCGGGGCAGTTCTGCAGGTCATCGGTGAACTTTACATGCTTGATGAATGCGGAACGCACACTACCATCTACCTGCTCAGAGAATTCATAGCCATAATAGAAGCATCTGCCGAATGTCTCAACTTGATAACCATCACCCGTCAGGCTGACAATATCATCCGTGCCGTCGTGCTCGAAGTTGAACACGAAACGATGTTCTTTGTTATCGAAAGTTACACCCATAATAGCTCCGATTTGAATTATGGCCACAAAGTTAGAAAGAAATAATGATATGAACAAATTTTATTCGGCTTGATTATTCGAATATTGATTTTTTGTTGTGACTTTGCATCGAAAATGCAGCAAAACAAGGAGGTGAAAGAAATATTCAGACTTGAAGATGTTCGCTGCCATAATTCCTACGGACACCAACATTGCGATGCCAGCACCTCCATCTTGGGGCATTATTTATGGCCAAAGACACGTTTGGATAAATGTGACCTCAATCCATACACTTTTATTAGCCAATTGGGAAAAAGAGAAGAATTATAAATATTTGGCGATATTCGAATTTCAAGAACAAGAGCAAAAGCTCATTATCTATGTATAAGTACGAACAGAAACGCTGATCTGTAAGTTAAGTTAATATAAATAAGGTGTACCTGCCACAGTCGGAGCGGTGGAGATGAGATAGAAAGCCCCACCCCTCCCCTTGAATGGGGGCTGGGGTGGGGTCTTAGATATTAGTCAGCCAGTTTGGCCTTGATGAACTCGCGGTTCAGGCGGGCGATGTTGGCGATGGTCTCGTTCTTCGGGCAGACGGCCTCGCAGGCACGGGTGTTGGTGCAGTTGCCGAAGCCGGCCTCTTCCATTGCCATCACCATTGCCTTGGCACGCTTGGCGGCCTCTACGCGGCCCTGGGGAAGGAGGGCGAGTTGAGAGACTTTGGACGAGACGAAGAGCATGGCGGAGCCGTTCTTACAAGCAGCGACGCAGGCACCACAGCCGATGCACGATGCGCAGTCCATTGCCTCGTCGGCATCCTCCTTAGGGATGAGGATAGCGTTGGCGTCCTGGGCCTGACCTGTGCGGATGGTGGTGTAGCCACCGGCTTGGATAATCTTGTCGAAGGCACCACGGTCGACCATACAGTCCTTAATCACGGGGAAGGCAGCCGAGCGCCAAGGCTCTACGGTAATGACGTCACCATCGTTGAAGCGGCGCATGTAGAGTTGGCAAGTGGTGGCACCACGCTCCGTAAGACCGTGAGGCGTTCCGTTGATATAGAGCGAGCACATACCGCAGATACCCTCTCGGCAGTCGTGGTCGAACACGAAGGGCTCCTTGCCCTCATTGATGAGACACTCGTTCAGGATGTCGAGCATCTC
>JAGCZA010000133.1 GCA_017960525.1 Prevotella sp.
CCACTATTGCGACCAAGACGCCATACCATACTATGTACTCCTGTCGCCTGACGGTCGTATCCTTTGGAAGAATGTAGGTTACGGCATAGGCTGGTTCTTAGGAATGGCCGAGGCCATCAGTGGCCCCAAGCAGGACAACAGCGCCAACCTGTCATTGGCAGTCCGCCGTATCGATGTCAGTTCTGAAAGTACGACCGTTGCTTTCCGCTACTATGGGAAGAAAGACTACTGGTTCCGCATTGTCGGCGATTCCTACCTTGCTGCTGATGGCAAGAAATACAAGGTGACAACTGCCGACGGTATCAAGCTCGATGAGAACAGTTATCCCCAAGTGAAAGCATCCTCAGCTAGGGAGGGCATTATGGAAGATATGTACTACAGCAACTTCACGCTCACCTTCGAGCCGTTCGAGACCATTCCCGAAACCTTCGACTTCAAGGAGGGTGATGGCAAAGGTGCATTTGTCATCCGCAATATTACAATAGCCGAATAGAACAATGAACAAGGCGAGTAGTGGTGAAGTAAAGTGAACAACTGTTTTATCTTGTATTTTGATTCATATTTAATCCCGGGACAGCATGGGCCGCAGCGACTGCGCCCCATGCTTTTGCCAAATCCTTTACCAAAGTAAAGACTTTCACCTTCTTTTGAATTATTAACGCCACCAGACATAATAACTCCATACAGTAGGCGTATATTTGTACGGATTAACAAGCAAACGATGAACAAGCAAAACATCATCACTATGTTAAGGGGATTTGCAATCCCCGTGCTCGCCCTCTTCTGGACGGCGGGGCAGGCGCAGGAACAGACGGACAGCACAAAGACAAAGGAGCACGGGCTGATGCTCTTCGCCGAGGTGAAGGACCATATCACCCACGAGGCCATCAAGGGCGTGCGGGGAGAACTGCTGCACGCCGCCGACAGCACCTCCGCCGACACGCTGAGCATCAGCTATCAGGAGGACAACGACTGGAAGTACGGCTACATCGAGACGAAGATCAGGGAAGCGGGCAGCTACCTCATCCGCGTGGAGGCCGACAGCTTTCAGACAGCCTACGTGCCCGTGGACATCAAGAAGCTCTACAAGCGTGAGCAGTACCGCCACCTTAAGTCCATCTACCTGCGCCGGCTGCCGAAGAAGTGGGAGGGCGTACTGGACGAGGTGGTGGTGCAGTCAACCAAGCTGAAATTTTACATGGACGGCGACACGCTGGTCTATAATGCCGATGCTTTCCAGATGGCCGAAGGCTCGATGCTCGACGCGCTCATCAAGAAGCTGCCGGGCGTGGAGCTTGAAGCGGGCGGCATCATCAAGGTGAACGGCCGGCATGTCAGTTCGCTGCTGCTCAACGGCAAGGATTTCTTCGACAGCGACCGGGAGCTGCTCCTTGAGAACATGCCGTCGTACATGGTGAAGAACATCAAAAGCTACGAGCGGGTGCCCGAGGACGCGAAGGGAACAAACCGCGAAAAGACGGTGCAGAAGGAGTTGGTGATGGACGTGAAGCTGAAGCGGGAGTACAACAGCGGATGGATAGCCAACGTAGAGGGAGGAGGCGGAGCGACCTTCTTCAAGAACAATGAGGGCCGTCACGACGCGAAGTACCTTGGCCGTCTCTTCGGCCTTCATTTCTCCGACCGCTCCCGCTTTACCGCCTATGCCACCGTGAACAACCTGAACGACTATCGCACGCCTGGCGAGAAGGGCGAGTGGAGTCCGCTGACGCAGTCGGAAGGCCTTATCTCGGTGGCCAAGGCTGGGGCCAACTTCCGCACGGAGCGCGAAGACCACTACCGCTATGAAGGCAGCATCAGCACCACCTACTGGGACAAAAACGATGCCAACAACACCAGCAGCGCCACCTTCCTCGACGACGGCAGCACCTACGGGCGCTCGTTCTTCAACAAGCGCAGCTACGACTGGCAGATAGAGAGCCAGCACCACTACAACTACTACCATACAGACCCCATCGGCGAATGGCTGAAATACTTCCAGATGAGCATCCAGCAGCGCATCTATTACACCACCTGGAACAACCACAGCGAGTCGGCCAGTGTCACGCTATCGGAGGACGTGGCCGAGCAGTTGGGTAAGGCGTGGATGGACAGCATACAGACACCCGATGCCGGCGACTTGCTGCGCCGCTATGCCATCAACCGCACCATCAGCCGCACCAAGGGCATAGGCCACTGGTTAGACACAAACCATTACGGCTACCTCTCGGCCAGTCCGGCCCACAACGACTTCATCGACCTCTGGATGCCCGTCAGCTTCCGCTTCACAGATCGAAAGGAGGACAGCTATGAGCACTCTCTCGTCCAGTATGTTGCGACTGAGTCGCTACCCGACGACTTCCGCAACCGCTACCAGCCCACCAAGCGCAGCACCACCAACTTCACTGCCCAACCGCGACTGATGTTTGCCTTCGATGAGAAGCATCGCCACAGCCTCGACCTGGGCTACACCTACAACTATTACCAAAGCCATGACAACTCGCCGCTCTACCTGCTCAACAAACTGAGCGACTGGAACACGCCCGAAAGGCTCGGCTCGCTGCCGTCAATGGACGAGATGCTCACCACGCTCGATGCCAACAACAGTTCGGAACAGCGCAGCACTACCCATACGCACACACCGCAGATAGCCTACCGGCTCAATAAAAGCAGTGAGGACTACTACTCCCAGCTGTCGATCCAGCTCGGTATTCCCATGGCTCACGAGCGTCTGGACTATCACCGTGGCAGCCCCCTCTCGTGGAGCCTTGACACGCTGATGAAACGCAACACCACCTTCCTCGCACCAGGCATCTATTACTTTCACAGCAACTGGAAACGCAACCGTAATATCAATGCCAACTTGAGCATGAGTACCTCGGCTCCCTCGATGACCAGTCTGCTGAATATCCGCGATGACAGCAATCCGCTCTACATCACCTTAGGCAACCCCAACCTGAAGAACACTCGCAACTACAGTCTAAGCGGCCGTTACAGCGACAAGTACGGCAAGACGCTGTTCAATGTCTCGGCCAATGCCAGCATCACCGAGAACGCCGTGGCCTCGGGCTTCGTTTACGACCGCTCGACGGGCGTGCGCACCGTCACCCCTGAGAACATCAACGGCAACTGGTCGGCGAACGCTTCGTCGGGCGTGGACTTCCCCCTCGACAAGAAAGACCGCTGGCGCATCAAGGAGAGCGTGAGCTATAACCACAACAACAGCGTAGACCTGAGCGGCAGGACCGTCGCCACCCGCTCGGTGGTAGTCTCAAACTTCGTGACTGAGGACCTCGGCCTCACGTGGAAGCCGTCAAGCAAGATGGAGTACGGCCTCAGCGGCAAGCTTAACTACCAGCACTCCGGCAGTGAACGCGAGAACTTCCAGGACATCAATGCCTTCACCTACCAGTACGGGGCCAGCGCACAGGTGGAGCTGCCGTGGTCGTTGCAGCTCTCCACCGACCTGACGATGTATTCCCGCCGTGGCTACAGCGAACCGTCGATGAACACCGACGAGCTGGTCTGGAACGCCCGCTTGGCCAAGCGACTGATGAAGGGCAACATGACCATCATCTTCGACGGCTTCGACCTTCTCGGCAATCTCAGCAACGTGCGCCGCACCATCAACGCGCAGGGCCGCACCGAGACCTTCTACAACGTCATCCCCAGCTACGGACTCCTCCACATCACCTATCGACTGAACAAGGAACCGAAGAAGAAATAAAAATATCGGCCTATGCGGATGAAATCTGCCCCTAAACTAAACAACCGCACAGCACGAAACTCACAGACAATGGAACAAAGATTCAGCAATAACAGTTTAGACCTCGAGACGCTGCGGGAGTTCTGCAGGCGGGAGGGCGAGGCGGTCATTTACCGCAGGGGCGAGCAGCTGGAGCGCGAGGGCGATCCGGCGCGGTGGCTGGCATTCGTCACCGAGGGATGCTTCAAGTACGTGACGCACGGCCTCAGCGAAAGGCTACGGGTAGGCGGGCAAAGCACGGGAATCGACAGGGAACACATCACGTGGTTCTCATTCGAGGGTGAGTTCGTGGTCGATTACCCGACCTTCCTCTACGGCCGTCCGGCGCAGACCACCATCGTGGCGATGATGCCCAGCCGCGTGATCAGGGTCACGGGCCAGCAACTGGAGCAGTTCTTCGACCAAAGCAAGGAGACGATGAAGCTCCGCGCCATCATTGCCGAGCACCTCCTCGAGCAGTTCCGTTCGCGCTATCTTGAACTCCACTGCACCACGCCCCGCGAGCGCTACGACCTGCTGATGCAGCGTTGTCCCGGCATCGTGGATCACCTCGACTTGCAGGACATCGCCTCGTTCCTCAACGTCCATCCCAACACCATCAGCAAGATTCGCCGCGACATCACGTTTGACGGCAGAAAACAGTAAAAAACGCTCAAAAAGACGCATTAGCATATTTTTTTGCGCGATATATTTGGAAGTATCGCAAAAAAAGATTACCTTTGCAGCAAATTATTAAGCTCCGCCATTCTTTCTTGAATGGATATGGCCGTCCGAGGACGGCTTTTTTATTATACAGACATCGGTAATATGGCACAACGCGTAACATTCTACATCGACGGATTCAATTTCTACTACGGTCTTCGCCGCACCAAGCGCAACGAGCCGCAGTGGGCCGACTACTATTGGATTGACATGGTGAAACTCTGTCAGGGATTCCTTGGTGAAGGACAGGAAGTGGAGAAGGTCATCTATTTCACGGCCACGCCGCTCAATCCCGAGAAGAGCAGTCGCCAGAGTGCTTTCCTCAATGCTAATAAACTTATCAATGGCGACCGTTTCGAGGTGGTGCGAAGCAAGTATCTCGACAAGCAGATTCAGTGCCCGAACTGCCATTACGCCATCTCGCGTCCTGAGGAAAAGAAAACCGATGTCAATATCTCCGTGCGAATGATTGCCGACTGCGTGCTTGATGCTACCGATACCATTGTGCTCGTCAGTGCCGACAGCGACCTTGTTCCACCCTTGGAGTTCATCCAAAGGCAATACCCAGAGAAGCGAATCAAGGTCTATTTCCCGCCTTCAAACTTCAGTTGCGACCTGAAGGATAACCTCATGCATCATAGCAGCAAGCCCGTACTGATGTACAAGAACGAGCGTCGGTTCCGCGATGCCATTATGCCAGATGTGGTGACCGATGGCACAAAGCGTTACGAAGTGCCCGAAAAATGGCGTCCCGCAAACATCGTAAGATGACACCTTTGATTCGCCGCGACATCACGTTTAACGGCAGAAAACAGTCAAAAAAAGCAAAAACTCTCAACCTAAGTTGAGACTTTCACCCTCGGCGCTCGATTTTCGGGCTTGCCAAGGGTTTATTTGTGCGCCTTTTTGTAACTTCGCGGTCTATTAGAAAATTTTAACGCGCTCTGTTGTCATATTTCTGCGAGAACAGCGTATATAATAGTAAGGACAAAATAACAACGAATTATGAACAAGCAAACCATCATTACCGCACTGCTCGCCATTGTCGTACTGGCGGGGCAGGCAAAGACTTACAAGACCATCAAGGCGCCAGAAGCGATGGCCTGTGTGAACGTACATAATGGGGAGCTGAAAGCCCGCCAAGTCATTATGAGCGATACGGCGACCACCGTACACTTCACGATGGAGTATCAGAAAGGGCAATACTTCCGTTTTGTCAGCACAAGTTACCTGATGGACGAGGACGGCAACCGCTATCCGCTGCGTTTGTGTGAAGGACTGGCCACCGACACATGGGTGCAATCGCCAGAAAGCGGCGTGACCGACTTCACGATGCACTTTGAGCCAATGCCTAAGAAGGTGCAGATGTTTGACTTCATTGAGGGCGACGTAAGAGGTGCCTTTATGCTCCTTGGCATCCACGACAAGAAGTATAAGATAAAAGCTCCCACATTGCAGGAACTCTCAGAGGCAAACCCGTGGACAGCTCCATCCGATTGGTTCAAGACCGACACCATCACGGTCAAAGGCCGCATCGAAGGCTATGATGCCGAGCAGTTCGGCTTCACGTCGATGGAATGTTACTTCGAGGATGTTTTCGAGAAGGACGATGCAACGTTGGTGCTCGAAATTGCCGACGACGGTACGTTCTGCAAGAAGTTCCAAGCCAGCTATCCCGTCTGCCAGACATTCTTTGCGATGGAGTCTAAGGTTGATTTCAGCGAAATGTCTTTCTACGCCCGTCCCGGTGAAGCCATCGACATCACCGTCAAGAAGAACGGGCAAGGCAAGTACGTTTGCGTCTATAACAACGGCAGCAGCCATGATGTTGAGCGTTGGCTCCACTCTTCCGATGAAATTACCGACGTTCTCCTGCCCTTGGGCCGCTTCGGTAGCACTTTTGACGAGGCTAACGTCCTGGCCGACAAGGTCTGGCAGAACGTGATGTACCGCCTGCAAACCGTGAGTCGTCGTGAGCACTATTCGCCGATGGAAATGCAATTGGCTCTGGCCGACGTGCAGACACATTTTGCAGAGTACTATATGTCGTACGCCATGAACCGCGAGTTTGCCCTGATGAAACAGGAGGTGCGCGATGGCGCGTACCATACTGAAATTCTCGACAGCGTGGAGTGGCAGAAGCTTTTCGACTACAAGAACTACTACCAGCTGCGGCGCATCGACTTTGACAATCCCCTGCTCTTTGCCAGCAGCGACTATTCCCATCTGCTCAACCGCATGCAGTTCGCACAGCCCGTTCGCATCGGCAAATACAAAGACATTGAGGACGAAAATGGCGGTGTTGTGGCTAATGTCGAAAACGAGAAGAAAGAGCTTGCTGGAGGTTACACTGCATTGAAAGAACTCATGGGTAGCGAACACGACAATCTGATGGCACAACTTTGCGCATACAAAGATATGCTAAGCGGTTTCAATTACTGGCGCAACAACGAGGATGTCATTCCCCGCATCCTCGCCGACACGACAAAAACGATGGCAGAAAGAGAGAAGGACGTGGCAAGCTTGAGGACACCAAGCAATATGATGCCTCTCTTTCTCACCACTTTCACTCACCCTTACGTCCACCAGAAGGCCGAACAGTTCTATGCCCACAAGATGGCGCAGACCGAGCTCTCATCGCCTCTGCCCGATGTTCTGATGGCCGATCTTATCCGACATCTTTGCGAAAAGTATCCCGGCAAGTATCTCCTTATCGACTTCTGGGGAATGGGCTGCGGTCCTTGCCGTTCGGCCATACAGAGCAGCAAGGACAAGCGGGCTGAGATTGCCA
>JAGCZA010000134.1 GCA_017960525.1 Prevotella sp.
TAGAGCATTTCCCATTCACCAAGGTACTCAATCGTGCTTTTCAGACTGAGCCAACGGAAGATGATGTGCTCCTGTAACTGACTACGAGCCATATCTGTCAATGATATGTAGTCATCGTCATTATGAGAAACGACGGTTATCTCTGTATTCTGGACATTAATCTTTGCCATAGTGATATATCTGTTATGAATTATGTGTGCAAAGGTAGTAAAATAATTCGAAACATAAGAAAAATCAGCATATTATTTCGATAGAAGGACGTAGCCTAATACGCACTTTTCTGGCAGGTGCCACAAAAGATGCCGCAATCAGTTCAAAAGCGTTGAGCAAGCTCAGAACAAAAAATTGAGTCTGGATTTGGTTCTTTCATAAGAAATGATTACCTTTGCACCCGATGATGAGTCATAAATGGTTGCAGGCTCAGCATCAGGTGTTCATTGAAAGCAATTCATAGCAGAATGTGGAAATGAGTACGGTTGCCAATTCGTAACCCTGATTTTCCTCAATCCCCCAGACAGCCTTTATACAAAGAAAAGCTGAGAAATCTTCCAATGTTAAGAAAAAGTTGTAACTGGTAACGGATTTTGGAAGATTAACGCAATTCGGCCTAAAATAAAGGTTCCTATTTTTTGCTCTGCATTGTTTCGGCAGGCTCTATGGTGACTTTTGTCTCGTCAATCATAGCGCGGTCGAGACCAAACACGTCGGCGAAGAACTCGTAGACGGCCTGCCGCTTGTTCGGACCGAAGTCGTGACGCTCGTTGGGCAGATGGACGTTGCGCACGTTTTCTTTCGCTCCGTAGAAGGAGAAGATGCGCTGGATGAAGGGGTATTCCAATTCAGGATTGGTTGAGGTCCAGTCGCCGCCGTCGCTGACGAGCAGCAGGGGCTTGGGGGCGATGATGGCGGCCAGTTCGGCTTCGCAAGTGCCGCCACCGGCCAACTGGATAGGCATGCCGCTCTCGCAGGGGCAGCCACCATCGAAATGACTGGCCACATGGACAACGGGAGCCGAACAGGTGATGCGTGGGTCGAGGATGGTGAGCAGCACGGTGTGGGTGCCGCCACCACTACCACCGTTGGCGGCGATGCGGGTGGTGTCGATGTCTTTGCGATTCGTCAGCATCCAGTCGAGCAATTTCAGGCCACAGGCGGCCTGAAAGATGTGGGCGCGAGCGGTGTGGTGGTCGCCCACCTCGTCCTTCGACTGGCTGTAGCCGTAGAGGTCGAAGTCCACGCAGACAGCGCCCATACGGGCCAGGGTGGCGAGGCGCTGTTGCTCGTCGTCACGATAGCGCGAGGGCCAGTGGCCGTCAGGACAGACAATAAGGGGTTTCTTTCCTTTCTTCAGCGAGGCATAGATGGTGCCAAAGGCGTGCTGTCCGGGCGTCAGTTCCAGACAGATGTTCTGGGTGGTGTAACCGTCGTGCTTCCTTATCTTGGACAGGATGACTGGTTGGTCCTTCACGCAAGAGTCGAGGAAGGCATCTATCTGCAACCTTTCACGTACCTCTTTTATCAATAAGGCACGGCGCTGCTCCCACTGCTCCTTATTGCTATACTTGGCGGAAAGCCAGTCGAGCATCTGCCGGCCCTCGTTCTCGTGGCGGCGCGGGTATTCGTAGAGTTTAATCTTATAGGTTTTCTCGTTCTGCTTCCACCAGTTCCAGTCATAGTGCTTGCAGATGTTGTCGAGCGTCTGCTCCAACGAATAGGGGCGCACGCGGAAGTCGGCGTAAGGCAGCATCACCCCCGCAGTATCGACATTGCTGTCGAACTTGAATTTCACGCCAAACATCGTGGCCACGTTCTCCATCACGTCGTGAACAGGGCGGGCGTAATGGGTCTCGTAGGTCTGTGCCTGTGCGCTGACGCTAAAGATAAATAATAATGCTATCCAGGATTTTTTCATTGCTGTCTTCTTTATTTTGTCGTTATGACGTTATCACGTTATTACTTCTCGTCCCGCGAAAGCGTTAATCTCCCGATGTCGGGGCGGTTGGTTGCCGGGCGGCCGTCGATGAGGAGGGTGAGGCCGACGCCTTGGTGGTAACGTTGGCCGTCACGATCCCAGATGATGGTGAGGATGTGGTTGCGATAGTTGATGCCATCGAGGCAGAAGTAATCCCATTGGTCTTTGGGTAGAAGCGGATTGATGGTGATGCTGCCGTCAATCTGGGGACGCAGGCCGCAGATGCCGGTGATGATAAGGTCGTTGTAGGTGGAGTGGTTGTAGTAGCGGCTTCGCTCACGGTCGCCCATCAGCCAGGCGCCAGTCTTTTCGTCGAGGTACTCGCCGATGTAGGGGCGGCCACGGTGGTGCTGGCTCTCGGTGTAGAGTTGCATCTGGCGGAAAAATTGATAAATGAAAGATGATAGGTCAGAAATATGATCAGATTTTTCATTTGTCATTTCTAATTTCTCATTTATATAATTGGCCAATGCCGTGAGCGTCTGACTGGTGGCGAAGGGCCAGATGGCTCCGTCCCACTCGCACTTGCCAACGCCGTGAGAACGGAATTGCGGATGGCGACGCTCGGCAGTAGTCAGGCCGTATGGGGCGGAGAAACCTTGCTCATCAAGAAGTTGCTCCCAAGCCACATCGTATTTCGCCCCAGTCCACATATCGAAATACCAAGGTAAGTAGCCGATGGCCTCGCGTACCTGTGCCAGCGTGTCGCCAACATCGCCGCGACGGGTCTCAAAGAACTGATGGTCGGGGTTCCAAAGGTGCTCACATATAAGTTGTCGTAATGTCCTGGCTTTCTTTTTGTAGAGGCGGGCTTTTTCCACTTCGTAGTCCAAAGCGTTCAACCAGGCAAGGGCCTCAGCATTGCCATACATATAACTGTTGATGGTGGGGCGGGCGTACTGCTTCTTGCGGCCACCGCTGATGCTTTCTTCCATACCGTCCTGCACGTCACCCTGCCAGTAGAGGCCGGAGGGCAGGCGGTTGGTCTGCTCCCAGCGAGCGTACTCCTCCTCGAGACGGGGTTTTAGGGAAAGGAGGAAAGCGGTGTCGCCCTGCACTTTGAAAAGTTCCTGCACGGCGTAGGGGTTCCAGGATGAGAACTTGTTCATCTTCGCCATAGGCTGGCCGTCGTTGCCGAAATACCAGGTGCGAAGGATTTGGTGGAGGTAAGTGGTGTCGCGCAGCCAGCGGGTTTCCATAATGTGGTGGCCGATGGCGCAGGCGATGAGGTTGTAGCGGTCGGCGTAGGAGCGGTCTACAAGGAATTCGGTCATACCGTAGCCCACGGGCGTGCGCTTGATGTGCTTGCGGAGGGTCCACCAGCGATAGTAGTACATTTCGCGCATCTGCTCGTCGGGGCAGTCGAAGAGGGGGATATTATTGTGCATCCACTCCGAGGCCTGGGCGTTGGGGATGGTGGTGACGATGTTCTCGTCCTCCATTGTGTTGAAGCGGTCAGCGTAGTGGGAGAAGGTGTCGTAGGAGAGGAGGGCGGGGACTGCGCTGCTTGCGCAGTCTATGGGACGGCTAGTTATGTTGGCGAGGAAGTAGCGGGCCTGGGGGAGATGGGTGTCGGCGAGGGGCTGGTCGAAATCCTGGTCGGCGGGGGTGTCGGTATTTGGCTCAGTAAAGAGAGGGCCGGTGCGGAAGACGAGGCGGGAAATGCTCTCCAAGGGGGTGTCGAACTGGCGGGTGCATTTGCCGACGGGAGTACCATCGGCCGTAGTGACGGTGAAGGTGGCGCGGTGGAGGGCGCAGGAGAGAGTGGCACTGATGTGATAGGCCTTGCCCGACTCGTACTTCTTCAGAAGGGTGCCGTAGCGGGCGCCGCCTTTTACACGGATGACGCTGGTGCTGTCGGCGACGATGCGGGAGCAGACAGTGCCCGCGTCATCGACGAACTCGATGTCCAGTTCGCCGTGGTCGGCCTGGTCGAAGCGGAGGTCGAACTCCACCTGCAGTTCCTTCGTGTTGGGGATGATGCGTTCTGCCTTGGCGTAGTCGTAAGGATCGCTGTCGCTGAGTGTAAGCCACTGGCCGTCAAGAGCGACAGGAGCGAGGAGAGGGGAATAGAGGTTCCAGTCGGTCATATCGGCCAACTTAACATACTGCGAGAACGAACCGCCGGCGTGGGTAGTGGCATCGAGGCGCACGGGCACGGGGATGCGGCTCACCCACATATCCTCCTTATTATTACTATAGGTCACCCAGAGGTCCTTTTCCAACAGTAATCTTTCATTTTGTTCGATGCCGCGCACGTACTGCGGGCCGTAACTCTTGTACTGGCCACCGTGGCGCAGGGGCGTCACTTCGCCGTTGATGAGCGAGAGGGTGGTATAGTCCAGACCGTCGGCAGAGAGACTGATGGCTAGCGGCCAACGGTATTCCGAAGGATTATAGACGGTGGCGTAAGTGCTGTCGGAGAGACGCTGACCCCAAATCTTCGCATTGCTGTTGACGAACCCAGGAGCACGGTCGCAGCCCGGACGCCCGCTCTCGGGCACGGTGACCAAGCGCCAGGTGTTGCCGCCGTCGGCAGAGAGGCTCGTCACGGCGTGCTTCCACAGCGCCACCTTCCGCCCGTCGGGCAGGGTGTAGCCACAGAAGGCCTTGTAGGGCTTGTCGAGGGGAATGAGTTTGTCGCCACGGTCGGCCTCCTCCACCCATTGCATACGCTGCATAGGGTCGGCCAGCATCTGGTCGACGGCCTTTACAAAAGCCTTGTCCTTGCTCTTCTTATAGTAGGGATAGATGGTGTTCTTCTCTGAGAAGCCGTGGTTGTAGTAGACGAAGTGGATGGGGCCGAGGGTGCCGTCGTCGAAGACACGGCGCACCACGCGACCGATGCCGTTGCCGTCGTTGGGGTCGTCCTTGATGGTGAGGCAGATGCCGTAACTGCCGGTGGCGAGAAGAACATTAGAAGATACATACCACCCTACCCGCTGGTGCATCACGGCCTTGAGGTTATGGGCGGGAGGGAAGTCCTTGCCCTCCTTGGTCCAGCCTTCGGGAACGGGGTATTCAGGGAAAAGTTCCGTAGGGGCGGTCCAGGTGTAGCCGTCGACAGAAGTCTGGAGCATAGTCTTGCCTGGAGCCTCGTGCTCGTGGCGCGGGTCGGTGAGGTAGTGCATCCAAAAGCGGTTCTGCCAATAGGTAAGCATCGGCTGGTGGTTGTAAGTCCAAGGCTTTTCGCCGCGCATAGTCTGTATGGAATGTGCGCCGACCACGGGCTTCAGGCCACCATCGTGACGTTCGGGACGGGCAATGGTCTTACCGCTGTAGTGAACGACATCGCGGTTGTACTTGACAAGGCCCTCCACCAGTTCTTCAGGAGCCATAAAGACGGTGCCGTGCTTATGGCCGACAGGGAAGGACACCGCCCCCGTCTGGTCTTGGAAAGTCTTGAAGTCCTTGGTGCGATGGGCACCGTAAATCTTGTGGCGATAGGAGTCGTAGTAGATGTACCACCAGTCGCCCACCTTGGCAGTCGAAGGCCCTTCGGTGAAACTCTCGGTGAACGGCTCCGAGGCCGCGCTCCACGGGCCATAGGGCGACTGCGCGAAAGCCACCTTGATGTTGCGCATGGGGCGGGTGTTGTCTTTTACCACCATCACATACTCGAAATTTGAATTGAAAGATGAGAAATGAGAAATATGATTACTCTTGTTGGCTGAATTCCCAGAAGGTTTCCCACCACCAGAGTTATCATATTTTTCATTTCTCATTTCTAATCTCTCCCTTTTAACAATTGTGGCGTCGATGGCCGAGAAGCCCGGCTCGTAGAACAGCCGGGGCTTGGAGAAGGAACGGAAGTCGCGGGTGGTGAGACAGTACAGGCGGTGGTTGTTCAGGTGGTCTTCCTGCCCGTCGGGGAAACGGCCCGGCACGCAGGAGGCCCACACAACGAGGAACTGCCGGCGCACATCGTCGTAGAACAGCTCCGGTGCCCAAGTGTTCACCGTGGCGGTGTCCATGCCCGTAGGGATGAAGCGCTGGGGCGTCCAGTGGATGAGGTCACGCGACGATGAGTAGCCGAAGCCTTGATCGCCGCGCCACGACGATGTCCACACGAGGTGGAAGGTGCCGTCGGGGCCGCGCACGATGGAGGGGTCGCGCATCACCTTCTGCCGGCCCACCTCCGGTCGCAGGAAGACGCCCTCGATGCTGTCCCACCGCAGGCCATCGTGGCTGTAGATGAAGCGCAGCCCCTCGGTGGCCGGTTCGCGGAACGAAGTGGAAACAAAGATGTCTTTTGCCCATCCGCAGGCGCAGAAAAAGGCCAGGGAGAGCAACGTTAGTAGCCTCTTATTCATAAGTAAATTAGGTTGTTACAGGATGTCCACGGAGAGCACTTCGGATGCAGCCCCACGGTAGAGCACCTCGGCACGGAAGTTGGCGGCATCGCTGTAGATGAAGAGCTGCAGGTGCTCCTCGTATTGAGGCTCACGGTCGAAGACCAGTCGGATGCAGGTGCCGTAAAGTTCGTTTTCGACGGGCGATAGAGCATCCTCGCCGTCGATGGCACCCAGGGTGAACACGGGGTCGGCCATGATGAGTACGCGGGGCAACTCCACCTTGAGCCGATTGTCGGGAGCCGAAATCCAGCCCGTGGCCTTCTGCCACCAACTGCGCTCGGCGGTCGGTTCCTCTTCGGGCGGCAGCACGCGCAGGCCCTCGGCGATGGTTCGCTTCAGTTTGGCAGGCTCCAGCGAGTAGTGGTTCAAATACTTCTCGTGGCTGGTACCGGCAGCATTGCCCCGACTCAGGGCGTCGAGTATGCGGTTGTGCTTATACTTCACGTTGTCCACCCAGCACAGGGCGTTGTCGGTCATAGCAATGGCGCGGATGTGGGCAATGTCGCCGTAACCCTTGCCGGGATAGGCGAGCGTCAGCGTGTCCAGGTCGACGGTCGAGTGCTTCTCGATGCGGTTGGCCGTCCGGGGCACCTTTACGACATCGTACTCGTCCTTGTACATATCAGTATAGTGGATGCAGAGGAAGATGCGCACGTTCTCCAGGTCTTTGTCCGAGCGGTTGCGCACTTTCACCTCCATCGTGTTGTCGCTGCGCCAGAAGAACCATTCCGTCTGCGGACTTACCTCGACGTCCAGATAGTCGTGCTCCAGCAGGAGGCTGCGGAAGGGGGCATAGAGGTTTTCCTCACAGAACTGCATATCGCTCAACAACTCGTCGTAGATGCCTTGGTTGCCGCGACGGAAGAAGTGGTTGTAGATTTCTTCCCTGGCTTTCTCCATTTCTCCTTGGTTGGCATAGTGGCGGGCCTTCAGCAGATTGGGGCTGAACAGCCCGTAACCCTCCATCGTCGAGGCGTAAAGACGGCGCAGATACTGGCCTTCAGGCGTCTTGGTCAGATAGTTGCGCGTGTTGTAGGCGTCGAGCATATCGGTGAGTTGTGCCGCCTGGCGCGGATACTCTATCGAGGCCTGCTGGAAGCGGCTCAACGCAGTCTGCTCGTCGCCCAGTTGCTGGCACATCAGACCTTCGAGCACCAGCGCCGGAGCGGTGCGCCCAGGAAAGGCCTGCTTATAGTCCTGAAGCGTAGCGTAAGCCTGTGCCAGTCTGGGGCTTAGTGGCGGTGTCGGCGATTGCTGGAGCGTATCGGCGGTCTCACCCATCGGGCGCAGCACATCGGCCTCGAAAGGCTCACCGCTGGCCAGCAGAATCTGCGCCATCGACTTAATCAGCATTGCTTCGGCGTTGCGGGGATATTGCTTCAAGATGGACTGGGCGTGCCGAAGGGCCTGCTCTGTGCGACCGGCATAAAGGTCGAGATAAGCCTGGTCTTTCTCCACACACAGGCGGTCGTACTCGTCCATATAGCGTTTGTAGATGGGTGCATAGTCCTCCAAATACTGGCGATAACTGGCCTTCAGCCGGCCCAAGTCCTTCTGTATGTCGGCTTTCAGTTGCTTGTCTTTCTCGTACTGGGCGAAGGCTTCGTTGGTGGAGCGGATGCCGTCCTCGCCGGCGGCAATGCCTAAGAGGGCAAAGATGTCGCCGTGGGCAATCCGGAAGAGTTCGCTGGTCGATGTGTTGCGCACCAGCGTCTGGCCGCCACGGGCCGCCCCTCTGAGGAGCATCCACACGTCGGAGAGTTGCTTGTCGCGGGCCTGCAACTTATAGGTGTACTCCAAGACGGGGAACAACTTGCGCTTGGCCTCCAGCACATCAGGAGCCACACCCGTATAGTCCTGGCGGGCCATCAGGTCGAGGAACTCCTCGAAACTGCCCGCCTGTGCCTGCGCCAACTCCAGGGCGTTCACCACGCGGATGGTCTGCTCCAGGTCGTAGTCACGGCCCGAAGCCAACTTCGCCTGATTCTCAATGGCCTCGTAGGCCGGCACAAACTGGTCGACAGGCTCATAACTGCCCAGGTCGAGCGACAGCAGGTCGATGGCCTCGCCGCCTTTCTGGCAGGCTACCACAGTAAAAACGATGGCAAGCCTGCATAAAAATTTCAATTCAGCCAATGGTCAATTCCGTTTATTGTTTCTTCTGGACGGGGCGGATGGTCTTTCCTATGTAGCGAACACTAAAGCCCCAAGTGCTCATACTTTGAGTGAAAATCAAGTGGACGGCATCGCTTGAAGAGTAAGGATTGATGGACTTTGTCCAGAACTCGCACCTCCTACCCTCATTGCTGATTGTCATATAGCGGCGCTGACCGGCAGCCGGCATAAATATGGACTTCCCATTAAATTTGCTGGTCAGACGGCAGCCATAGACATCGTTCTGGATGGTCCATTCAGATGTAGTGCAAGTGAGCAGTTCCTCGATGTCTCCATCGGTTGGCATACCCCAGTCGCCGCCCCACAGGACGACGGCTGCGTCATCCTCAGCGTCGAGCACGGACTTGCCGTCGCCAATGAAATTGCCATCAGCATCATACCAGCAACACTCTGTATAACCGTCTTCAATCTGGTACTTGGCATAGTACTTGTTTTCCGTTTGGCCTTCAGCCGTCCACCTGTAGTTAGGAATATCAAACAGGCGGCCGTCGCTGGTATAGCCGGTGTAGCCGGTGGTCTCGCCCCAGGCAAAGTAGAGACCATAGCCTTCGGGCGTGAGGGCACCGATGTTCATATTGGCCCAAAGGGTGCCGGAGGGCAGGCCAAGGTCCACAGCCTCCACACCTTCGTGCAGCCTGCCTGTGGCGTCGGTGTTGTGGCTGACGTTGTTTTTGATGATGTTGATAATGCTCAAAATGTCAGCGGCATCAACTGTTCCGTCTCTGTTCACGTCGGCATTGGGCACCAAATTGTTTGCTGCATTGATGCTTGTGGTAATGTTGATGAAACTGATAATGTCGGCTGCATCAACTTTCCCGTCATAGTTCAGGTCGCCATTTCGCGCCTGAATGGTTACGGTATAGATTACAGCCTCTGGCTTTTTGAATTTCCAAGTCTCCGTGCCAATGATGGTAATGGTAGCCGTTCCAGGACTTTTGGCGGTGAGTTGGCCGTCATCGTCCACTTCCACGACATCTTCGTTGTCCGACTCGTAGATGAGTTCTCCGTCATAGCCTTCTGTAGTTTCCACCGAAGGGGCGATGACGGGGTCGCCCCAAAGGGCAATGACGCTGTTGTATGCAAGGAAAATCTCGCACTGCTGGCGCTGCAAGCCAGTCACCACAGGGCGGTTGTCGGCTGCAACACTCAGGAGAGCAAGCATCAAAACGGTTAATGAAAGCACTGCTCTTTTCATAGTAATTGCTGTTTTAAGTCGTTATTTGGATGGTTTCAGGATGTTGCGATACTCGTCTGGCGACTTCAGCAGGCGCACGGCCTCCCGCATCTGTTTGTCGGTGGCCAGGCCGGCCTCGATGCTGCCGCCCTGATAGTAGTGGGCGGCAATGATGTCCAGTTCGATGGTCTGCTGGATGGCCTCTCGGTGCTTGTCCAGGTCGTGGGCCACATCGTGGCGCAACTTCTGCTCAAGGGCGTCGAAGGCTTCGCGGGCCTCGTCGTAATAGCCCTCGAACTTGGCCGTCTTTACCAGTTCGGCAAACTGCTTTTTCGACACGGGGTCGTAGGTAAAGCCGCTGTCGATGACCCGCTGGCGGAACTCCTGCCAGTCCTGCTCAGTAAGGTGGAACTCCCGTGCAGGGGCAATCTGCGGATGGCGGGCCAGGTAGTCCACCTCGTAGTCGAACATCACTTCGGTGGAGTCCATTCCGCTGGCCGACAGATAGTAGGTGATGTTGGCCATTGTGTCGTTTCTCAGTTCCACATCGGGCTTGATGCCGCCACCGTCGCGCACCTCACGGCCTCCGCGAGTGTGGAAGACATTGGTCAGCGAGTCGGGCACGCGGTCGGAGTAGCCGGCCTCGCCGCTCTCCTCACGCCGTTTCTTGTAGTTGATGGCTTGGATGCAGCGGCCGCTGGGAATGTAATAGTGCGAGGTGGTAATCTTGACATTGGCATTGTAGGGCAGGTCGAGTGGCACCTGTACGAGGCCCTTGCCGTAAGTGCGCGTGCCCAAGACCACGGCGCGGTCGAGATCCTGCAGGGCACCGCTGGTGATTTCGCTGGCCGAGGCCGTCTCGCCGTTCACCAGCACCACCAGAGGCATCACCGTATCGACCGGCTCCAGGCGCGTCTTGTACGTGCGGTTGGCCTGGCGCACCTTGCCTCGGTTCTCGACCACCACCTGCTCCTGCGGCACCCAGATGTTCACGATGTCTACGGCCTCCATTTCAGAGCCGCCGCCGTTGCTGCGCAAGTCGAACACCAGACCCTTGGCACCCTGCTTCTTCAGTTCGATAAAGGCGCGGCGCACTTCCTTGGCGCAGCCCTCGGTGAACTGGTTCAGGTTGATGTAGCCGATAGAGTCGGCGCGCATCCCATAGTAGGGCAGTTCGGGCAACTTGATGTTGCGGCGCGTAATCTTGAACAGCATCTCCTTGCCCGTTGAGGGGCGGCGCACCTTCAGCACAAAGGTGGTGCCCGGGTCGCCGCGCAGGCGCGAACTGACGTAGTTGACGGGCTTGCCAATCATCGTCGAGTCGTCGATGGACAGGATGACGTCGCCTTTCTTCAGCCCCACCTCGGCGGCAGGCATCCCCTCGTAGGGTTCGTCCACCACCACGTTTTTCAGTTTCGAGTGGTATTTCACCAGCGCGCCGATGCCGGCATACTTGCCTGTGAGCATCATCTCCAGTTTCTTGCTATCCTCCTCGGGGTAGTACTCGGTGTAGGGGTCGAGCGAGCGCAGCATACCCCTGATGGCCGCCGTCATTGTAGGTGCCGGCGCCAGCGTGTCGACGTAGAACAGGTCGAGGTTGCTGTAGAGCGAGTTGAAGATGTCCATCTGCTTGCCCACCTCCAGCAGGTGGTTGCTCTGGCAACTGGCGCCGAGGGGCAGGAGCATCATCAGGCAGAGAGGCACGACAGGGAACAGCCGCCGTGCCGCCTTGGTCCATATTCTTTTCATCATTGTTTCTTCTCTCTTACGGTTTTGTTGTTATGTCGGTTGCAAATTAATGGTAGAAACTACTCTTTAGTTCGTTATTCGAGTCCGTTCTTCATCATCAGTTTAAGCAGGTCACGGTTGGAGATGCTGGCCTGGTCGGACTTGTCGTAAATGGTGACGAGCGTGATGTCTGCTCCGTCGGTCTCTACGAGCACAGTATGGGTAATGACCCTTGCGCCACCGCGCTTGCCCTTGGCCTTCGAGGCGATGGGGAAGCGAACCTTGCGCAGATGCTTGCCAAGCGGTTCTCCCTGAAGCGGCGACTTGCGCAGGGCATCGAGGAAATCACGGAAGTCGTCTTTCATCGAAGGATAACGCTTGGCGAGTTGTTTCAGTTCGCGGGCGAAGTCGGGAGTGGTTTCGATCCTACAGTTCATTTAGCAATTCCTCCGCATTGACACCTTGGAGCCGGCCGTCCTTCATTTGGCGAACCTGGCCGAAGGCGTGGTCAATCTTTGCAAGGGCCTGCTCCTGTGCTGTGGCTTTCTGACGCACCACATCGGCCTCGCTATAAGTCCACCCCATCTTGGAGACAATCTTCTTGAAGAAACTGACCTCGTGGTTGGGAATGTTGATTGTAATTGCCGTCATATCAGTTATATTACTATGATTCGGATGCAAAAGTACAACAAATTATTTAATCTACCAAACTATTTCAGATTATTTCACCAGTCTGGGCATTTACCACAAAAGATGCCGGGAAAAGCGACGTTTGCCCGCACCTCTTGCGTTGGAAGGCCGGAGGTAAAGTTAAATCAATGACGTTGAACGTTAAATCAATGACATTGAATGATAAATCAAAGGCATTGAACGTTAAATCAATGTCATTGTTTTAACTTTTTTGTTTCAAAATGGTGACCGTTTTATTTGTCAGTTCATTTTTTTTGTTGTATCTTTGCAGCACTAAAGCAAATACAGTACAAACCAAACAACTATGAAAACCAAACAATTATTGAAGACTTTGCTGCTGGCCACAGCCCTGACGACCACCGCCACGCTTGGTGCGCAAGCAGCCCCACAGCGCCCAGGCTCTTTTACCGTGGGCGACAAGACTTTCCTGCTCAACGGCCAGCCCTTCGTGGTGAAGGCCGCCGAGGTTCACTATCCCCGCATCCCACGCCCCTACTGGGAGCACCGCATCCAGATGTGCAAGGCACTGGGAATGAACGCCGTATGCATCTACATCTTCTGGAACATCCACGAGCAGCGCGAGGGCGAGTTCGACTTCACGGGCAACAGCGATGTGGCTGAGTTCTGCCGACTGGCCCAGAAGAACGGCCTCTATGTCATCGTGCGTCCCGGCCCATACGTCTGCGCCGAGTGGGAGATGGGCGGTCTGCCCTGGTGGCTGCTGAAGAAAAAAGACATTCGCCTGCGCGAGCGCGACCCCTATTTTATGGAGCGCGTGAAGATATTCGAGCAGAAGGTGGGCGAGCAACTGAAGCCGCTGACCATCCAGAACGGCGGCCCCATCATTATGGTTCAGGTGGAGAATGAATATGGTTCCTACGGCGAGGACAAGCCATACGTCTCGGAGATTCGCGACTGTCTGCGCGGCATCTACGGCAAGGAACTGGCGCTGTTCCAGTGCGACTGGTCCAGTAATTTCGAGAAGAACGGCCTCGACGACCTCACTTGGACGATGAACTTCGGCACGGGCGCCAACATCGACGACCAGTTCCGCCGCCTCGGCCAACTGCGTCCCAATGCGCCGAAGATGTGCTCCGAGTTCTGGAGCGGCTGGTTCGACAAGTGGGGCGCCCGCCACGAGACGCGCCCCGCCAAGGATATGGTCGACGGTATGGACGAAATGCTCTCGAAGGGCATCAGTTTCTCGCTCTATATGACCCACGGCGGCACTTCCTTCGGTCACTGGGCAGGCGCCAACTCGCCCGGCTTCGCCCCCGATGTCACCTCCTACGACTACGACGCCCCCATCAATGAATACGGCCTCGTTACCCCGAAATTCTGGGAACTGCGCACGATGATGCAGAAATACTCGGACAAGAAACTCCCAGCCGTTCCCAAGGCTCCGATGGGCATTATCACCATTCCCAAGTTCGAGTTGAAGGAGTTTGCTCCGCTGATTACCGGCATCAGCCAAGTCGTTGTTTCACCTGAGCCAAAGACTTTTGAAGAAATGGATATGGGCTGGGGTACTATGTCCTACACGACAATCCTGCCTGAGTTCAAGAGCCAGAGCGTGCTTACTGGCGAGTTCCACGACTTCGCACAAGTGTTCATCGACGGCAAGTATATTGGCAAGATTGACCGTGTGAAGAACGAAAAGTCGCTCACCCTGCCCCCGATGAGGAAAGATGCAGAACTTTCCATCATCGTTGAAGGTATGGGCCGCATCAACTTCGGGCGTGCCATCAAGGACTTCAAAGGCATTATTGGCAATGTGACGATTACCAGCGATTTGGAAAAATATGAGATGACGGTGAAACCTAAGACGTGGGTTAATGCCACTATTCCCGACGATTACCAAACCGCTGTAAAGGCATTTGAAACCAAAGTGCCTAAAACCACAAAGGGCGATTTCCTCAAAGCAGGCTACCATCGCGGCTACTTCACGCTGAAGAAGGTGGGCGACACCTTCCTGAACTTCGAGACTTGGGGCAAGGGTCAGGTCTATGTGAACGGCCACGCTATGGGCCGCATCTGGAGCATCGGCCCGCAGCAGACGCTCTACGTGCCTGGCTGCTGGCTGAAGAAAGGCAAGAACGAAATCATTGTCCTCGACATAGTCGGCCCTCGTGAGGCCGTGGTCTGGGGCCAGGCCGAGCCTGAACTGAACAAACTCCAACTGGAAAAGAGCAACAAGCACAACAACATCGGCGACAAGCCCGACCTCAACTCCGCCACCCCCTGTCCCGTAAACGGCGGTAAATCCGCCGTCACCGCAAAGCCAGGTAACGGCTGGCAGACCTTCCGCTTCACCACCCCGCAAAAGGGCCGCTACCTCGCCATCGAAGTTCTCTCCACCCAGAAGGACAACGACCGCGTCGCCATTGCCGAACTGTACCTGCAAGGCACCGACGGCAAACGACTGAGCCGCGAGCCGTGGACCACGAAGTACGCCAACAGTGAGGAGGAAAACGGCAACCACACCGGCGACAAGGTCTTCGACCTGCAGGAGTCCACCTACTGGCAGACGGAGCGCGGCGCCTCTGCGCCCCACCTCCTGGTCATCGACCTCGGCTCCGTCCAGACCGTCTCTGCCCTCGAATACCTGCCCCGCGCCGAACAAGGTGCCCCCGGCAGCATCAAAGACTTCAAGGTCTATCTCTATTAAGGAAACATCTATCACGCAAAAGGGTGCTTCGCATTGCGAGGCACCCTTTTGCGTAGCAGGAATACAAGTTCAGAACTTCTTGCCGAACACAATATTGATGAAAGTGTTGAAAAGAATCTTAGTATCAAGCCACCACGAGCGATGCTCCAGATAGTAGAGATCCAGCTCCAGGCGGCGGAGCATCTTCTCTATCGTGTCGGTGTAACCATTGTAGAGAGTAGCGTAGCTGGTCACGCCAGGACGAATCTGGTAGAGATAGACATAGCGTGGGTCATGCTCCAGAATCTGCTTGATGAAGAACTCGCGCTCAGGACGGGGACCAATGAAGGCCATATCGCCCTTCCACACGTTCCACAATTGCGGCAGTTCGTCCAGATGGTGGTCGCGCAAGAATCGGCCAATCTTTGTCATTCGGTTGTCCTTCTCGTGCTGGTAGAGGGCAGGCCCGTCTTTCTCAGCGTCGACACGCATAGAACGGAACTTATAGATGTTGAATGGCCGCCCGAAACGCCCTATCCTCTCCTGCTTGAAGATGACGGGGCCTCCGTCTTCGCGCTTCACCAGAATATAGCAGATGAGGAACAGCGGAGAAAAGATGAGGAGGCAGAGAGAGGCAATGATAAAGTCGTTGATACGCTTGACATTCCTTTCAAACTCATTCATGCCATCCAGCACATATCCATTTTCAAGTTTTGTCATACTCTGTGGGTATTTTTACTTGAATAACGGATTTTAAGGAATATTATTATATTTATCCTAATAAATATGTAAACATTCCTAATGTGCCGCCCCGTATGCTCCTCGTATTCAAGGTTTGCGGAAATTCCACTTTGAATTGTCACTCTTGAAATCGTAGGGTGCCAGCGTCGGTGTGCTGTCGCCTGCGGAATAGATACAGTAGCGCGTGTTGGTGCCAGGCATGCCCGGAATGGCCTTCGGCATGATGCGGAAGGTGCCGTCGGTGAGTTGCTCAATGCGCCAGAGTTGTTCGTCGCCGCCAGTGAAGGCGGGCACGGTGGTCAACTCTTTCTCTGCCGTAGCGGCAAGGGCGCGGTCGGTGCCATCGATGGTGATTTTGAAGTAGGGGTTGCTCAGGTAGCCGCCGGCCTTGTCAACGGGCGTCACCTTCCAGTGCTGGTGGGGACGGAACATATAGTCGCCACAGCGCAGGGCTATGTTGCCCTCAGGCCATTTGCCCTTCACCTCGTCGAGTGTCTGGACGGCGATGGGCTTCGGAGGCTCCTGTTGTGCCTGGTTGCGGTTGAACCAACCCTGACGAGCCACGTTCATGCGAACGAAGTCGACAGCCAGTTCCAGCGAGTAGCCACGACGCTCGCTCTCAATCTCGTAGGTGCCTTCTTTGAAACGCTCGCCAGCCACGGGCCAGTCGTTCTTCCACAGCAAGGGACGGACGGCCAATGTGGAGCGGCCGCTCATATCGAAGTCAGCCTCCCAGTGGAACGACATCACCTCCACGCCCTCGTCGATGATGGTACGGCCAAAGTGTCCGGCACCCGTCTTACGGTCGCCAGCGGCAACGACCATTTTGCCGCCGCCGTGGTACATATCGCGGCCCACATTATCTATATAGGGGCCCTGAACGCTCTTGGCACGTCCCACCACTATATTATATGTGGAGTTCACGCCGTCGCAGCAAGTGCCGTGGGTTCCCAAGAGATAATACCAGCCGTTGCGGAAGATGAGGTCGGTGGCCTCGCAGTCGATAGCAATGTCCTTCTCCTTGTTGCCGCTGACACGGAATCCCGTCTTCGGGTCAAGTTCTATGAGGCGGATGGTGCCGAAGTAAGTGCCATAACTGGCCCACAGGCGTCCTGTCGTCGGGTCGAGCAGCAGGCCTGGGTCGATGGCGTCCTGGTCTTCCATACCGTCAGAAGCGCAAACCTCCACGGCAGTTGTCCACTTGAAGTCGGGCGACTTCGGGTCGAGCGTCTTGTTCCACATGGTGAGGATGCGGCCGCTGTGACCGCCACCCAAGCCTCCGCCGGTAGCGCCATAGATGCAGAGGTAGCGGTCGCCAATCTTCAGCACGTCGGGGGCGGCACCGCCACCCGGACGGTCAGCGCCACCGTGCCAGCTCCAGCCGTCAGCCGAAATCAGGCCTCCGCCGCCGGTACCGAAAGTATAATACTTGCCTTCGCACTCGGCGAGGGTCGAGGGGTCGTGGATATAAGGCTCGCCCACTTGCGCCCTCACAGGACTAAAGGATATAGAGGAAACAATAAACAATAAACCTATCTTCGTTTTCATAATCTGTGTGTCGTTATTTCGTTATTACGTTTTGGCGTTATTTCGTGACCGTTACCTTATAGTTCGTCACGGGATTCCCCTTCTCATTGAGGAAGCGGACGCAGAAGTCGCTCATGCCCGGGCCGTTGATGATGGCGCCACGCAGGATGTTGCGTCCCTTCTTCAGCGTCAGTCGGGCCGACATGGCGTCGTCCTTCACCATACGGCGGTCGCCACTGAGCAGCAGGGCCTCCTGGCCGTTGAGCCACCACATGGAGGCGGAATTGGAGCCTACGGCCAAACGGACGTTCTCAATGTCCTCGTCGCAGTCGATGATGGTGACAGCCCAGAAGAGGACGCCATAGACCTTCTCGCCCCATTTCTCGGCGAAGCGGAACAACTTCACGTTGTAGTTCTCGCTGTCGAGGGCGTGCCAAGTGAGCGTCTGCCTGACGGTCTTCACCTCTGGCTGGGCGGGGGCTTGCTGCATACCGCGTCCAAAGCCGGCAGGCGCCTGCTCCTGCTGGAACACAGCCTTCACCTTCTGGCCGTCCTTCGGCACGATGGTCTGCTGACCCTTGAAGTATTCCCTGTTGAAGTGCTCACGCAGATAACTGTCGGTAAAGACGGTATTGCCGCTGTTGGGCTTGTCGATAGGCTCCAAGAGCATCCAGCGGCGGATGAAGCCCTCGCCATCGGGCTGTGCCGATGCGGTGCTGACGGGCGAGAAGTACTTGGGACGGTTCTTGAACTGGACCCAGTCAACGCTGACTGCCCCAGCCCCCTCATTGGTGATTACCAAGTCGGTGACTCCCTTCGGCGTGTAGTCCAATGTGGCGGTCTGTGTGAGCCACTGGTTGCGCAAGTCGCGGTTGAAGCGGCCCATCATCGGATTGGCGGCAGCACCGGCGGGTGGCTCGGGCGGTCTTACCGCCATCTTGAAGCGGGCGATGACCTTGCCTTTGGCATTGCCTTCACGGATGCAGAACTCGGTATCGTCGCTGGCTTTGGCGGAAATCACCAGATAGCCATCGGTGATGCAGCCGAAGTCCACATCGGCATATCGCATCCAACTGCCCTTGGCAGGCAGGGTGACGCAGTCGCCGCTGAAGGCGCGAGTGGTGTCCACATGGGCGGTGGTCACTCCGTCGGAAGCATTGCTGTAGCGGTCAATCTGAATCTTCTCAGTAGCCTTGTTGATGCCTACGCCTCGCATCGTCTCCTTCACCTCCTGGATGGTGCCGTCGGCATTGAAGAACAGTTTCTCTATGCACACCGAGCGACGCTTGTCGTCACCAGGCGAGAAGAAGTTGGTGTGGTAGAACAGATACCACTGACCCTTGTAGTTGATGATACTGTGATGGTTAGTCCAGCAGCCGTTGGGGTGCTCGGCCATAATCAGACCCTTGTATTCGTAAGGTCCCATCGGATTCTTGCTCATGGCATAGCCAAGAACTTCGGTGTTCTCCCTCACGTAGGGGTAGGTGAGGTAGTACCAGCCGTTAGCCTCAAAGGCAAACGGGCCTTCGGCCTGACGGTTCGGAAGGTCTTTCAGGCAGTTGACGCCCATCATCTCAAACTCGCGCTCACGGAACTTGACGGTTTCCTTCGGCGTGTCGTCGGCCAGTTCCTTCATGTTCTCCTTGAGTTTGGCGCAACGGCCTGCACCCCAGAAGATATAGGCATTGCCGTCGGAAGCCTGGAGCACACACGGGTCGATGCCGTTGATACCCTTGATGGGTTCCGGCTCAGGAACGAATGGCCCCTCAGGACTGTCAGCAATTGCCACGCCGACAGCGAAGCCTCCCCTACCCGCAGCAGGAGCCGACGGGAAGTAGAAATAGTACTTCCCGTTCCTGTAGACACAGTCGGGCGCCCACATGGAATAGGAATTAGGCCTCACCCAGGGCACCTTGTTCTGCGTGACAATCATACCATGGTCGGTCCAGTCGGTCAGGTTCTCCGACGAGAAGACGTGGTAGTCCTCCATGCAAAACCAGTCCTGGCGCTGGCCTTCCGGGGGCATAATGTCATGCGAAGGATAGACATACACCCTGTTGTTGAATACTCGTGCCGTAGGGTCGGCAGCATACTGGTCACGAATGACGGGGTTCTGCGCCTGTAACGACAGAGGCAGAACGGCAAGTAGCAGTATTGTCTTTCTGTTCATTTTTTGTGTTAATGGTAATTATAACGCTGCAAAGGTACAGAAAATAGTCGTACCTGTTGCACATCATTTGTCTCAAACAGTTTCAGAAATGTAAGTATGGCAAGTGGTTAATCCATTTATATGTTAAAATAGCATAAATATCGAACGTTTATAACTCGAATTTGAAATTATTGTCTTACCTTTGCACACGATTTGAGAGCTACGACTCTTTCTAACGGTCGGTTCATCTAACGGTTAGGATACAAGATTCTCAATCTTGGCATAAGGGTTCGATTCCCTTACCGACTACTAAAGCAAAGTGGGATTCCTTCGGGATTCCCACTTTTGTTTTGTCAGTCAGCCTGTCCTCTCTCTGGTTAGGGTTTGGTGTCCAAAACTGAGCCAATGGCTAAAAATGAAAAAGCCACGCTTCACAGCGCAGCTTTTCCTAGTTAATTAATCAACCATAAACCTTAACCATTAAAAAAATCTTTTTCAGCGTTGCAAAGGTAAGACATTTGTATACAAAACAGGTTCAATTATTGAGATTTGAGGTTCAAAATTCGTTATTTGCCATATTTTAAACCCAAAATAACGCATTTTAAACCCATTTTGTCATTATTTTGCCATTTCTTTCGGTGTTTTGACGAAAAAAGTGTACCTTTGTTGGCGAATTTTAAACCAAATAGAAGATGAACATCCTGTTGAACCCTTACGTTATTATTTTAATAATAGTGGGCTTAGTGGCATTTGTGGCTTTTTGGGCTCTGATGCGGTATGTTTATCGTCGCAGTATGCGCATCAGGAGCCAGCTTCAGATGGGCCGTGTGTTCACCAATATTTCTCATGAGCTGCTCACTCCGCTCACCGTGATAGCCGCCCTGGTTGAGCGTTTGCGCGAAGAGGAGCCTCGCTTTGCCGCCGACTATACGCAGATGGAGCTGAACGTGGAGCGCATGACGCGCCTGCTACAGCAGATTCTGGAGACAAGCAAGTCACAGTCGGGCGAACTTCGCCTGCTGGTGAGCCATGGCGACGTGATGGAGTACATCCGCCGCACGGCCTTGTGCATCGAGCCTCTGATGCACAAGCAGGGTGTTGAGTTCACCATTCAATGCACGCCGGCATCGATGATGGGCTGGATAGACATCGACAAACTTGACAAAATCATCTACAATCTGCTGTCCAACGCTGCCAAATACACTTCTTCACCCGGCCATGTGCGCCTGCAGGTGCACACCAACGACAATTTCGACCATATCACCATCAAAGTGATAGACGACGGCATCGGCATTTCCCCTGAGAAGATGAAGCACTTGTTCCACCGTTTCCACGACGGAGCCTACCGCCGTATGCAGGTAAGCGGCACTGGCCTGGGCCTTGCACTGACCCGCGACCTTGTCTTTCTGCACGGGGGCAACATCAGTTGCGAGAGTGAAGAGGGCAAGGGCAGCACATTCACCGTGGTTCTGCCTATCGCCAAGAAATCGTTCACCACGTCACAGATAGACGACAAGCACCCTATCGACCTCTCTACCCCTCGTACCACCATCAAGGACTTGAGCCACCTGACGCTGCCGGAAGAGCATCCCATCGTCGCCACAGAACTGCCCGACGACGCCTACCGCATCCTGCTGGTGGAGGACAACGTGGAGCTGCTTATGCTGATGGACACGCTGCTCTGCCACAAATATAAGATACTGACTGCCACCAATGGGCGCGAGGCACTCGATGTCATCAAAAATAATGAACTGGACCTCATTGTCAGCGACGTGATGATGCCCGAAATGGACGGCAACGAGCTGACGATGGCCATCAAAGGCGACCCGGAGCTGAGCCATCTGCCTGTCATCCTGCTCACGGCGAAAACAACTGAGGACGACCGCAAGGCATCGATGGTGATAGGGGCCGACGACTACGTGGTGAAGCCGTTTCACCTGAGCGACCTGACGCTGCGCATCAACAACATTATTGAGAACCGCAAGCGCATACGCTACGAGGCCCAATTGGCACAGAACACAGAAGACGACCGCCCACTCACTGCCGACGAACTGTTTCTGAAAAAGGCCACCGAGTGTGTGATGGAACATCTGTCCGACGCCGACTTCGACCGCGACGCCTTTGCCGCTGAGATGGGGGCCTCGCCTTCGACACTCTACAACAAGCTGCGCGCCCTGACTGGGCTGAACGTGAGCAACTTCATCCGCGACATACGTATGAAGGAGGCTCGACGGCTGGTCGACTCGCTGCCCGACCTCCGCGTGTCGGACCTGGCCTACAAGGTGGGTTTCAGAGACCCAAAGTATTTTGCCACCTGTTTCAAGAAGGAGTTCGGCATCCAGCCCAGCGAACTGTTGAGAGGGAATTGAGCTGCTCATCCACATCCTGCCCCAGCCAACGGAATATCCCGTTGGCTTCTTTTTTGGGGGCGAAAAGTTTGGACGAACCAAACCTCTTGTTTGGACGAACCAAAGTCACAGTTTGGACGAACCAAATTTTCGGAGTCCCTGCCCCACCCTTTCCCCACCAAAGGCACTGACCGTTGATGGGGACTTTTGTGGAAGAGGAACAAATTGGAGGGAAAAAATGTTGCACAAAACATTAAAACTGTGTAAGAGAATGGGGGCTTACGGTCATAAATGCAAAAAAAATGGGGTTTTTTAGGAAAAAAAGTGGAGAATTGTGGGGGATTGTGGGGAAATTTTGTATCTTTGCAAACGATATGAGATTTTTAGGCAACATAGAGGCAAAGACCGACGCCAAGGGGCGTGTCTTTCTGCCTGCCACCTTTCGCAAGGTGCTGCAGACAGAAAGCGAAAACGTGCTTGTGCTTCGCAAAGACATCTTCAAGAAGTGCCTGGTTCTCTATCCGTGGAGTGTCTGGAACGACCGCATCGACGCGCTGCTGGCGCGTGTGAACGAGTTTGACGACGAAAGTCAGATGGTGTTCAGGCAGTTTGTCTCCGAGGCCGAAGAGTTGACGCTCGACGGCAATGGCCGTTTCCTCATCCCGCGCCGCTTACTCCAGGTGGCAGGCATCGAGCAGTCGGTGCGCATCATCGGCGTGAACAACACCATAGAGATATGGGCAACCGCCGAGGCCGAGGCCACCTTCTTCCCGCAGGAAGAATTTGCGGCAAGGCTGAAAGCAATGATGGCGTCGCGCAGTTAAGACGGTCAGCAACGACAATGATAACGACGGCAGCGGCATATCATATTCCCGTGCTTCGGCAGGAAAGCATCGACGGGCTGGACGTCCAGTCCGATGGCATCTATGCCGACGTAACCTTCGGCGGTGGCGGCCACAGCCGCGAAATCCTGCAACGGCTGGGCAACAGGGGGCATCTCTACGCCTTCGACCAGGATGCCGACGCCGAGAAAAACATCGTCAACGACGACAGATTCACCTTCGTAAGAAGTAATTTCCGATACCTGAAGAACTGGATGCGCTACCATGGCGTGGAGCAGATGGACGGCATTCTGGCCGACCTGGGGGTGTCGTCGCACCATTTCGACGACGAGAGCCGCGGCTTCTCGTTCCGTTTCGACGCCCAGCTCGACATGCGGATGAACCGCCGAGGGGGCATCACCGCCGCCGAAGTGGTGAACACCTACGACGAACAGCGCCTGAGCGACGTGTTCTACCTCTACGGCGAACTGAAAAACGCCCGCCGCATCGCCGCAACGCTGGTGAAAGCGCGCCAGCAGCAACCCATCGACACCACGGGGCAACTGCTCCACGTGCTGGGCATCGACCTGAACGCCGAGGGCGAATGGACGGCAAGCAATGCCCAGTCCTCCATCTTCAATCTTCAGTCGAAGAAAGAAGTGACCCGCCTGTTCCAGGCGCTTCGCATAGAGGTGAACCACGAAATGGAGGCGCTGAAGGAAATGCTGACAGCAGCCACAGAACTGCTCAGGCCAGGAGGGCGGCTGGTGGTCATCACCTACCACTCGCTGGAAGACCGGTTGGTGAAGAACATGATGCGCAGCGGCAACGTGGAAGGCCGCGCCGAACAAGACTTCTTCGGAAGGGTGGCGGCTCCGCTACGCGCTATATATAATAAGGTGGTGACGCCGTCGGAGGAAGAGTTGGCGGCTAATCCGCGAAGCAGGAGCGCAAAACTGAGAGTGGCAGAAAAAGTGATAAGTGATAAGTGACAAGTGATAAGTGAAGATGAAAGAGCCGGAACTGATTATTGAGAATGTAGCGGACGGGATTGTCGATGAAACCGACGATTTTGGCAAAGGGGCCAAGAAGAAAAAAGGGGAAGACTTCGATGAAACCGACGAAATCAAGCCCAAAGAGACTTCTACGCTACAGCAACTGAGAGAGCAAGCCAGTGAAGACGACAATGCGACGACGGGGACACAGACGCTGCGCCAGATAGTGGGCGGCGACTACCTGTTCTCCCTGGTTCGCAACCACATCTGGCTCATCGTGCTCGTGGTGCTGCTGATGTGCATCTACGTGGGCGTGCGCTACCAGTGCCAACAGGACACCATCGAAATCAGCCGGCTGGAGAAAGAACTGACCGACGCCAAATACCGCGCCATGTCAAGTTCGAGCAACCTCACGGAGATGTGCCGCCAGAGCAACGTGCTCCGCGTGCTCCACGAAAACGAGGACACGCTGCTGCAAATGCCCGAACAGCCGCCGTTCATCGTGCCGGTGGAGGAGTGATGGCGTGATAACATAATGCCGTGATAACGTTATAACGTGATAACGACATAACGACTACAGAACAACAACGAGAAAACGAGATAACAAGACAGATATGAGCAAGTTCAATAAAGAAAAGGTTTTGCCGCGCTATATGGCCATTGCCGGGCTGCTGACGGTGGTGGGCTTGGCAGTCATTGCCAAGGCTGGCTACACCATGACCGCCAAGAAGAGCTACTGGGAGGTGGTGGGCAACAGCCAGAAGAGCCACACCGACAGCGTGCGGCCCAACCGTGGCAACATCCTGAGCAGCGACGGCCAACTGCTGGCCAGCAGCATCCCTGAGTACAAAATCTTTATGGACTTCCAGTCGGGCGACCGAGGCGACACGGCCTGGGTCCACAAGCGCGACTCGGTGTGGCTCAGTCTGCTCGACAGCCTGTGCGACGGCCTGCACCGCATCTTCCCCAGTTGGACGGCACAGCAGTTCCGCGATCGTCTGGAGGAGGGCCGCCACAAGGTAATCACCGGCAAAAACGGCGAAAAGACCGTCGGCGCCCGCCACTGGTGGGTATGGCCGCGCCGCATCAACTTCAGCACCTACTGCGAGGTGATGCAACTGCCCTACTTCAATCTTCCCAAGAACAAATACGGCTTCCACTCTGAGAAGTTCGAGGCCCGCCGCCGTCCCTTCGGCTCCCTGGCCGAGCGCACCATCGGCGACATCCGCTCGTTTGAGGGCGGCAAAGACACGGCCCGCTTCGGCATCGAACTGAGTTACGACAGCATCCTGCGCGGCAAATACGGCATTGAGCGCAAGGAGAAAGTGCTGAACAAGATGGTGCCCTTCACCGTGACGCCGCCAGTCGACGGCGCTGACATCGTGACCACCATCGACGTGGGTATGCAGGATATGGCCGAACAGGCCCTGATAGAGGGTCTGAAGAAATGGGACGCCTCGATGGGCGTCACCATCCTGATGGAGGTGAAGACCGGCGACGTGAAAGCCATCGTCAATATGCGCCGCAGCGACAACGGCGAATACTATGAGCGCTTCAACGACGCCATCAGTTACCGCTGCGAGCCTGGCTCGGTATTCAAGGTGGCCTCCTTCCTCGTGGCCCTCGACGACGGCGTGGTGGACACGAGTTACGTCATCCACACCGGAAGCGGCATCATGCCCATGCATGGCGCCAAGATGAAGGACCACAACTGGCACCGTGGCGGCTATGGCGACATCAATGTGGCACGGGCGCTGGAGGTCAGTTCGAACATCGGCGTGAGTTTCGTCATTGACAATTTCTACAGCAAAGACCCCCGCAAGTATGTGGAGGGCCTCCACCGCGTGGGCATCGGCGAAGACCTGCAACTGCCCATCGTGGGCTATCTGCCGCCTAATATCCGCTACCCCGACACCAAGACCACCAACCGCTCCAAATACTGGAGCAAGACCACGCTGCCCTGGATGTCGATTGGCTACGAGACACAGATTGCGCCCATCAACACCGTGACCTTCTACAACGCCATCGCCAACAATGGCCGAATGATGCGGCCCCGCTTCGTCAAGGGCTTCACCAAGGAGGGCAATATGGTGCAAACGTTTGAGCCGCAGGTCATCAAGGAGCAGATAGCCAAGCCTCAGACCATCCAGACTATGCAGACCATCCTGCGCCACGTCGTCAGCCAAGGACTGGGAAAGAGGGCCGGCAGCCATTCGTTCCAGGTGTCGGGCAAGACGGGCACCGCCCAGGTGGCAAAGGCCGGCGGCTACAAGAGCGGCACCGTGGAGTACTGGCTGTCGTTCTGCGGCTACTTCCCTTCCGACGATCCACAGTACACCTGCATCGTCTGCATCAAGAAGTCGGGCCTACCCGCTTCCGGCGGACTGATGTCGGGCGGCATCTTCCACAATATCTCTGAGGGCGTGATGGCCAAGCGGCTGAAACTGGACGTGGAAGACGCCCGCGACTCCACCTCGTCGCCCGTCCCCGACGTGAAACTGGGCGATATGGCCGCTGCCGACTACGTGTTGGGCCATTTGGGTGTAGCCCGTAACGAGGTGCCCCTGCAGAAGTCCGTAGTGGACGAGAACTGTATGCCAAGCACCATCGGCATGGGTGCCCGCGACGCCGTCTATGCCGTGGAGCAGCAGGGGTTGAAGGCCCGTCTGCACGGCACGGGCCAGGTGGTGCGCCAGAGCATCGCCCCCGGCACGGCCATCAAGCCGGGCATGACCTGCGAACTGGAACTGAACTGATTAATCATATATCGTATGAAACTGAGCGAAATACTGAAGGAGATTGAGCCGAAGAGGCTGGAGGGCAATGCCGACACCGACATTACCAGCGTGTGTATAGACTCGCGCCAGGTCACACCGGGGGCGCTGTTTGTGGCTATCCGTGGCACGCAGACCGACGGCCACCAGTACATCCCCAAGGCCATCGAACTGGGCGCCGCCGCCATCCTCTGCGAAGAGTTGCCCAGCGGACTGGGCGACACGCCCGCCCTGGTCCAGGTGGAGAGCACCGAGGATGTGGTAGGCATCGTGGCCACCACCTTCTACGGCAAGCCGTCGGAGCAGTTGAAACTGGTGGGCGTGACCGGCACCAACGGCAAGACCACCATCGCCACCTTATTATATAATATGTTCCGGAAAATGGGCCACAAGTGCGGCCTGCTCTCCACCGTGTGCAACTACATCGAGGGCGAAGCCGTGGCCGCCACGCACACCACGCCCGACCCCATCGAACTGAACCAGTTGCTGCGCCGTATGGTCGATGCCGGTTGCGAGTATGCCTTTATGGAATGCTCCAGCCATGCCATTGCCCAAAAGCGTATCGGCGGACTGAACTTTGCTGGCGGCATCTTCACCAACCTGACCCGAGACCACCTGGACTACCACAAGACGGTGGAGAACTATCGCGACGCCAAGAAGGCTTTCTTCGACATGCTGCCCAAGGGCAGTTTCGCCATCACCAATGCCGACGACAAGAACGGCCTCTTTATGATGCAGAACACGAAGGCCACGGTGAAGACCTACTCGACGCGCCAGATGGCCGACTACCGCGCCCGCATCATCGAGGCCCACTTCGAGGGTATGTACCTGGAGGTGGACGGCCACGAGGTGGGCGTGCAGTTCATCGGCAAGTTCAACGTGTCTAACCTGCTGGCCGTCTATGGTGCTGCCCGTATGCTGGGCAAGGCGCCTGAGGACATCCTGCTGGTGATGAGCACGCTGAAGAGCGTCGACGGGCGGCTGGAGCCAATCAGTTCGCCCGATGGATGGACTGCCGTGGTCGACTATGCCCACACGCCCGACGCGCTGGATAATGTGCTCCGCGCCATCCATGAAGTGCTTGACGGCAAAGAGGGCAAGATCATCACCGTCTGCGGCGCAGGCGGCAACCGCGACAAGGGCAAGCGCCCGCTGATGGCCCAGGAGGCCGTGCGCCAGAGCGACCGCGTCATCATCACCAGCGACAACCCCCGCTTCGAGGAGCCGCAGGACATCATCAACGACATGCTGGCCGGACTGACACCGCAGCAGCTGAAGAAGGTGGTGACCATCGTCGACCGCCGCGAGGCCATCCGCGCCGCCGCCATGATGGCCCAGAAGGGCGACGTCATCCTCATCGCCGGCAAGGGCCACGAGGACTATCAGGAGATACGAGGCGTGAAGCACCACTTCGACGACCGCGAGGAGGTGAGGAAATGCCTGGCGGCAGGATAAATGTCGTGATAACGTCATAACGTGATAACGTAATAACGTGATAACGAAATAACGTGATAACGTGATAACGAAATAACGAAACTATGCTGTACTATCTGTTTCGATTCTTAGAGCAATTCAATATCCCGGGCAGCCACCTGTGGAGCTACATCTCGTTCCGCGCACTGCTGGCACTCATCCTCTCGCTGATTATCTCGGCCTGGTTCGGCGAGTTCTTCATCAAGTGGATGAAACGGCGCAAAATCTTCGAGACGCAACGGCCAGTCGACGAGGATCCCTTTGGCGTTGAGAAGAAAGGCGTGCCCACTATGGGCGGCATCATCATCATCGTATCGCTGCTGGTGCCCGTGTTGCTGCTGGGCCGCACCCGCAACATCTACCTCATCCTGATGGTCATTACCACCGTTTGGCTTGGTTTTCTGGGCTTTATGGACGACTACATCAAGATATTCCGCCGTCACAAGGAGGGTCTGAAGGGCATCTACAAGATTATCGGCCAGGTGTCAATCGGCTTCATTGTGGGTCTGACGCTCTACCTAAGCCCCGACGTGGTGATGCGCGAGAACATCAGTGCGGAGCAGACTTCCGGGCTGACTACCACGGTGGTGAAGCACGAGGTCGAAGCCCACAAGAGCCTGCAAACCACCATCCCCTTCACCAAGCACCACAACCTGAGTTATTCGGAACTGATGTCATTTGTGGGCAAGCACAAGGTGGCAGCCGGATGGATTGTGTTCGTGCTGATGACCATTCTGGTGGTCACCGCCGTGAGCAATGGCGCCAACCTGAACGATGGTATGGACGGCATGTGTGCCGGCAACTCGGCCATCATCGGCGTGGCGCTGGGCATCTTCGCCTACGTCAGCAGCCACATCGGCTACGCCTCCTACTTCGACATTATGTACATCCCCCATTCCGAGGAACTGGTCATCTTCCTGTCGGCCTTCGTGGGAGCGCTCATCGGCTTCCTGTGGTACAACGCCTATCCGGCACAGGTCTTTATGGGCGACACGGGGTCGCTCACCATCGGCGGCATCATCGGCGTCTGCGCCGTCATCATCCACAAGGAACTGATGCTGCCCATCCTCTGTGGCATCTTCTTCGTCGAGAGCCTGTCGGTCATCATCCAGACACAGTGGTTCAAGTGGAAAAAACGCAAGGGACAGCGCGTCCGCGTGTTCCGTGCCACGCCCATCCACGACAACTTCCGCAAACTGGACTCGCAACTCGACGCCACCTCGCGCTATCTGCTCAAGAATTGGCCTCACCGCCCGTTCCACGAGTCGAAAATCACCATCCGCTTCTGGATTACCACCATCATCCTGGCAGCATTAACCATCATAACCCTGAAGATAAGATAAACGTATGAAAAGAATAGTCATCCTTGGTGCTGGCGAGAGCGGTGCAGGAGCAGCCGTACTGGCCAAGAAAGAAGGGTTCGACGTGTTTGTGAGCGACATGTCGGCCATTGCTCCGCGCTACAAGCAGATGCTCGACGACCGACAGATTGCATGGGAAGAGAACCAGCACACGGAGAGCCTGATACTCAGTGCCGACGAAATCATCAAGTCGCCAGGCATTCCCGACACGGCACCAATGATGAAAAAGGTGAAAGCCGCTGGCATACCCGTCATCAGCGAGATAGAGTTTGCCGGACGCTACACCACGTCGAAGATGATTTGCATCACTGGCTCCAACGGCAAGACCACCACCACCTCACTAATTTATCACATCTTCAAGGCTGCGGGCTACGACGCCGGACTGGCCGGCAACATCGGTCATTCGCTGGCCCTGCAGGTGGCCGAAGAACCCCACGAATACTACATCATCGAACTCAGTTCGTTCCAACTGGACAATATGTACCAATTCCGCGCCAACATCGCCGTGCTGCTCAACATCACGCCCGACCATCTGGACCGCTACGACAACCAGATGCAGAACTATGTGGACGCCAAGATGCGCATTGTGCAGAACCAGACTCCAGAGGACGCTTTCATCTACTGGAACGACGACCCCATTATCCAGCGCGAACTGCAAAAATATCAGATTCCATCGATACATTACCCCTTCTCGGAACTGAAAGGTAAAGGTTGCATCGGCTACATTGAGCAGGGCCAGTACACTATAGAAAAGCCCACGCCTTTCAATATGGAGTTGGAGCAGTTGAGTCTGACCGGCCGCCACAACATCTACAACTCGCTGGCCGCAGGCATCGCCGGCAACATTGCGGGCATCAAGAAAGAGATTATCCGCCAGAGTCTGAGCGACTTCCCCGGCGTGGAGCACCGCCTGGAAAAGGTGTGCACCGTACGCGGCGTGCAATATGTGAACGACTCGAAGGCCACCAATGTCGATGCCTGCTGGTACGCACTCGACTCGATGAAAACCAAGGTGGTGCTCATCTTGGGCGGCAAGGACAAGGGCAACGACTACACCCCCATCAAACCGCTCATCCGCGAGAAGTGCTCGGCACTGGTTTATCTGGGCGCCGACAACACCAAACTGCACCAAAACTTCGATGAAATGGGCATTTCTGTGCGCGACACCCACTCTATGAAAGACTGCGTGGCCGCCTGCTACGAACTGGCCCAGCCCGGTGAAACGGTGCTTCTCTCCCCCTGCTGCGCCAGTTTCGACCTCTTCAAGAACATGGAGGACCGTGGCGAACAATTCAAGGAATTGGCAAGAAATCTATAGTCTCCAGTCATTATATAAAAGTCAATGAACAAGATAGGCAATCTCTTCAAGGGCGACAAGGGCATCTGGACGGTGTTCCTCTTCCTCTGCCTCATCAGCGTGGTTGAGGTCTTCTCAGCGTCGAGCACGCTGACCTACAAGACCCACAACTACCTGGGGCCGCTCATCTACCATAGCGTCACCATCCTGGTCGGCGTAGTGGTGGCCATCGTCACGCTCAACATCCCCTGCCGCTACTTCAAACTCCTCACGCCCATCATGCTCATCGCCTCCTACGCCACCCTTTTGTGGGTGCTGCTTTGGGGCGAAAGCATCAATGGCGCCAACCGCGTCATCCAACTTCCGGGTTTCACCTTCCAGCCGTCGGAGATTGCCAAGGGAACTATGGTACTCACGGCAGCACAGATACTGAGCGCCATGCAGCGCGAAGACGGCAGCGGCTCTGACCCCACGGCCATGAAATACATTCTGTGGCTCTCGGTGCCAGCCATCTTGCTCATTGGACTGGAAAACCTGTCTACGGCAGTACTCCTCTTCACCGTCATCTACCTGATGATGTTTTTCGCCCGTGTGCCGATGAAGCAGATTGGCAAACTCACAGGTGTGCTTGTGCTGTGCGTGGCTGTCTTCCTGGGCCTCGTCTTCGGTCTGGGCGGGATGGACAAGCAGGCCGAGCAAGAACTGGCCGACATTAAAGCAGGGGTGAAGACCGAACAGGTGGTCCAACCCGAAAAGACTGAGAAGAGCAGTTTCGAGAAACTGACCCACCGCTTTGGCACCTGGCGCAACCGTCTGCTGAAACCCGGCAAGCCCAGCGACCCCAAGGACTACAAGGTGGACGACAAGAACTACCAGGTGACCCACGCCAACCTGGCCATCGCCTCCAGTGGCATCATCGGCAAGGGTCCGGGCAACTCGGTGGAGCGCGACTATCTGCCACAGGCTTTCAGCGACTTCATCTATGCCATCATCATCGAGGAGATGGGTATCATCGGAGCCATCGCCGTGGTGTTCCTCTACGTCATCCTGCTCTTCAGGGCGGCACGCATAGCCGGACGTTGTGAAAACAATTTCCCTGCCTTCCTCGTACTGGGACTGGCACTATTACTGGTGTTCCAGGCGGCCATCAATATGGCTGTGGCTGTCGACTTCGGCATCGTCACGGGCCAACCCCTGCCATTAGTGTCGAAGGGTGGTACGTCCACCATCGTGAACTGTGCCTATATAGGAGTGATATTGAGCGTTAGCCGTAGTGCGAAACGCAGCGAAAAGTCCGTTAAAACCGTTGAAGTATGAAGGAGTTAAGAGTCATTATCAGTGGAGGCGGAACAGGTGGCCACATTTTCCCCGCCGTGTCAATAGCGAATGCCATTCGCGAGTTGCGCCCTGACGCCAAGATTCTGTTCGTCGGCGCCGAAGGCCGTATGGAGATGCAGCGCGTACCGCAGGCAGGCTACGAAATCAAGGGTCTGCCCATTCGCGGCTTTTACCGCCCTCTGTGGAAACCCCAGAACATTGGCGTGGCCATCGACTATCTGAAGAGCAAGCGCATGGCCAAGCAGATTCTGCGTGATTTCCAGCCACAAGTGGCCGTCGGCGTAGGCGGTTATGCCAGCAGCGCCGCCCTGGGAGCCGCTAACAGTATGGGCATCCCCACCCTGATTCAGGAGCAGAACAGTTTTGCCGGACTGGCCAACAAGCAATTGGCCGCCAAGGCCGCCAAAATATGCGTGGCCTACGAGGGGATGGAACGCTTTTTCCCAGCCGACCGCATCCTGCTCACGGGCAACCCCGTGCGCCAGTCGCTCCTCGACACGAAGGTCACTCGTGAGGAAGCCCTGAAAACCTTTGGCCTCGACCCGCAGAAGAAGACCATCCTGCTGGTGGGCGGCAGTCTGGGCGCACGCACCATCAACGAGAGCGTGCTGGCTCATCTCAAGGAGATAGAGCAGTCGGGCCTGCAGTTCATTTGGCAAACAGGCAAGGTCTACAACCAACAAATCACCGATGAACTGAAACAAAAAGGCCAGCCCAAGTGCTTGGTGGTCTGCGACTTCATTGCCGACATGGCCGCCGCCTACCGTGCCGCCGACCTGGTCATCAGCCGCGCCGGTGCCAGCAGCATCTCCGAGTTCTGCCTCATCGGCAAGCCCGTCATCCTGGTGCCCAGCCCCAACGTGGCCGAAGACCACCAGACAAAGAACGCTATGGCTCTGGTAAACCGCGACGCCGCCCTCTACGTGAAGGACGCCGAGGCCAAAGAGAAACTCATCCCCCTGGCCATTGAGACGGTAGCCGACAAGGCCAAGCTGGACTCACTAAGCAAAAACGTGCTGAAGATGGCTCTGCCCGACTCAGCAAAGATAATAGCACAAGAAGTGCTGAAACTAACTTTAGCCCCCTAAGTTAGGGGGGTAGGGGTCTGAACAAGACTCAAAACAATAAAAAATATGGATATGGAAAAAATAACAAATAGTGTGGGTCGTTCAGACCCCCAACCCCCTAACTTAGGGGGCTTACAAGCCATCTATTTCATCGGCATCGGCGGCATTGGCATGAGTGCCATTGCCCGCTATTTCATCCACCGAGGACTGGTGGTGGCCGGCTACGACAAGACACCCACAGAGCTGACCCTCCAGCTGGAGAAGGAAGGCGCACTGATACACTACGAGGAGAGCGTGGACGAGATTCCCCACGCCTGCAAGCAGAAGGACAGCTGCCTCGTGGTCTATACCCCCGCCATACCTGACGACCACAAGGAACTGGTCTTTTTCCGCGAACAGGGATTCGAGCTGCAGAAGCGCGCACAGGTGCTGGGCACACTGACCCGGCAGATGAAGGGTCTCTGTGTGGCAGGCACCCACGGCAAGACCACCACCAGCTCGATGTGCGCCCACATCATGCACCAGAGCCATCAGGACTGCAATGCCTTCCTGGGCGGCATCACCAAGAACTACGGCACGAACTACATCGTGTCCGACTCGGACTACGTGGTCATCGAGGCCGACGAGTTCGACCGCTCCTTCCACTGGCTCTCGCCCTGGATGACCGTCATCACCGCCACCGACCCTGACCATCTGGACATCTACGGCACCAAGGAGGCCTATTTAGAGAGCTTCCGCCACTACACCGAGCTTATCCAGCCGGGCGGTGCACTCATCATCCACCGTGGACTGGAGATGAAGGAGCATCTGCAGGAAGGCGTGCGCCGCTACGACTACGCGCTGAACGAGGGCGACTTCCACGCCGAGAACATCAAGATTGAGAACGGCGACATCACCTTCGACTTCGTCTCGCCCATCGAGAGTGTCAGGGATGTGACGTTGGGCAATCCTATACCTATTAATATAGAGAACGGCATCGCCGCCATGGCCATGGCCCAGCTGGCCGGCTGCAACGCCGAAGAGCTGCGCTACGGCATGCGTACCTACGGAGGCGTGGACCGCCGCTTCGACTTCAAGATCAAGACCGACCGACTGGTGCTGCTCAGCGACTACGCCCACCACCCGAAGGAAATCTTCGAGAGTGCCCGCAGCATCCGCCAACTGTATCGCGACCGTCACATCACCGCCATCTTCCAGCCCCACCTCTACACTCGCACCCGCGATTTCTACCAGGAATTTGCCGACGCATTGAGCCAGTTGGACGAGGTCATCCTGACGGAAATCTACCCCGCCCGCGAACAGCCCATCGAAGGTGTCACCTCGCAACTCATCTACGACCGTCTGGCACCAGGCGTTGAGAAAAAACTCATCCGCAAAGACGAAGTGCTCAACCTCGTCAAGAGCCGCACCTTCGACGTGCTCATCATCCTCGGTGCAGGCGACTTGGATGCACAGGTGCCGCAAATCAAGAAGATACTGGAAAAGACTGACAAATAGAAAATCGAAAATCCGTAAATCGAAAATAACATGTTGTGGAAGAAAATCTTATTTTATGGCTTTAACCTGGTGCTGGCCGTCTATCTGGTTCTTGCCATCATGGCTTTCAACAAGCCTGATGAGAAGATCGTCTGCCGCGACGTGCACATCACCATCGAGGAAGGCATCATGCCCGGCTTCCTCACCAGCGACGAGGTGAAGCAGATGCTCGTCACCAGCCACGTCTCGCCCATAGGCCAGTCGATGGAGTTCATCAACCTGCGCAATATGGAGGAGGCGCTGGAGAAAGAAGACCTCATAGAGAGTGCCGAGTGCTACAAGACACAGGACCGCACCGTGAACGTCAGCATCAGACAGCGCATACCCGTGATTCGCGTCATGAACAACCGAGGCGATGACTACTACGTGGACACCCACGGCAAGCCTATGCCCCATACCAACTACTCCTGCAACCTCATCGTAGCCACGGGCAGCATCAGCAGCCAATACGCCGAGAAAGTGCTGGCACCGCTGACCAACATCATACTGAACGACCCGTTTTGGAAGAACGAAACAGTGCAACTCAACGTACTGAACGACGGCTCTATCGAACTCATCCCCCGCGTAGGCAACCATGTGGCCTATCTCGGACAGCCAACTGGCATCGCCAAGAAGTTGCAGCGATTGCGAAAATTCTACCGCTACGGACTGAACGTGGCAGGATGGAACCACTACAAGCGCATCAGCGTGGAGTTTGACAACCAGATTATCTGCAAACGAATGAAAACAACAAAAAAATAAAATATTATGGCAACAAAAAATGAACTGAAAGACTTTATCGTGGCAATAGAACTCGGCTCATCGAAGGTGACGGGTATTGCCGGACAGAAAATGCCTGATGGCAGCATCTCGGTGCACGCCGTGGTCAGGGAAGACTCGACATCGTTCATACGCAAAGGCGTGGTCTACAACATTGACAAGACGGCACAGTGTCTCACCAATGTGGTGAAGAAACTGGAAGCACAACTCAAGACGCGCATCACCCAGGTGTTCGTCGGCGTGGGAGGACAAAGCATTCGCAGTGTGCGTAACACCATCGTCAAAGACCTGGAAGAGAATGCCATCGTCACACAGGAGATGGTGGCAGAACTGATGGACACCAACCGCAACTTGGACTATCCCGACCAGAAGATTCTCGACGTGGCCGAACAGGAGTACCGCGTGGACTCACAGTACCAGATGGACCCCGTGGGCATACGCGCCAACCGGCTGGAGGGCAACTTCCTCAACATCCTGGAGCGCAAGTCGTTCTTCCAGAACCTGAACCGCTGCTTCGAGACGGCCAACATCAACGTGGCCGAGATGTACCTGGCCCCGCTGGCACTGGCCGACGCCGTGCTGACCGAGACCGAGAAGCGCTCCGGCTGCGCACTTGTGGACATTGGTGCCGACACCACCACCGTCAGCGTCTATTGGAAGAATGTGCTGCGCCACCTTGTGGTCATCCCCCTGGGCAGCAACAATGTGACCAAGGACATCGCCTCGCTCCAGATGGAGGAGAGCGACGCCGAGAAGATGAAGCTGAAATACGCCTCGGCCTACACTGACAACACCGACATCGACCCCACGCTGAAGTTCAGCATCGACCAGGAGCGACAGGTGGAAAGCCGCCGCTTCATAGAGATTGTGGAGGGGCGCATGGAGGAAATCATCGAGAACGTGCGCTACCAGATTCCCGCCGAATACTACGACAAGCTGCTCGGCGGCATCATCCTCACCGGCGGCGGCGCCAACATGAAGAACATCGAGCGGGCCTTCACCAACAGCACACGCATTGAGAAGGTGCGCGTGGCCAAGTTCGTCACGGCAACCATCAACAGCAGCAACGACCAAATCAAGGCCAAGAACGGCATGTACAACACCGTGCTCGGCCTGCTCATCAAGGGCGACATCAACTGCGCCGGCAACGGCATCGACCCCAACGGCAACCTGTTCGAGAACGAGGAGAGCCAGAAGCCGGCACCCGGCATCGACCGCAAGCCGCGCCAGGCCCACGAGACCGACCCGGGCGTCATCCGCACCGCCCAGGAAGAGGAGAAGGCCGCCGAGGAGGCCCGCCGCAAGAAGGAGGAGGAAGACCGCCTGCGCCAGGAGGAAGAGGAGCGCCAGGCCGAGGAGGAGCGCAAGCGCAAGAAGGAGAACAGCTGGTGGAACCGCACCAAGCGCGGCCTGGGCCGCTGGGTGGACGACCTCACCAAGCCCGAATAACTCCCCCCCAACAGCAGTAAACGCAAAAACAAACGTCTGAACTACATTTAAAACCAACAAGACAATGGACAACAACGAAATACTTGACTTCGGCATACCCGAAGAGAAACACAGCATCATCAAGGTCATCGGCGTAGGCGGCGGCGGCGGCAACGCTGTGAACCACATGTACAAGGAAGGCATCCACGACGTGACCTTCGTAGTGTGTAACACCGACAACCAGGCCCTCAACGACTCGCCTGTGCCCGTGAAGCTGCAGCTCGGCAAGGAGGGTCTCGGCGCCGGCAACCGTCCGGAGAAGGCCCGCGCAGCTGCCGAGGAGAGCCTGAGCGACATACACAACATGCTGAACGACGGCACACGCATGGCCTTCATCACGGCCGGCATGGGCGGCGGCACCGGCACCGGCGCAGCACCCGTCATCGCCCGCGTGTCGAAGGAGATGGACATCCTCACCGTGGGCATCGTCACCATCCCCTTCCGCTTCGAGGGCAACAAGAAGATTGACCAGGCCCTGGACGGCGTGGAGGAGATGTCGAAACACGTGGACGCCCTGCTCGTCATCAACAACGAGCGCCTGCGCGAAATCTACCCTGACCTGTCGTTCCTCGACGCTTTCGGCAAGGCCGACGACACCCTCTCGGTGGCCGCCAAGTCCATCGCCGAAATCATCACCCTCCACGGCACCATGAACCTCGACTTCAACGACGTGAAGACGGTGCTGCAGGACGGCGGCGTGGCCATCATGTCAACCGGCTACGGCGAGGGCGAGGACCGCGTGAAGAAGGCCATCGACGATGCCCTCAACTCGCCCCTGCTCAACGACAACGACATCTTCAACTCGAAGAAGATTCTGCTCAACATCTCGTTCTCGCACCAGAAGGACTCGAAGGACAACTTCATGATGGAGGAGATGAACTACGTGCACGAATTCATGGACCGCTTCGGCAACGACTTCGTCTTCAAGTGGGGCGTGGCCGTTGACCCCGAGCTGGGCAAGCGCGTGAAGGTGACCATCCTGGCCACGGGCTTCGGCATGCAGAACGTTGACGGCATGGAGGAGCGCCTGGCCAAGCAGCAGACCCGCGAGGAGGCCAACCGACTGGCCGAGGAGCAGGAGCTGGCCGCCAAGCGCGACGAGCGCCGAGGCCACTTCTACGGCGACACCGACACAGCCAAGCGCTACAAGCGCCGCCCCAACATCTACATCTTCGCACCCGAAGACCTGGACAACGACGACGTCATCTCCAACGTGGAGCAGACGCCCACCTACAAGCGCACCAAGGAGATACTCAACAGCATCAGCAGCCAGAACAACACGCCCGAACCCCCGCATCAGGAGCAGCCCGACGTGGAGCAGCAGGGTGTCATCAGCTTTGTGTAACGACTATGAAGAACATCCTCATCACGGCACTCGTGGCCCTGGCAGGGCTCACAGCCAACGCGCAGCACAACCCCATCCTGCCCGAAATGCACGCCGACCCGGAAGTGCTGGCCGACGGCGGACGCTACTACATCTACTCCACCACCGACGGCGCACCCGGATGGGGAGGCTACTACTTCACCTGCTACTCGTCGAAAGACCTGAAGCGGTGGCAGTACGAGGGCATCATCCTCGACCTGAAGAAGGACACCCGCTGGGCCAAGGGCAACGCCTGGGCACCCGCCATTGAGAAGAAGAACGGCAAGTTCTACTTCTACTACAGCGGCGACCAGGGAGAGCGCAAGGCCATCGGCGTGGCCATAGCCGACTCGCCCACAGGGCCGTTCAAGGATTTCGGCAAACCCATCGTGGACAAGCGTCCAGAAGGACAGAAAAACGGACAGCAGATAGACGTCGACGTCTTCACCGACGACGACGGGCAGAGTTACCTCTACTGGGGCAACGGCTATATGGCCGGCGCAAAACTCAACCCCGATATGACCTCCATCGACACGACCACCATCGTCCGGATGACGCCCCGAGGAGGCACCCTGCAGGACTATGCCTACCGCGAGGGAACCTACGTCTTCAAGCGCAACGGCATCTACTACTTCCTCTGGAGCGTCGACGACACCGGTTCGCCCAACTACCACGTGGCCTACGGCACCAGCAACAACCCGCTGGGTCCCATCAAGGTGGCCGACGAACCCGTCATCCTGCAGCAGCGCCCCGACCAGCACATCTACGGCCCGGCCCACAACAGCGTGCTGCAGATTCCCGGCAAGGACAAGTGGTACATCGTCTATCACCGCATCAACCCCGCCTATATTGACAAGAAAGACGGCCCAGGCTTCCACCGCGAAGTCTGTATCGACCCTATGGAGTTCGAGAAAGACGGACGCATCAAGCCCGTCACCCCGACCAACTAAAGACACGCCCTCGAAGCCAATGAGCAACGAGGGCTTTTTTTTCTCCTGAAATAAAAAAAATAGGGGCATTTCTTGCGAGTTTTAGTTTTTTTCGGTACTTTTGTCGGCGAAATACTAAATCGAAATATTATGGCAACAACACCCACATTCAAGTACGCCCCAATGTTCCAGTTGGGCGAAGACAAGACAGAGTATCGGCTTTTGACCAAGGAGGGCGTGAGCACTTCTTCATTCGAGGGCAAGGAAATCATCAAGGTGTCGAAAGAGGCACTCACGCTGCTGGCACAGCAGGCTTTCCACGACGTGGAGTTTATGCTGCGCCGTGAGCACAACCTGCAGGTGGCCGCCATCCTGGCCGACCCGGAGGCCTCGGAGAACGACAAGTACGTAGCCCTGCAGTTCCTGCGCAACGCCGAAGTGGCCGCCCGTGGCATCCTGCCTTTCTGCCAGGACACCGGCACGGCCATCATCCACGGAGAGAAAGGCCAGCAGGTGTGGACAGGCTTCGAGGACGAAGAGGCTCTGTCGCTTGGTGTCTTCAACACCTTTACGCAGGACAATCTGCGCTACTCGCAGAATGCACCTCTTAATATGTACGACGAGGTGAACACACGCTGCAATCTGCCCGCACAGATTGACATCGAGGCCACCGAGGGCGCCGAATACCGCTTCGTGTTCGTGGCCAAAGGCGGCGGCTCGGCCAACAAGACCTATTTCTATCCAATGACCAAGGCCACCATCCAGAACGAGGGCACGCTCATCCCGTTCCTCGTGGAGAAGATGAAGAGCCTGGGCACGGCTGCCTGCCCGCCCTATCACATCGCCTTCGTCATCGGCGGCACGTCGGCAGAGAAGAACCTGCTGACGGTGAAACTCGCCTCCATCAAATATTACGACTCGCTGCCCACCACAGGCGACGAGACGGGTCGTGCCTTCCGCGACATCGACCTGGAGCAGAAACTCCTGAAGGAAGCCCACAAGATTGGCCTCGGCGCCCAGTTCGGCGGCAAGTACCTGGCTCACGACATCCGCGTCGTCCGCCTGCCGCGCCACGGTGCATCGTGCCCCATCGGTATGGGTGTCTCCTGCTCGGCCGACCGCAACATCAAGGCAAAGATTAACGCACAGGGCGTATGGCTGGAGAAGATGGACACGAACCCCTCTGAACTGATTCCTGCCGAATACGCCAAGGCTGGCGAGGGACAGAACACCATCACCATCGACCTGAACGAGGGCATCGACGCCGTCCGCAAGGAACTGTCGAAGTATCCCGTCTCGACCCGCGTCAACCTGAAGGGCACCATCATTGTGGCCCGCGACATTGCCCACGCCAAGCTGAAGGCCCGCATCGACGCAGGCGAGGCAATGCCCGACTACTTCAAGAAATATCCTGTGCTCTACGCCGGACCCGCCAAGACCCCGGAGGGCTACCCCTGCGGCTCGATGGGCCCCACCACTGCCAACCGCATGGACCCCTACGTGGACGAGTTTCAAAGCCTGGGCGCCTCATTGGTGATGATTGCCAAGGGCAACCGCAGCGACGTGGTGACCGAAGCCTGCAAGAAGCATGGCGGCTTCTACCTGGGCAGCATCGGCGGCGTGGCTGCCGTACTGTCGCAGTCGAGCATCAAGTCGATTGAGTGCGTAGAGTATCCTGAATTGGGTATGGAAGCCATCTGGAAGATTGACGTGGAAGACTTCCCCGCCTTCATCCTGGTAGACGACAAGGGCAACGACTTCTTCAAGACCCTCAAGCCCTGGGCCCCGTGTGGGGTCAAATAGACAAGTGGCCGGAAACAAAGTTAAATCCTCGACGTGGAACGTTAAATCCACGTCGAGGATTTAACTTTTTTGATAGATGCTATATGTCATCCTCTCCCTCCCCTTGATTCTATGTTGTTTTTGTTGTCCCTGTTGTCTTTAAAACAAACGTCTTCTGTTTTAAGACAACTTGAACAACATGGACCGCTCGACCTATGGTCGCTTGCAAGGCAAGAACATAAAACGGTCAAACGACCGTTTTGCGAATGTTTCGTGAATTTATAATTATTTACGAGTATTTACGTGTCATTCGCGTGTATTCGCGTTGCGCCGCAGGCATTCAAAAATAAGATTATTTTTCTAATTCTTGGACGTAATTCTTTCTAATTCTTTTCCATAAGAAATTAACGCCCAAAATGATACGGGATTACAGAAAAATTCGTATCTTTGCACGCGAAACGCGTGCGAGAATAAAAAAACATAGAACATCAACAATAATAAAATCGAACAAGACTATTCTGAGTTTTAATTTATTTTGTAACGATAATGCCTGCCTCTGTATTTTTGCGGGGTCTGCCCCGCTTCCTTCCAGCCTTTCTTGACTTGTAGCCAGGCTCGCAGCCCTTGGGTACTTCAAAGCCGAAGGCCCTGCATA
>JAGCZA010000135.1 GCA_017960525.1 Prevotella sp.
CACGTCGTTTGGATAGAAGGAATTGACTTGTTATGGCGTTTTCACCAGGTGTGGGAATGTTTTGTCCACCAGTAAGGGAACGTCTCATTCCAAGCGTGAGGAGAAAAACCTATCTATGAATAATTCAGGCTAGAGAATTTGGCAGTTAGATGCCACCAAACTGAGGGGTTGCTACCGTAAAAGGTGGTAAAAGGTGCGTTTTAAGCTTTTTTTCCATCCAAAGTATTGGCAGAATGAAATAATTTGCGTACTTTTGCTCACAATTTGAACATTAACCCCACATAACTGTATGGAAAGAATCGATAATCTGGACAAGAAGATTATGAACATCCTGTCGAAGAACGCCCGCATACCTTTCAAGGACGTAGCCACCGAGTGCAACGTGTCGCGTGCCGCCATCCACCAGCGCGTCCAACGCCTGATAGAGTCGGGTGTCATCACCGGCAGCGGCTTTGACGTGAGTCCGAAGTCGCTGGGCTACCACACTTGCACCTACGTGGGCATCACGCTTGAGCGCGGCTCTATGTACAAGGAGGTGGTGAAACAGCTGGAGCTGATACCCGAAGTGGTGGAGTGCCACTTCACCACCGGCCCTTACACCATGCTGGCCAAGCTCTTCGCCCGCGACAACGAGCAGCTGATGCATCTGCTGAACGGCAAGCTTCAGGAGATTCCCGGCGTGGTGGCCACCGAGACGCTCATCTCGCTGGAGCAGAGCTTCAAGCGCGAAATACCCGTGCACTTTGAAGAAGACGAAACCGAAGCCTGATGGAGAGATTTTCGATTGACCGTCACGAGGCGATGGCCTACGAACAGTTGGTTGCCGACAGCCAGCGACCCGTCATCGGCATTACGGCCAACTATGGCGAACAGATGTCAAAACTCGGCGAGGGCTACTACAAGCAAGTGGTGGAGGCTGGCGGCACGCCGCTCATCATCCCCCCATTGGCCAACAAGGCCACGCTGCTCGACACGCTCGACCACATCGACGGTCTGCTGCTCAGTGGCGGCGCCGACGTGAACCCGCTCTTTGCGGGAGAACAGCCCGTGCCACAGCTGGGGGGCATCAATGACGAGCGCGACTTGCCCGAACTGCTCATCACACGGCTGGCCTTCAACCGCCAGATGCCCATCCTTGGCATTTGCCGGGGCATACAGACGCTGGCACTAGCCCTTGGCGGCACCGTGACGCAGCACATTGGCGACAAGACCGACGAGGGGCTGCCGACCGTCAAGCACTCGCAGGACGCCGCACGCCACGTGGCCACGCATACGGTGGAGACAGAACAGGGTTCCACCTTATTTAATATATATAAAGAGAATATACTGCCCGTCAATTCGTTCCACCACCAGGCCGTGAAACAGCCGGGGCCGCATCTGCGCGTGGCCGCTGTGGCGCCAGACGGCATCATCGAAGCCGTGGAGAGCACGGAAATGAAGTCCGTCGTCGGTGTACAATGGCATCCGGAATGTATGGGCGCAGACGGCAGGCCGCTCTTCAGCTGGCTGGTGGACGAAGCCAGAACCTACCGTCAGACGCAACGTCTGCACGACCGCCTGCTGACACTCGACACCCATTGCGACACGCCGATGTTCTTTGCCCAGGGCATCGACTTCGGCCAACGCGACAGCCGCATCCTCGTCGATTTGCCCAAGATGACAGAGGGCCGCCTCGACGCTACCATTATGGTGGCTTATCTGCCACAAAAAGGCTGGAGCCGCAATGGCAGCGAATGGAAGGTTGAGGCAAAAGACCTCGCCCCCACTCCACTGGCCTACGCCGACGGTGTCTTCGACCAAATAGAACGTATTGCCGACAAATACCATCGTCATTTGGCCCTGGCACGCACCCCTGCCGACTTGTGGCGCAACAAGCGTGAAGACAAGAAGAGTATCATGCTGGGCATAGAAAACGGACTCGCCTTGGAGGGCAAAGTGGAAAACGTGGCCCACTTCGCAAAGCGTGGCATCGTCTATATCACCCTCTGCCACAATGGCGACAACGATATTTGCGATTCGGCCAAAGGCTCGCAGACACATGGCGGCGTAAGTGCCTTGGGTGAACAAGTGATACACGAAATGAACCGGCTGGGACTGATGGTTGACCTGAGCCATGCCCACGAGAAGAGTTTCTACGATGCGCTGGACATCAGTCGCACGCCTATTGTGTGCAGTCACTCATCGGCCCGCGCCCTTTGCGACCATCCCCGCAACCTGACCGACGAGCAGATGAAGGCCCTGGCGCGCAAAGGCGGCGTCTGCCAAATCACACTCTATCACGGATTCCTGGCTAAAGAGCCACAGGAGGCCACCATTACCGATGCGCTTGCCCATCTGGAACACGCTATCCAAGTGATGGGCATCGACCACGTAGGACTGGGCACCGATTTCGACGGCGACGGGGGCATACGTGGGCTGGCCAGCGCCAATGAATTGACCAATTTCACCCGCGAATTGCTGCGCCGACGCTACAGCGAAGAGGACATCCAGAAAATCTGGGGCGGCAACTTTATGCGCGTGATGGAGACAGTACAGGCACAAATGGCATAATATTTGCTGGTGCCAGCATAAACTTATAAATCAAACCAAATTATGAAAGACGAAAAAGATCTCAATAACGAAGAGGAGCTGAAGCCTGACGAAATGGCAGACGAGACGCCTTCTGACGAAGTGGCAGACAATGAAGAGGCTGCCGAAAAGGAAGCTGTTGCCAACGAGGAAGAGAAAAAAGACCCGTTAGACGTGGCTCTGGACCAGATTGCCGAACTGAAAGACAAATATCTGCGCCAAGTGGCCGAGTTCGACAACTACCGCAAGCGCACCCTGAAAGAGCGTGCCGAACTGATACTGAACGGCGGCGAGAAAACCATTACCGCCCTGCTGCCCGTCATTGACGATATGGAGCGGGCCATCGCCAACGGCGAAAAGACCGACGACCCACAAGTGCTGAGGGAAGGCATGCAACTCATCTACCAAAAACTGATGAAAGTGCTTGAGGCACAGGGCGTGAGCAAGATAGAGACCGACGGGGCCGACTTTGACACAGCCCTCCACGAGGCTGTGGCATTGGTACCAGGTATGGGCGACGATAAGAAAGGCAAGGTCATCGACTGTATGGCCACAGGTTATAAACTGAACGAAAAAGTGATACGCTACGCCAAAGTGGCAGTTGGACAATGAACAAGCGAGACTACTATGAGGTTCTGGGCGTCAGCAAGACGGCATCGGAAGACGAAATCAAGAAAGCCTACAGGCAGATAGCCATCAAATATCACCCTGACCGCAACCCCGGCGACAAGAAGGCCGAGGAGATGTTTAAGGAGGCGGCAGAGGCATACAATGTACTGCACGACCCGAAAAAGCGTCAGCAGTACGACCAGTTCGGATTCGCAGGCCCCGCCGGTGGCGGCTTCGAGGGATTCGGCGCATCGATGAACCTCGACGACATCTTCCAGATGTTTGGCGATGTGTTCGGAGGCCGGGGCTTTGGAGGCTTCGGAAGTGGCTTCAGCGGTCGTGCAGCACGTCAGCAGCACCGTGGCAACGACTTGCGGCTGAAGGTGAAACTCAGCCTGCAGGAAATCAACCAAGGCGTAACCAAGAAGTTCAAGGTGCGTAAAGACATCACCTGCACCCATTGCCACGGGACTGGCGCCGAAGAGGGCAGCAGCCACGAAACGTGTCCGACGTGTCACGGCTCAGGCATTATCACCCACACCACGCAAAGCATTTTCGGTATGATGCAGACCCAAGGCGTGTGTCCCACCTGTAAGGGCGAAGGCCAGGTCATCAAGAACAAGTGCCACCTTTGCAACGGCACGGGTGTCACAAAGGGAGAAGAAGTAGTGGAGATAAAGATTCCTGCAGGCGTGGCCGAAGGGATGGTGGTGAACGTTCCCGGAAAGGGAAATGCAGGCATCCGAGGCGGCATACCTGGAGACATACAAGTGTTAGTTGAGGAAGAAGAGGACAAAACCTTTGTAAGGGATGGTAATGACCTTATCTACAACGTATTGCTCGATTTCCCTACAGCGGCACTTGGAGGCGAGATAGACGTTCCCACCGTAGAGGGAAAGACCCTGAAAGTGAAGATTGAAAGCGGCACCCAGCCGGGCAAGACTCTGCGTCTGCGCGGCAAAGGACTTCCCGCAGTACAAGGTTACGGTTCAGGCAACGGCGACCTGGTGGTGAACATCAGCGTCTATGTGCCAAAGACACTATCACGCGACGAGAAAAACGCTCTGGAGAGCTTCCGCAACAGCGACAACTTCAAGGGCGACCGGCAGACAGAAGAGTCTATCTTCAAGCGCTTCAAGAACTATTTTGTATAGGCCGACATTTGACAAATGAACTATCAGGAGACTTGCGAATATCTGTTCAGCCAGACACCAAACTACGAAAAGCAAGGCGCGTCGGGCTACAAGGAAGGGCTTGAGAACACAATGGCCCTGGATGAGCATTTTGGCCATCCCCACGAGCACTTCCGTAGCATCCACATTGGCGGCACCAACGGAAAAGGCTCTGTGGCCCACCTGATTGCGGCGCATCTGCAAGTGTGCGGCTACCGTGTCGGCCTCTACACTTCGCCCCACCTCGTAGACTTCCGTGAGCGCATCCGCGTAAATGGCTCGCCAATCAGCGAGTCATACGTAGTGAAATTTGTAGAGACAGAGAAAGACTTCTTCGAACCGCTTAACCCCTCGTTCTTTGAACTGGCCACGGCTATGGCGTTCAAGTACTTTAAGGAAATGGACGTGGACATTGCCGTAGTGGAAGTTGGCCTGGGCGGGCGGCTGGACTGCACCAACATTATCACACCCATCCTAAGCATCATCACCAATGTCTCACTAGATCACACCCAACTGCTTGGCAACAGCGCAGCTCAGATAGCTATGGAGAAAGCAGGAATCATCAAACGAGGCGTACCAGTCATTATTGGCAAGGCAACACCGGAGACAAGACCCGTCTTCGAAGCTAAGGCACAGGAGTCGGATGCCCCCATCGTCTTCGCCGAAGACGAGCCGGAAATCATCTCAAGCACACCTACCGCAAAAGGCATACACTACAAGACGAAGCACCACTTGGAGTTCGACTGCGAGCTGGCTGGCGAATACCAGCCCCAAAACGTGAACACGGTGCTCACGTCATTCGTTCTGCTGAAGGAACGAGGCTACTTGTGCGACTCGACCATGGCTGAGGACTATGCCGCCGTCATCAATGAGCTGAACAACACGTTTATGAACGTGACAAAAATCACGGGCTTGAAAGGAAGATGGCAGACCGTACAAACCAATCCGACCGTGGTCTGCGACACAGGCCACAACCAGGGGGCCTGGCAGCACATCAGCCTGCAGTTGGGCCAGGTGAACTGCCGGCAAATGCGCATCGTCTTCGGTATGATGAAGGACAAGGACATATACAGCGTGATGGAACTGCTGCCCAAGCAGGCCGTCTATTATTTCACAAAAGCATCGACCAACCGGGCACTGCCTGAGACGTCACTAAAAATATTCGGAGAGCAGATGGGCTTGCAGGGAAACAGCTATCCAACAGTGGAAAAAGCATTCAAAGCAGCACTTGAAGAATCCCATCCAGACGACTTTATCTTCGTTGGCGGAAGCACTTATGTAGTGGCCGACTTTATGAAAACGCGCATTTAGTTATCTTTAACAACATTTTTTTGCCGATATGCTTGCACATATCGGCATTTTTTTGTTACTTTGCAGCAAACTTTTCGAATAAGACGAAAACAAAAATGGATAATAACAATACTGACCCCAGCCCCTCCCCTGCAAGGGAGGGGAGTGGTTACCGCCGACTGTAAGTGCAGCAACTCTCCTCCCTTGCAAGGGAGGGGCTGAAGGTGGGGGCAGTAACTTAGTTATATAGTTACTATGTTTGCAGCGGCTAACGCGCAAGAGTGCGGCAGAGGCAGCACCTTAAAGATAAAATATTGAAGGATTGGCGGGGCACGAAGGAGTTAGTTCCTTCGCTGGTAAGGTTTTCTTAGCCGATGGC
>JAGCZA010000011.1 GCA_017960525.1 Prevotella sp.
ACTGCGGTAGGTGCGGCCATACCAGCACGGAGCAGTGTCTCGATGGTGTCGGCACTGATGGTCTGATCCGTGTACTGTCGGATGCTGGTACGCGTCATGATGTTCTCTACGATGGCCTTGCCGTCAGTTGTTGCTGCGGTCTCAGCCTTAGGTCCGTTACTGTTGCAGGCTGTCAAGGCGAGCAGTACTGCAAATGCTGATAAAATCTTTTTCATAAGTCACTATTGTTTTTATGTTGTTAAACATTATTTTCTTTAATATTCGGTAAGAAGTAGGTGACGATGCCCAACAGAGGCAGGAAGGCCGTCAGCTGAAACACGTATTGAATACTCGAATAGTCTGCCAGCCAGCCGAAAAGAGCAGAACCGATACCGCCCAAGCCAAAGGCCAGACCGAAGAAAGCCCCGGAAATCATGCCGACATTGCCAGGCAGGAGTTCAGTAGCATACACAAGGATGGCCGACATGGCCGATGACATAACCATGCCAATGAGGATTACGAGAATAATCGTCCAAGTCAGGTTGCAGTACGGTAGTAGGAGAGCAAAAGGTGACGAGCCGAGGATGCTTACCCAAATGACATACTTTCGTCCGTATCTGTCGCCAACCTCTCCGCCAATCAGCAGTCCGATGGCTGTAGAGACGAGATAGGCAAACAGTACATACTGCGAGGCTGTGACGGACAGGCCGAACTTGTCAATCATGTAGAACGTCAGGTAACTCTGGAGATTTGCCGTATAGAAGTCCTTTGAGAACATCAGAATCAACAGCACAAGTAAGGCTGCGATGATTTGTTGTTTTGACAGACGGCTTACGTTCTCGATGTCGTATTTCGACTTGTTTCTCCCATATAGTTCAAGCTGTTTCTTATACCAACTGCCGATCTTTGCCAGCAGCCATATTGCCACAACAGCAAGCAGTGCAAACCAGCGGATGCTACCTTGTCCGTGAGGAATGACAATCAAGGCTACGGCAACAGGACCGATGGCCCTTCCGATGTTTCCACCAATCTGGAATACCGACTGAGCCATGCCCTTGGCTCCACCTGATGCCAGTCGTGCAACCTTTGAGGATTCTGGATGTAGAACCGATGAGCCTACACCTACGAAGGCCACGGAGAATAGCACCAGCGGGAAACTCTCAGCCAATGACAGCAGCAACAGTCCTGTCAGTGTAAAACACATACCAACCACTAAACTGTATGGCCTTGGGTACTTGTCAGAGAAATAGCCCACCATAGGCTGTAGGAGCGAAGAGGTAATCTGGTTGGTCAGCGTAATGGCTCCTATCTGCATAAAGCTCAGTCCCAACGATTCCTTAATCATCGGGTATATTGCAGGGATGACAGCCTGGAACATATCATTCAGAAGATGTCCCAAACTGACCATCAATAGGACAGACAACGCCGCTTTATGCTTCAGATTGTTCATCTAACATCCTGTCTTTATTTGATATTCTCACGCCTTCCCACTTCACGATGGGCTGCGGACGTTTCCAACGGAGATCACCCATGGGAGGTGCTGCGTATGGGATATGGCACCTTTCATCATATGGGCAGGCTTGGCGCTGGCCCCTGCTGTCTGGTTATTGAGTGTCTGGCCGTACAGCTTCTCGTACTCGTTGCAGGGAAGATGGTTGCCCAGCCATACCCAGCGGTTGCTCTTGTCCAGCCCGTCAAGGGAGGGCCTGAAACCGTCGATGGTCAAATGCTTGTCAGTTTTAACACACAAAAGTACTCATTTTTCGTTAAACAAAAGAAGAAATAATGTTATATATGATTAAATATCAATAATTTGCTAATAATTAGCAAACACTAACAAAATATATTTGGAAAAATCCATAGGAAGCAAGGGGAGGGGTTAACCGCCGACTATATGCGCAGCAACTCCCCTCCCTTGTAGTAAGGGAGGGGAGAGACTGCGCTTTGTTTCTTCAATTTATAGAACATACCTGAAACGAATTACCGTAATTCCCATTAGTTCGGCAGAGTCAGGATTATGGAGATTACGGTAATTTGTTTTTAAAGAACTGAAGATGATTTCAGATCCATAGCCATCCCCCATAAGAGACTATCTTCTTGAATGGTGCAAATGTTCAACAAATATGCGAAATCAGCAAATTCCAAACCACTTTAAAAAAATCCGCACAAATGTCATCAAGATGGTTTGTAAAACCGCAATAACCGCCTGCTGGATTTATATGCCTTCTAACTGAAAGTTTGGTTCGTCCAAACTCCGAGTTTGGTTCGTCCTAACTGGTAGTTTGGTTCGTCCAAACTTCAGGGCTGCAAAAATCACTTTTCCCCTCCCATCAAGGGGAGGGGGTTACCGCCGACTGTATGTGCAGCAACTCCCCTCCCTTGTAGGGGAGGGGTTGGGGGTGGGGTCAGTATCTTTCTCTGAAACAAGATAAAAGATAATACTGACGGGATAATACAGACCCCACCCCTTGCCCCTCCCCTTGATGGGAGGGGAGCGGCTGCGCACAATTTAGCGAATTAATAGAAATCATCTGAAGGGTTTCTGCTTGTCCAGTCCCGTATTGAAGCCGATACCGCCACCTTCGCCGCGTGCGTCGTCACCTCCACGCCCTACAACTGAACGGCATCCGCCGCCATCGTGAGCCGTGGTACAAATGACGAGGATGGCAGCAAGCACCAATTCAGAATCTTTTTCGTTTTCTTTTTCGAATGAGTTTTACTGTTTCTATTGGCAATTCATTGCAGCCCCCCGACCGGCTATCTTTCCGTTAACAACGATGTCGGCAACGCCATTGCCGCCAAGGCGGTTGGCACCGTGAATGCCACCCGTCACTTCGCCGGCGGCAAAGAGGCCCGGAACAGGTGTGTTGTCGGCGCGAAGCACATGCATGTCGGCATCGACACGGATGCCTCCCATCGTATGGTGGATGGCCGGTTTGACGCGAATGGCATAGTAAGGCGGTGTGTCAAGGGCTGCCGTCATCTGCGTGCTGCTACGCCCGAAATCCTCATCAAGGCCGGTTTTCTGGAATGTCGCATACCGGTCAATGGTTGCAAGGAAAGTACTGATGGGTAGCCCCGCTTTTGTTGCCAGTGAAGCAGCATCAGTACCCTCAATCATCAGATGCTGGTTGGCGTAGGTCTCGATGGATGCCAGTGACTGGCGCACGGCTTGGTCGAAGATTAGGAATGCCTCTTCCGACGGCTGTGCCAGAATGGCCGCCGACACCACGTCGCGTGTGTCCATCTCGTTCACGAAGCGCATACCATTGTGGTTCACAAGGATGGCGCCATTGCCTCTCACCGCCTCGGTGATGAGAATATGGTTGTCGGCCTCGGCAGTAGGGTGAATCTGGATATAGTCCATCTGTATGGTGCTGCCTCCCACGGTCTCTATCCAAGCGAAGGCATCGCCCGTGGCACCAGGGTGGTTCAAGGTGGCAAAACCTGTGAGCCAGGGCTGGTAGCTGGTAACCATCTGCAGATTGGCACCGAAGCCTCCTGTGGCTATCACCACCGCCTTAGATTGCAGGCGGTAGGTGGTGCCGTCGACATTCTCCACACGCACACCTGTCACAGTACCGTTGCTGGTCAACAGCCCCGTCACTTTATTAGAGGTGCGTATCTCGATATTCGCCTTCGACGAAGCCTCTTTGAGCACCTTCATCAGGTGGGCACCGATGGCCGTGCCGCCCTTAGGACGATGAGTGCGTTTCACTGAGCTGCCGCCCATCAGTCCCACATCGCTCAGGTCTGCACCTAAAGATGAAAGCCACGCAACGGTAGGTGCCGCATTGTCCACAAGGCTACGCACCAGCGAGGGAATGTTCTGATACTTGCCGCCACGCATCGTGTCGTCGTAGAAGAGTTCGGGGCTGTCATTGATGCCCAACGCCTGCTGTGACTCTGTGCCTGCCGCGTTGATGCCACCCGTGGAGTAGTTGGTATTGCCGCCCAGAATGCCTTGCTTTTCCAATACGATAATCTGCAGGTCACCATGCGAAGCTGCCTCTACTGCCGCTGACAGTCCTGCACCGCCGGCTCCCACCACCACAATGTCGCAGCGGCCTTCAGTATAGGTCTTCTTCCCTGAGGGGGCTTTCCCCTGTGCGGCCAGGATAGCCATATTTACCGCATTGATGACGCCCGTGCTGGTCAGTGTGGCTCCTGTCACGCCATCCACCTCCACACTCATCAGCCCCTGCTTCTGTAGTGCTCGAGCCACCATCTCATTAATTGCCTCCTGGGCAAACGACGATTCTGATTGGCTCACTACCACAATGTCGGTTATCTCATGATTCTCTACTGTCATCTTCACGACGATGATTCCGCTGCGTCCTTCGCCGCTGCCTGTCCACACGCCGTCTTTCAGCAGTTCTGTTGTCGGCTCGACGGTAGGATTATCGTCAGCCGAGCACGCTGTCAATAACACGCCACAGACAAGTATGGCGGCTATCATCCATAATCTTGAAAGCTTCATATATTAGTTTTCTTTATCTAAATAATCATATATATTAATAGTCCCCGCATCACTTCTGACATCAAGAGTAGGAACATACTCTTCCATTCTTGTTGTGCCACTTGTCTTATCAACGTAGAAATTGACGAATGTCCCTGTATAACTGCGGAAAACCACTTGATAGGCAGAATCGTTCTCTTCGCCCATCTGAACATACATGATGGAGGGATTCTCTTTGGCTATACTCCAGTCATACGTGCTATGGCAATAATCGCTGACTCCTTCGTAAGCCATCTCAGCAGTTATTTCACTCTTTGTGGTATTGTTGCCACATGAGCATAATAACAGGGCTTTCAATATGAATGAAAAGGCTATATGTTTCATATACAAATACGCGTAATACCTAAATACACTTAAAACTAACGGCAAAGATAGTGATAATTACGGAATTATCGTTAAATTTGCACCAAAAATTAGCATTGTTTATCAACTAAACCAACAAAAAACAAACTTATGAGACTGAAAAATGTTATAATCCTCGCGCTCATGCTGTTGCCGATGATTTCGCAGGCACAGCGTCAGCAGTATCAGCAAGTGAACGACATCCCCTACACAGCGTCCTCCGATGCATACGCTCAGGAGCGGTGCAAGCTCGATGTGTATTACCCCGTCGACCAAAAGGATGTACCAGTTGTCGTGTGGTTCCACGGTGGTGGTATCGAGGGCGGCAACAAGCACATCGATCCGCAGCTCAAGAACAGCGGCTTGGTGGTTGTCGCCGCCAATTATCGCTTGCTGCCCAAAGCGAAAATCGATGATATCTTCGACGATGCCGCAGCCGCCGTGGCCTGGACCTACAAGAACATTGAGAAATACGGCGGCAGCCACCGCAAAATCTTCGTGGCCGGACACTCCGCAGGCGGCTACCTCCTGGACATCATCGGCTTAGACAAGAAATGGCTCGCCAAATATGGCGTCGATGCCGACTCACTGGCCGCCCTCGTTCCTTTCAGCGGACAGTGCGTGACGCACTACAACATCCGCAAGCTACAGGGCATCCCGCCCTTGCAGGCCACCATCGACCAGTATGCCCCGCTCACCTACGTCCGTCCTGACGCCCCGCCTATGGTCATCATCTCCGGCGACCGCGAACTGGAACTCTATGGCCGCTATGAAGAGCAGGCCTACTTCTGGCGTATGCTGAAACTCGTAGGTCACAAGGACGTGACGCTCTACGAAATGCAGGGCTACGACCACGGCGCCATGCCACAACCCGCCTACAAGATTCTGAAAGACCATATCCTCAGGATTACCGCCAAGATGACATCGGCCCTGCCCACACCGACCATCAAGACCGAACAGCAGGCCGAATATTGCTTCAAGTGGCAGCCCGAATACATCCGGCGTGACGCTCGCATCGATGACGGTATCCTCCATCTCGGAAGCAACAACGGCTACTACGATCTCACAGCCGAGACCGGCGCTCTCATCAGCCAACTCTGCGACTTCACCGTCTCCGTCCATTTCAAGGTCAGTTCCGAAAACCAACTTGACGGCTACGGCCACTTCCTTTTCGCCTTCTCCCAACTGGCAGAGAACAGCGCCCACGAAGGCCCCTACATGGCTATGCGACTGAACGAGCAGCGTTTCGAGACCTCCACCGGCGGCTATGAGCACGAGCAGATTATCATGCAGGGCGGTAAGCCCAAGCGCGACGTATGGGTACACGCCCTCTACCGCCAGCAGGGCCACAAAGGCGAACTGTTCCTCGACGGCAAACTCATCGGACGGAACGATAACATGCCCATCCTCGCAGAGATATTCCGCAATGCCCCCGCCAACTGCTGGATAGGCCGTGCTCCCTTCCGTGGCGACAAATACCTGACGCAGACCGACGTGGCCGACTTCCGCATCTGCAACTACGCCGTCAGCAACCAGGAACTCCGACAACTGAAGCAAATAGCAAAAAACTAAACGGATATGAAAGTAATCATCCTTAATGGCAGCCCGAAGGCTCACGGCAATACGGCGACGGCGCTGCACGAAGTGGAGCAGACGTTGCATCAGCAAGGCATCGAGACGGAGTGGATTCACGTGGGACATCTGCAGATTCACGGCTG
>JAGCZA010000136.1 GCA_017960525.1 Prevotella sp.
ACGATGACGGCCACCAAGACCAGCAGCACCACCACGACGGCGACGCCCAAGCCAACTGCTATTACAAACGATGTATCCATATTGTTTCGAAATTTGCCGCAAAATTACAATCCGCCAGCAAGACCGATGTCTCACTGGCGGAAAAATATGTCTCAAATTTGGAATTTCTGCTGCTGACGAGCAAAAAGACCGCCGCCGAGGCTCCTTTCGGGGTCTCGGCGGCGGTCGCTTCACGTTATGGTGGGGAGTTAGTCTTGTGATTCCCGCACAATCCAGTTCTCAACCTCTACGCCAGGCATTGGATTGAAATGCTTCAAATTGTCTGTTACTGCAATGAGGCCATAATGTCTGGCGGTAGCACCGATAAGGATGTCGAAGTCCTCCACAGTTATGCCTTGCGAAGTCAAAGCGTGGCGGATGTCAGCGTAGTCGTCAATAACATCGCTGATGGGAATTACAGAAATGTCGCTTTGCAGCTCGCGCACTTCTCTGAGATGACGTTCCACACTCTTGCTGTGTACGGCTCCATAGACCAACTCGGCTATGGTTACCTCACTGACACAAAGGTCGTCACGGCTGATGCTGTTCATTTTCTCGGGTACTCCGTTGCGGTGCTTGAAATACTCGATGCATGTGTTGGTGTCTATGATGTACTTTGCCATGGCTACTCATCAAATGATGGAACAATGCGATTGCCGCGGCGACTCTCACGGCCCTGACGAATAATGGCTTCCATGTCATCGTCGCCCTGGTCATTGGCCCAGCACCCGGCGAGGCTGCGGAATCCGCGTTCACGCTCCTCATCGTCATTGGCTTTGGCGGGGTGCATACGGACATAGTTTACGAGCAAAGAAGCCAACTCCAGCATCTGATTGTCTTCCATGTCCTTCACCAACTCCCAATAGTGGCTGATGGGGCGGGTGGTACGTCTTTTTCTAACCGTTGCTTCCATATCTGTTCTTGTATTTACCTTTCGCGTGCAAAGTTACACAATTTATCTGAAATGAGTCACGAATTCATGAATAATTTGTAGTTATTGGTGCGGATTTTTCTCAATTTTTGGAAAAACTATATCTTTCGGTACTCGGAAGGCGACATGCCGTAGGCGTTGCGGAAGAGGCGGGCGAGGGTGGCGCGGCTGGGGATGCCGGAGAGTTCGCCGATGATGGCGATGGGGTCGTCGGTGGTCTTCAGCAGACGGGCGACGTGCTCCAGACGATAGCGGGTGATGAAGTCGCCTGGGGTCTCGCCTTTCGAGCATTGGCGGATGGCCTGCTCCAAATACTTCGCGTTGGTGCCGAGCAACCGTGCCAGCGAGTCGCGGTTCAGGGTCTCGTCGGTGTAGGGCTGCTGCTCGTCCATCAGTGTGCAGAGACGGCGGAAGAGTTGCTGGTCGGCAGTCAACAGTTCTTCAGGAGCGGCCTGCAACTGTGCCATCTCCTGCTGCTCTTCTTGTCGGCGTTGCTCTATCTCCTCGTAGAGCTTGTGGTTCTTGGCCGCCAACACCTTATTATATTTATAGGAGCGCCAAAGCAAGTAGGCAATGAGCAGGCAGACGAGGATGGCTGCAACGAGAATGATGCGGTGGACGGTGAGCGAATGTCGCTTGTCGATAATCTCGGCCTCTTGACGCTTGATTTCCTTTTGCTGCTCCATGTCGGCACGCCGTTCATCAATACGTATAGAGTCTGTCAACTGGCGTATACGGTTTCCCAAAGTCAGCGCCTCAGCGGTACGCCCTGCCTTTTGCAGAGCGTCGTATTCGAGCGACATGCGGGAATTGATATAGGCACTGGAAAGTGAACCGCCCGCAGCACGATAGATGGAGTCGGACTGGCGGTAGAGGCGGATGGCCTCATCGTAGCGGTTGGTCATTGCCAGATAGCGGCCTTCGACGAAAATGTCGGTATGCGACAATCCTTCGGTCTGGCGGTGTTTCTGGTAAAGGGCCTCGGCTTTGTCGCGCTGGCCGTTGGCGGCATAGACCATTGCCTGACTGATGGTCACGTTGTTTCGGCGAAACTGGAGCACTTTGTCTGGCACCTCGGGGCTACGCTCCAATCGAGCCAGCGCCGTGTCGCCCTTCGCAATTAATTCCAATGCCCTTTCCGGCTTTCCATGTTCAAGGTAGAAATCAGTGGTTTCCAGAATGTTATAGAACAAAGGGTCTATTTCCCAGTAGCTCTTTGGATGCGCCATGCCTTTCATCAGAATGTCGATGCTCTCCAAGTACAGACGCTCAGCCTCGTCGGGGTGACCTGTATGTATTTTGCACTCTGCCTTGCGTGTCAGCGCACTGCTCCGCATCGTCAGTGCCGTTTGGCTTGTGTCTCTTTCCACGTCAGCCAATATCTCGTCAGCCATTTCGTTGGCTTTCCCGTACTCGCCGTTTTCCTCGTACCACTTGACCATCACCATGAGGGCCGAATAATAGGTCTTGCTTTTGCGTTTCACGCCGGTATCGGCCAGGGCCTGTTCGCCGTAGAACGCCGCCATCCGCTTCTGCCCTGTATTCCAATAAATGTTGACCCTTAAGAGGTTGGCATCTGCCGCAGCGTACACGCCCGCCTGCTCCGCACTGTCAACCAATGCCAACGCCCGTTCCGGGTTCTTGAACATCAGTTCTTTCAGTTCGTCAGTCACCCTGTCCGCCTCCTCGCTGCGATCAGACTTCGTACAGCCCGCAAAGGTCAGCACGGCAAGGAGTATAAAGATTACAATTTTTCGCTCTCTCATCGTCGCTCATTTACTAATTTGCTGCAAAGTTAGTTCTTTTTTTGACGAAAAAGGAATTGAACGTTTTTTTTCAGCCCTCTTTTATGAATATTTAGGGGAAAAGATTGTTTATTTGAAATAAAAAGCCTATCTTTGTACCGAAAATCAGAAAGACAAAGGGTTGTTAGCCCGTCTTACGATAACAGTACCCGCTGTGCATACCATTAGAACTGCCAGCGGGTCATTTTATGAAATATGGCAAACAAGGCTTCAAGATGGCATTAATATTTGGTCGTCTGGGAAGAAATGCCTAACTTTGCACCCGACAGTGAGCCATAAAACGGCTGGTGGCTCAACGTCAGGAGTTCTTTGAGTGCAATTCATAGCAGAATGTAGAATTGAGAACGGTCTCCAAATCGTAACCCCAATTTCTCTCAATTCCCAACAGCCTTTATACAAAGAAATCCTGCAATTTCTTACAAAGTTACGAAAAAAATACAATATTTAGTGCTGTATCGCAGAAAATGTCACATCAGTCAAGATACTTTGTGAAACATCCACCCTGATTGTTTGAGAACCCTTTAGATAATAGAAAACCGAAGGGGTGGGTGTTGCTTGAACACTCACCCCAACACTACACCCAACACTACACCAAACACCCAACCCTCAGGCTCAGGCTGCTTTCAAGGGAATCACCTTGTAATACGTCTGGTTTCCGTGCGTCTTACCTTCGAAGCCGAGTTCCTTCATCGCCATTCCCAGATGAATCTTCGTGCTGTGATTGTCCTTGATTGAAGGATACTCACGACGGATCAGGTTCACAATCTCACCGCTTTTCATACGGATGCCTTGCTCACCCTCCTTAGGCTTGCGGATACAGGCTTCAATCACTTCAGCAATGTCCTTCTGCTCCATGTAGTTCAGATTC
>JAGCZA010000001.1 GCA_017960525.1 Prevotella sp.
AACATATCCAATTATCTTAGCAATGCCGATATCTATCTCTCCACCTCGCTGTTTGAAGGAACCAGCAACAGCATTATGGAAGGAATGAATGCAGACCTACCAATCATTGCCACTAATGTAGGTGACAATGCATATCTCGTAGAGGAAGGCAAGAATGGTCATCTTACGGAGAGAAAGGATGTAGATGCTCTTGCGAAAGCAATCTGTAATCTTGTATCAGACAAAGTAAAACGACAACAATACGGCAGATACAGTAAATGTCTGTTAATTGAGAAATACTCAACAGGGACTTTCCGTGACAGATATCTGCAAATAATCAAAGAAATCAATTTATTATGAAAGTCGTAGTAACAGGCACACGTGGCATACCTGACATAATGGGTGGGGTAGAGACACATTGCGAGGAACTGCTACCCCGATTGGCTAAATTAGGGTATGACATTATTGTCATCAGAAGGAGCAACTATATTCAGGAAGAAAAACCACTAACAGAATGGAAAGGCGTGAAGATCATTGATATTGATGCCCCCAAGTCAAAGAGCTTCGAAGCAATCATCCATACTTTTAGAGCTATTAACAAGGCAAAAGCACTCGGAGCAGACCTCGTTCATATCCATGCTATCGGCCCAAACCTGTTATCACCTTACGTACGACTGTTAGGGATGAAAGTGGTGATGACGCACCACGGTCCTGACTATGACCGGGATAAGTGGGGGAAGGTGGCCAAGATGATGCTGAGGCTAGGAGAAATTCTCGGTTGTAAGTTTGCCAATCAGGTGATTGCCATATCCAACACCATCAAGACGCTCATTGAAGAAAGATGCGGCAGGAAAAATGATGTCACGCTTATCCCAAATGGCGTGAAACAACCCGAAACATGCTCCTATCCTGAATATTTCTGTGAACTTGGTATTGAGGAGGGCAAATACATCTTAGGCATGTGCCGCTTTGTCCCGGAAAAGAACCTGCACCACCTCATTGATGCTTTCCTGTTACTCAAGAAATCGAAACGTATCCCCAATGACATGAGGCTTGTGCTGGCAGGTGATGCAGACTTTGAAGATGATTATTCAATGTCTCTCAAAAAAAAAGCAAGAGAGAATTATGTCGTCCTGACAGGATTCATCAAGGACAGGAAACTTCACTCGCTCCTGACCAATGCATCTTGTTATTGTCTGCCAAGTAGCCACGAAGGATTGCCTATTGCTTTGCTCGAAGCTATGTCATACAACATTCCCGTTGTGGCAAGCGATATACCTGCTAATATGGAAATCGGACTTGATGACAGCCACTATTTTCCTTGTGGGGACATAGAAAAACTTGCTGATAGACTAGAGGAAATGATTTCCCGTTCACATAAGATACACTATGACATGAGTCTCTATGCTTGGAACATAATAGCCAAACAAACTGCTGAGGTATATAATAAAGCCTATAATAAAGCAGCAAAATAAAGGTATAATATTCTTAGGTAATTATATTAATAAATAAAAATTATATCTTATGACAGACAAAGTAGAAATTGATTTGGAAGACCTCGACGACCTGAAAGACCTTATAGGCGACGAGAGAAAAGAAGCAAGTTTTAGCTTCCAGAAAGTATTTACCCATCTGGTGCTGAACTGGCAGTGGTATCTGCTTTCTTTAGTCATCTGTATGTGCGGAGCCTACTTATATCTGCGCTATGCCCAGCCCATCTATCAGGTGTCGGCCAGAATGTTGGTGAAGGATGAGGACAAGAAGGCGAGTAGTTCGGTCAAACAGATGCTTCCTAACATGGAAGACTTCGGCATTATGAATAACTCCAGCGGTTTCGACAATGAGGTAGAGATACTGCAGTCGCCAGTCACGGTACATGATGCCGTGAAGCGCCTGAAACTCTATACGGACTATCAGTTCGATGGGCACATTCGGAAACAGCTACTCTATGCCAACCAGCCAATTAGCGTAGACCTCGAGCCAATGTCGCTCGACTCGCTGGACTACCATATTCTGGAGGGCATCCGTTCCATACAGATAGCTATCTTGAAGATAGGAGAGAACTATCATGCCGACATTGGGCTGGTTTACAACGGGAAAGTTATGAAGGAGTACAGTAAAGACATGGATTCGCTTGGTGCATCACTCAAGACAGATTACGGTACAATCTCTTTTATGAGTAACCCAAAGTATAATAAAAACAAGGAAGACCGCTTCAAGAAGGGAACCAAGCTCCTTGTTACCATACGTCCGCCTATGGTGGTAGCGCTCGATTATATGCGACGCTTGAGCGTGGAACAGACATCGAAGAAAACCACGATAGCGTCCATCACCCTTAATGACAAGAGCGTTATCCGAGGTGTCGACTTCATCAACGCGCTCGTGCTTTGCTATAACGACCAGGCCAATATAGACAAAAACGAGATAGCACGGAAAACGGAGGAGTTCATCAACCAGCGCATAGAGAAGATTGACGCCGAACTGGGAACTACGGAGAACTCATTAGAGAACTACAAGCGGCGCAATGCGGTCACTCAATTAGAGGCTGACGCAGCACAGTCATTGCAACTCTCGGCCCAGTATGCTGCCCGTCTGGCTGATGTTAACACGCAGTTGCAACTGCTCGACTATCTGCAGCAATATGTGGATAACATTGACAACCGCTACAAACTGATACCGGCCAATATAGGTATGAACGACCAAGCATCCACCCAGTTAATAGGCGACTACAACAGAGCGGTGCAGGAGCGTAACCGACTGATGCGGAGTGCTAGTGAGCAGTCGCCACAGGTGCAGACTCTTACCGCCACGCTCGACGACCTGGAAAACTCCATCCGGCAAGCGCTGATGCAGGCCCGCCATTCTTCCGAACTACAGCGCAAATCCATTCAGACCCAGTATGACAGGTATCAGGGGCGCATCGGCAACACGCCGGAGCAGGAGCGTGTGCTCAATCAGATAGGTCGTCAGCAGGAAGTGCGCTCCGGCCTCTACCTGCTACTGCTGCAGAAGCGCGAGGAAAACAGCATCTCACTCGCGGCAACAGCTGACAAGGGAAAACTCATTGCCCCTCCCCTAAGTGAGGGACAGGTCAGCCCGCGAAAGGGTATGATTCTTATGACAGCCTTCGTTATAGGTCTACTCATCCCGTTTGTTATCTTATTTGTCATAGAACTGCTGCGTTACCGCATAGAGGGTCGTGAGGATGTCGTCTCGCTCACCAAAGTGCCTATCGTGGCCGATGTGCCTGCGGCTAACGAAAAGGCGAAGACCACTGCGGGCATCGTGGTACAGGCCGACAAGAACAGCCAGATGGACGAGGTGTTCCGATCGCTGCGCACTAATGTGCAGTTTATGATGCAGGAGAACGAGAAAATCATCCTCTTTACCTCTGGCACCTCCGGCGAAGGCAAGACGTTCCTCGCTGCCAACCTCGCAATGTCGTTTGCATTGCTCGGCAAGAAGGTTGTCCTTGTAGGATGCGACATTCGCAAGCCCGCACTCGGACGACTGTTCGGAACGTCAAACTCAAAACTTGGCCTCACCAATCTGCTCAGGGTCGAGCACGTCACGGCAGAACTCCTGCACAAAGAAACGTGCGACTCCGGACTACACCCAGATCTTGACCTCCTGCTATCGGGGCCTGTTCCTCCGAATCCTACGGAACTGTTGAGTAGGAAGAGCCTGAAGACGGTACTTGATCTGTTAAGCGAGGAGTACGACTACATCATTCTCGACTCTGCTCCCATAGGACTAGTCACTGACACGTTTCAATTGGCCCACTATGCCAATGTCAGCTGCTTCGTCTGCCGTGCAGACTATACTCCAAAGGCAAACCTCGAACTGCTTGACTCCCTTGTTGAGGAAAACAAACTTCCAAATGCCTGCGTAGTGCTCAACGGAGTCGATATGTCGAAGAGGAAGTACGGTTACTATTATGGATACGGCCGTTACGGCAAATATGGACGCTACGGCCGTTATGGTAAATATGGCTATGGACACTACGGCAACTATGGTAACTATTCTGCCTCCCATTATGGAAGCAAGGATGATAACAGTATCAAGAAATGAGGTGAGTTCATTTGTCGTTAGACTCAAAGTGCTTCCTCATTAAAAACCGGACTCCAAAAGCTGTAAAAGACTAATATAGTTCACCACTCGGCCTCGTCAAAGAACTATAAGACATACAAGTTTCGGAAACTCCAAAATCGCCGCCTACACAGTACAGATGACAATTCCCAAAAGCCTATTACAACGAAGGAGCCATCGTGCTGAGAAGGAGGAGAAACACCGCAACGAGGGCTCGTACCCCTCTGGCCAAGGCACGTGCTGAATTCGCAGAGAAGACAGGTAATGCGACAGGGGGGCTGAGGCACCTCGAGCACAACAGCAGAACTCTTCGGCTCGTATCTATCATCTCGACGGCACACCTGCCGATGACGCTTCATGTGGCATCCTCATTCAGAACAACCAAAAGCTCGTCAGGAAATAATATGCGAAGAAAACAATATGTCGATACAGGTGACATATAAGAGAACCAACAGGCTGACGATGCGCATCGTGAAGAATGGCGATGTGCATGTGTCGGCACCTATCGGGATGCCTAAGTCTGAGGTGGAACAGTTTATTGAAAAGCACCGTGATTGGATTGTCGAGGCACGAAAGAGGAACTACGAAAGTGAAAAACGGAGGGCAGAGTTTTACAATCAATTGCCGCTAAAAACGAGAGAACAAGTCAATGATTCGCTTCAACGCTTGAAAGCCCTGATTGAGCCGATGGTAGAGCGTCACTCAAAGGAGATGGGCGTGAAACCTTCCATTGTCTATTACAAGCCGATGATCTCCCGATGGGGCATTTGCAATGTTGAGGACAAATCTGTTTGCTTTTCTGCATACGTGTTGCTGCTGCCGGAATGGTGCGTCGAACATATCGTAGTACATGAGTTGTGCCATCTACTTGAACCCAGCCACAATGCCCGTTTCCATACACTAATGGACAAGTATTTCCCTCGTTGGAAAGAAGCTCGTAAAGAGACGCGGCAAATCTGCAAGATGGAAGAAGGTGAAGACGGTGGTGATTGAAATCTTTTGTATTTTTGCCACAAAACACGAATATACGAACTATCTATGAAAAAGACATTCTATTGCCTTGTCCTGTTGCTGCTGGGCGGTGGGACGGCTGTGGCGAAGGACTACACGCTGTCGTCGCCTAACGGGAAGATTGGCGTGACGGTGAGTGACAACGGCGGACTGCACATCAGCGTGGCCTGCGGCGGAAAGGACGTGGTAAGCGTCGCGGCTGGCATGAACGGGAAAACGCTCCGCATCGGCAGTGCAAAGAACAGCACGGTCACCGTCGATACAGACGCACCACTCTACCGCCAGCCACACATCAACCTGGTATATAGGCAAATGGACCTGCGCCTGAACGACGGTTGGGGCCTGCAAGTGAGGGCGTGCGACGAGGGGGCCGCCTACCGCTTCTACACCCAGAACAAGGGCGAGACCATCGTCAGCGGTGAGCAGGCCGACTTCCGTTTCCCTGAGGGGGCGAAGGGCTGGCTCGCATACACCACCAACGCGGAGAAGCCATTCGCCATGGCCTTCCAGAACACCTACCACGAGACGCACCTGGTGGATGCGCGCCCATTGCCCGCCTTCTTGCCTGCAACCGTCGAGGTGTCTGAAGGGGTGAAGGTCACCATCCTGGAGAGCGACCTCCGCAGTTATCCAGGTATGTTCGTCACAGCCGACGGCGACGGGCTGAATGCTTGTTTTGCCCACTACCCCAAGCAGATGGACTACTACCGCTGGCGAGGGATGTCATACGTCAGCCAGACTGAGGACTTCATTGCCCGCAGCACAGGTCGCCGCACCTATCCCTGGCGCGTGATGGCCATCACAGAAGACGACACCGAAATGCCCGTGAACAATATGGTCTATGCGCTGGCCGAACCCAACAGGATTGGCGACACGTCGTGGATAAAGCCGGGCAAGGTGGCCTGGGACTGGTGGAACGACTGGAACCTGCGCGGCGTGGACTTCGAGGCGGGCATCAACACCGCCACCTATCTCCACTACATCGATTTCGCCGCGAAATACGGACTCCAGTACGTTGTGCTCGACGAAGGCTGGTACGACTCAGGGCGCGGCGACCTGATGAACGCCATTCCTGCCATCGACCTGCCCCGCATCATCGGCTACGCCCGACAGAAGGGCATCGGCATCGTGCTGTGGACGGTGTTCAACGTGCTGGACAGGCATCTGGAGGAGGCCTGCCGCAAATACGGCGACATGGGGGTGAAGGGCTTCAAGGTGGACTTCCTCGACCGCAACGACCAGACCGCCGTCGAGATGGCCGAGCGCATCGCCGCCACGGCCGCCCGCCACCACCTGATGCTCGACTACCACGGCTTCTACACGCCCACGGGTCTCAGCCGCACCTACCCCAATGTGGTGAACTACGAGGGGGTGTTCGGAATGGAGGAGTGCCGATGGGCCAAGAAAGAGACCGACATACCGCGCTACGACGTCACCTTCCCCTTCATCCGCATGATGGCCGGACAGGTGGACTTCACCCCCGGTGCCATGCGCAACGGCACGCGGGAGAACTGGGTGGAGTGCTACCAGAACCCCGTCTCAATGGGCACACGCTGCCATCAGGCCGCCTGCTACGTGGTGCACGACTCGCCCTTTACCATGCTCTGCGACGCGCCGTCGAACTATGAGCGCGAACCTGACTACACTAAGTTCATCGCCGCCATTCCCGTTGTGTGGGACGAGACGCGGGTGCTGCAGGGTGAGATGGGCCGTTATATCGTCAGCGCCCGCCGCAGCGGCAGCGACTGGTACGTGGGCGGACAAGCCGGATGGGACGGGCGCGAGGTGGTGCTGCCGCTGTCGTTCCTCGGCGACGGCCAGTATGAGGTGACGCTGCTGGCCGACGGTGTCAACGCCAACCACAATGCCGAAGACTACACCATGACCACCACCACACAAAAAGCCGCCGACCGTATGACCATCAGGATGGCTTCTGGCGGCGGCTTTGTAATGAAATGCCGTAAGCGCTAAAGAATGCTCTCGCCCTCGATGTACTGCGAAGTGAAGAGGTGCTCACCATCGTAGACCACGTAACTGAACTGGCTGATCCAGTCGCCAAGGATGATGACACGGGCCTTCTTCGTCAACTGAAGGTCTACGTCTATGTGGCGATGCCCGTAGATGAAATAGTCCACGTTGGAGTGATACTGGATATACTTCTTGGTGTAGAGCAACAGGTGCTCACGGTCCTCGCCCATATAAGGAGGCTCCTCACCGTTGGGACGCTTCATCCGAGAGTGCTTGGCCCACGTCTGGCCGAACCACATTCCCCAGCGGGGGTGCAGGGCGGAGAAAGCCACCTGGCAGAGGCGGTTGTGGAATATCCATTTGATGAACTTGAACCGTGGGTTAGGGTCTCCAAGGCCATCGCCGTGGGCAAGGAAGAATATCTTGCCGTAGAGTTCGGTGGTGAGCGGCTTCTTGTGGAGAATGACGCCGCACTCCCGCTCCAAGTAGTCGTAGGCCCAGATGTCGTGGTTGCCGGTGAAGTAGTGCACCTCGACCCCCATATCGGTCAGCTCGGAGAGTTTCCCCAGGAAGCGGGTATAGCCCTTTGGCACCACATAGCGGTATTCGTACCAGAAGTCGAACATATCGCCCAGCAGATAGACCGCAGCCGCCTTTTCCTTGATGTTGTCAAGGAAGCGCACGAGCCGCCGCTCCTGCATCCGTCCGTGCTCGACGGCCCAGGAACCCAGATGGGCATCGCTTAAAAAGTAAATCTTTTTCAAAATGAGAAATGATAAATGAAAAATATGATTACATTTGTACGCTAAAACGCTATGGTCTTCCGATCTTTGCTTTTAGGGTTTTTACGGAACTGACCAACATTCTGATAAGTTCTTCACAATCGTTGTGTATTGAATTAAATTCTTTTTCATTCAAGTAATCTCCTTCATAAAGTTTCTTCAGCCAATAAGACGTTTCGTCGGCCTCTTTCAGAGCAATGTTCTGTTTACTGAGATAATCCAATGTACTTTGTGCATTACGACTTTCGGTTAAATTGGCTCCGATGCTGGTGCCGCTCCTCAGCACTTGCTTAGAAATGATAAATTCTTTTTTTTCCGAGACGAGATACTTATGCATTTTGACAATCCTTTCGCCAAATTCATCAGCCTTTTCCAATAAGATGTTCCGTCTCCTCTCCATACAGATAGTTTTCAAAACTAATCATATTTCTCATTTATCATTTCTCATTTATCGTTTACCTCAGTCGAATCCTAACTCCACGCGGGCTTCCTCGCTCATCATAGACTGGTCCCAGGCAGGCTCGAAGACCAGGTTCACGTTGGCCGACTTCACACCCTCCACGCTTTCCACCTTTGTCCGCACATCCTCCAAGATGAAGTCGGCGGCGGGGCAGTTGGGGGCAGTGAACGTCATATCGATGTCGACAATGGCCTGAACGCCATTGTCAGCGTCTCTGTGCGACACCGCCGCATCGTCCTGCACGTCAATCTTGTAAATCATTCCCAGACTATAGATGTCGACGGGAATCTCCGGATCGTAGACGGTTTTTAGCACGTCAACGATACGGCCTTCTATCAATGTTTTTTCCTCTTGTGTCATTCTCTGCCAAGTGTTATTCGTGCACGTAGAGTTGCCAGCCGAGATAGGTCTCGATGGCCTCGTTGAGAATGTCGACTACATCGGTGCGGCACATAGCCACGTGGTGCTCGAAGCCGTTCTTGCAGACATACTTCATTAGTTTCTGCAAGTTGTCGACTTTGGTCACGGCGATGCAACCGTCCATACCGTAGGGGTCGTTGGTGATTTCGCCCTTGCCCAGGTAGGCCTTGATGCAGCCCTTCGGGTCGTCGGTGCTGATGCGGAAGAAGGTGAAGGGGCCTTCGCTCACCTTGGCATAGACGGCGCCAAAAGTGTTCACCTTGCCCAAGGTGCGGCCAAGCACGCCGAGCGGGCCAAGTTTCAGGTCGTCGTTGCCCACGAACTGACGGGGGAAGTTGCCGCAATGGGTGCACACGCACTTGTTGCGCTCCTCGGCAAAGTTGTTGTTCCAGTCGAGCAGCGCGGGAGCGTTCTCCGAGGCGAGAGCGAGGGCATACATCGACACGGCGCCAGCCAGGTCGGTCTCGCAGGCGGCGGGGATGAGTTTGTCCGACAGCATCGACATCGTCACACAGGCGGCACAGCCGAAGTTCTGCTCCAGCGAGTCCCAGCACTGGATGGCCACGGCCTGCACGTCGTTGGCCTCTATCCATTGCTCCACAGCCACACCGAACTTGGCCTGTAGCGTCAGTTTCTCACGATAAGCCTCCGGCACCTTCGCATAGTTGTGGATGCGGCTGCACATCTCCTTCAACTTCGGGTCGTCGTCGCTGATTTTCTGGGCGGCAAAGAGAATCTCCGAGAGGTCGGCAGGCACCACGGTGATGCCGCTACGCTGCAAGAGTTTCTCCGAGGCGCGGCAAGTGTTGAAGCCCAACGGGCGTGTGCCTATCTGACCGATGCGGCAGTGGCGCAATCCGTTCACAACGCGGCAGATGGCGGCGAAGCGCTGCAAGTCTTGTGCCAGCAGCGGACTGTAGATGCTGTAGGTGTGGAGCGTGGTGTCGGTAAAAGGAATACCGTACTGGTAGAGATTGTTGCAAACCGAGATTTTGCCGCAGAAGGCATCACGGCGCGAGTCAAGATCCACCTTGTCGTTCTCGTCGTCGCAGGCCTGCACCATCACGGGCACATTGAGGTCGGCGTCGCTGATGGCGTTGATAATGCCAATCTCAAAGCCGAAGTTGGGCAGCGAGACAATGATGCCGTCAATCTCGTCGCGGTGCTCGCGGAACTGCCGGCTGACTTTCAGGCCGTCTTCGCGGGTCTCAATGCTTGACGAGCCGGTGGGCGTGGCGTCTTCAGGCAGAATGATATACTCGTAGCCCAGGTCGCTGATTGTCTTCAGCAGTTGCTTGCGTACATCCTTGGCCAGTTCAGAGTTAAAATAGGCGCGTGTTCCGATAATCACGCCAAAACAGTTTTTTCCGTTTTTCATTTGGTCTATAATGATTTGAATTTGTTTTGTCTATTTGCGGGCGTTCAGTTTCTTTGCTTGTCTGAAGTTGTTGCCCTCCACACTGAACAAGACCGTGCCGCTGGCACTTGGCAGGCTGACAACGGTGGCTGCACGGAACGTGTGGGTGCCCAACAGTTGGCCTTCGACCGTATAGGCGCGTAGGGTAAATGTGTCGTTAGCCTTGGCGCCCTGGACAGCCACGATAAAGAGGCCGTCGCGAGTCTGGCGGACAGAGAGCGACTGGCCGTTGGCCATTGCTGACTGAATACCGGTCGTCACATCGGGCAGGGCTGTGGCTTCCTTCGGCGTGGTGGCGTCGGCCAAAGCGAAATCGGTCTCGTAGGCCCCCAGGTCAGGAGCCTGTCCGGCATACTCAATGGAGGGGATGGTGATATTGGCGGCGGCATACTTGTCGGCGTCAGCCTCCACCAGCACACCGGCATCGATATACTGTGCGCCCTTCGTCAGGTCGATGTGGGCGTAATCCACTTCGGGCAGCGTGCCGTCCTCCTGGCGCGGGCCAATGAGCTGGGCTGGCTGATCCATAGCAGTGAAGCACTCGGGAGCAGCCTTCCAATCGTTGGCAGCCTCCTTCGAGGCGACAGTCACCTCAAAGCGGCCCCACGTGCCGCGCTTGCCGCCCTCGCTCTCAGTCTTGTCAGTCACGAGGCGGTCGTTGATGGCGATGCTGTTCTGAATCTCGCAGACCGAACCGCTGGCCAGGTCTTCGTAGATGCGGTAACTGTACGACTTGCCGCCCACGTCGGTCTGTCCGATGCCCGTGCAGTTGTTCATGATGATGTCGCCGCTGTTGTGGTTCTGGTCGAAGCCCTTGTTCAGGTTGCGCACAGCCAGACAACGGTTCAGGATAACGTTCATACGTCCCTGGTCGGAACCCATCTTGAAGCCATTGCCGTTGCCGCTGGTGGCGGCGCCGTCCATAATGCCGTTCTCGTATGCCAGGCAGTACTCCATAATGATGGTCTTGTTGTCCTCGAAGCCGCCGTCCTTCTTGAAGAACACGTCGTAGCCATCGTCAGAGTTGCTCCAGGCACGGCAGCCAAAGAAATAGTTGCCGTCGCCCACAGAAATCTTCGGAGCGAAGCCGTCGGCGTCGCCGTCGTCCTCGTCCTTGTTCTCGTAGGCATCGCAATTGATGACGTAGTTATAGGCACCCAAGTTCTTCATTTGCAGGCCGGTATCGCCGTTGCGGTAGAAGTTGCACTGCTCGATGATGTTGTCGTGGGCGTCCTGGGTACGGGCAAGGATGTCGCTGGCCGAACCGCCTGTGGGCTTGTTGCGCTCGATGAGCATGCCATTGTCCGAGGCGTTGGTGATGTCTATCTTGTAGAAGTGCCAGTAACTGGAGGTCAGGCGCACGCCCTGATAGGGGTTGTCGCTATGCTTGTGGTAGGGCATACCGCTGAAGTCGAGCACGGCGCGGCCACCGTAGGCAAACACCTGAATGGGAGCGTCGAGCGTGCCGTTGCGGTCGTTGATGTTGATGCGCTTGTCGTAGACGTATATGCCGGCCTTCATCCAGATGCGGTCGCCCGGCTCGGCAATATCGATGGCTTTCTGCAGGTCGAAGAAAGGCTTTGCCTCCGTACCGTCGGCCACGGTGTCGTCACCATCGGGCGAACACCAAATCTCGTCGCCCACAATCTCGTCGGGTTTCTCCTCCACTTTGTCAGTCTCTACGGTGACGGTCTCGCCGTAGGCTGTTCCTTTGGCGGTGGTGGCGTAGGCGCGGATGTAGTAAGTGGAGTTGTCTTTCAGGCTAAGTGTGGCCGTGAACTTGGTCTTCGGCTCCAGGGAAACTCTCTGTATATCCCCACCATTCTCCGAATACTCAATACCCACCTCCTGCAAGTCCAGTCCGCCGTCGTCGGTGACGATGCCGCCAGCCTTATAGCGTGAACCGCTCTTTGTCACCTCTGTAGTCTGGACAACGGGCATAGTGGCCTCGGCGGTCTGGAAGGAGCGCACATCGCCGTAGGCATAGCCGGCGTTGGAAAGGGCGTATGCACGGTAATAGACCGTCTGGCTGGCCTTCAGGCCTGTCACCATCACCGAGAGCAGGAGGTCCTGCGGGTCTTCGGTCTCCACGATATTGTCGGCCAACGTGGGCACGCTGTTTACGGTGCTCCACAGGAATCCGCTCTCCTGGATGGGCTGGTCGCCGGCATCGACGATGGTGCCCGTGAGCAGAGCCGTGTTCTTGGTGATGTCAGTGGCCGTGCCTGTCTCCACGATGGCAGGCGTACCGTAGGCCTGGGCCGTCACAATGAGGTTGTCGATATCGGCATCGCCGCTGGCCTCGTTTGCAATCTTGATGCGGTTCACCTCCAGGTCGTTCAGGCTGATGGTGAAGTTATTGTTGCCGTCGCTGGCGGCCGTTGTTGCCGTCCAGGTAGTGCCGCCGTCTTTGGAGTAGTAGCAGGAGAGCCTGTCGCCCTTGCGGGGGCCGAAGAATGTGACACTCTTCACACCGTAGTTCAGCACGGGGGTGATGACATACGAGCCGTTCTTGGGCAGGCGCAGGTTCTTTGTCGAGCCGTTCACGTTGTAGTTGGTATTGGTCGAGACGTATGAGTTGTAGTAAATCCATTCGCCGCCCAGAGCGTTGAAAGTCAATTCCACATTAGCGTTCTTTCCCGATTCATCGGGGAAAGTTGTCTGGTCCTCGAAGTCCTGCACGAAGTAAGTGCCGTCCGCGGCTACGGTTTGCTCCGTCTCGCCCACCAGCGTCTTGAACGACTTGACTTCGCCATAAGTCTGGGTGTCGCCGTACTTGGCGTAGGCACGATAGTAGATAGTGGCACCCTCGCGCAACTCGGTCAGGTCGGCGGTGAAGTTAATGGTAATGGAAGCACAACGAACCACATTGTCGCTGAGCGTCGGTTCCTTATTGGAGAGGCTCCACACGAAGCCCACCTCAGTGATGTTTTCTTCCTCTTTGGTAATGCGACCGCTCACCGTGGCCGTGGTTTCGGTAATTCCTGTGGCATCGCCTGTAGCCACCACCACGGGAGTGTTGTAGGTCTGGGCATAGACAGCAATGTTGTCGATGTCGGCGTCCTTCGAGGCATCGTTGGCCAGCTTAATGCGGTTCACCTCAACGCTGTTCACGTTGATGGTGCAGGTTTTGCCAACTGTGCTGACTGAAGTTTCCGTCCAAGTCTGGCCACCGTCGGCTGAAGTGTATGCCTTCACCGAGGCGCGGCCAATGTAGAAGGTCACCTTGCTGACACCATTTGTCAAGACAGGCGTAATGACATAGCTGCCGCTTTTGGGCATGCGCAGGTTCATCGTCGAACCGTTCTCGTTGTAACTCGTATTGGTCGACTGGAACGAGTTGTAGTATATCCACTCGCCCTGGCCTTCAACGGTGAAGGTCTGTTCCTCGGCCAGTTTCGTTTCGGGATACTGCGAGACATCCTCAAAGTCCTGTACGAAGTAGAGGCCGTCGCCACCGATGGCCCATGTCTGCAAGGGCAGACAGATGAATGCTGCAAACAGCACGCGGAAGAAAAAATGTGTCATTTTCATCTCAATATTTTAGTTGTTTAGTTTGGTTCGTCCTTTCTATGAGTTTGGTTCGTCCAAAGTGGTAGTTTGGTTCGTCCAAACTCCAGGTTTGGTTCGTCCTTTTTTGAGGGCTATTTTACAATCCACTCAAAGAGTCCGGCAGAGTTGTCGTCGGGCAATGTCACCTCCAGGCGAATAGCACGTGTCTTCACGGGAGTGAAATTGACGGTGCAGGGTGTGCCCTTCAGCGAAGGATAGCCGTCGGCACCACTCACGGGCTGCCAATTGCCTTGACCGTCCTGATAGAGCAACCGCCACGACTTTGGCACACGACATCCGCCCCAAGGGCCGTCGTCGTACCAATACACGGTGCTGCTCTGAACGGTAGCCTCTGAAGCAAACTCGTAGGCAATCCACTCCGTCGAGGCGTTCTTGGGCCACCAATGGGTATAGGGCACGGAACGGTCGTTCTCGTCGCGTGGGACGAGGCGGTCGTTAATGCTCGAAAGCGCAGGAATCCTCATCGAACTGGTCACACGGCTCTCCGAAGCCAGCGTGGCCGGTTGCGCGGGTGTGGTGGCCGAAAGGTCCTGGGGCAGCCACACGCGCATCTTGCCCGAACCGCGATGGCACCACGCATAGTAGGGTATGAGTTTCAACCGACAGTCCTTCACGGTGAGACGCCCTTGCTTGTCGAAGTCAAGCGTCTGGGCGTCGGTGCTCAAGGTGACGAGCGAAGTGCCTGCCACCTCTCCCCTCCCCTCCTGGAAGCGGGGTTCCTGGTTGATGAGGGCACTCATAATGTCGAACTGGTTGTCGGGATGCTCGGCACAATAGACCAGGGGGCCGCGCTCCACGCACACCATCCCGCGGTCGGCCTCCACCCTGCGGATGGCACGCACCACACGGGGCTCCATATCGAAGTGGAGCAGCACCTCGTCGCCCTTCTTCCAGCGGCGCTCAATGTTGATGTAGCCGTCAGGCGAAATGAGCAGGGGCACAGTGATGTTGTTGATGGTCACCGACCATCCCAAGCGCTGGTTGTCCGTGTACTGGTAAAGGTTGCTTGGCACCACTTGGTTGCGCAGCCAGCCAGGTATGCGCACTTTCAGGTTGAAGTTGCCGATGCTGGTCTTGTCGATGGTAATGATGGTCTCGCCGTCCCAGGGATAGTCGGTCTTCTGCGTCAATGACACCTTCTTGCCACCCACGTTGAGCGTGGAGGAGTTGGCCACGAACAGATTGACATAAATGGAAGGTGTCGCGCCCTTGTCTGCCTTGACGGCATAGATATAGCCGGGCAACGAAGGGATGAAGCGGCAGATGTTCGAGGGGCAGCAGGCACAGCCGAACCAAGCCTGACGCTGGTGCTGGCCCATCGACTCCAACGGGTTGGGATAGAAGAAACCACCGCCGTCGAGGCTGACGCCGCTAATGAGGCCGTTGTAAAGCGACCGCTCCAGCACGTCGTAGTATTTGGCTTCGCCGTGAAGCAGGAACAGGCGGTAGTTCACATAGACATTGCCGATGGCGGCACAGGTTTCGCAATAGGCGCTCATATTGGGCAATTCATAGTTCTTGCCGAAAGCCTCGCCATTGCTGGTGGCGCCGATGCCACCGGTGATGTAGAGTTTCTTCTCCACGATGTTCTGCCAGATGCGGTCGATGGCGTTGACGTAGGAAGTGTCGCCTGTCAATGCGGCCACGTCGGCCATACCGGCATACATATAGGCGGCTCGCACGGCGTGACCGACGGCCTCGCTCTGCGCGACCACAGGCAGATGGCTCTGGCTGTAGGTGTTCTTGATTTCGGTCTTGCCACGATAGTCAAGCAGGAACTTGGCCTCGTCCAAGTATTTCTTCTCGCCTGTGGCCAAGTAGAGGCGGGCCAGGCCCATCTCGGCTATCTGATGGCCAGGCACCACGCAGGCCTGTCCAGGATTGGGTCCCACCTCGCGCACGACGCAATCGGCGTAGCGGCAGGCAATGTCGAGGAACTTGCGGCTGCCCGTAGCCTGCCAATGGGCTACGGCGGCCTCGGCCATGTGGCCCAGGTTGTACAGTTCGTGACTCAAGTCCTCCTCCTTCACCCAACGGCGGTCGCCGGCCCAGTGGTGGGGATTGGCGGGATTCTGCGTGCGGGCAGTATAGAGGTAGCCGTCAGGCTCTTGCGCCGTAGCAATGATGTCGATGACCGAGTCGACGTAGGCCCGCAACTTCTTGTCAGGGTAGGTCTGCAGGATGTAACTGGCACCCTCGATGGTCTTGTAGGGGTCGGTATCGTCAAAGGAGTAGCCCACGCCGTTCACCTTGAACACCTTCGAGGGGTCGGCCAGATGGGCGGCGGCGTTCTCGAAGTTCTTGTAGCGGCCCTCGCTCTCGCACTTTGAGAAGGCCAAAGGAATGGTGACGTTACGCGAGGCTTCCAGCCTCTGCCCCCAGAACGTGCCGGGAGCCACCTTCACAGCCGTGAAAGGCACAGGGGTGATGGGATAACCTTGCTGCGCCAAGCCCGACGACAGCACAAAGGCGATAAACGACAAGCAGAGTAGAATACGTCTCATAATAATTCTTCCAATGATGGTTTGGTTAGTTATAGGATAGTCTTTTTCTCATTAGGACGGTGCAAAATTAATCATTAAATGTGAACTTACCAAAATTATGAGACTATTTTTTTCCAAACATTTTGCCCTTTCTTCCATTTTGTGTACTTTTGCACCATCAAACAGAAAACCGAAAGAAAAGATGAAGAAAGTATTGATAGTAGTGGCTGTGGCCATCATTGCAGCAATGGGCTACTGGATAGCACAGTTGATGACGGAGAACAAGAACCTGGAACAGGAACGACAGGAGATGCAGGAACTGGCCGAACTGGACAAACAGGAAATGGAGAACGACTACGAGCGGCTCTCCCTCCAGTACAGCGAAATGATGACGCAGATAAACAACGACTCCATCATTGCACAACTCACGCAAGAACAGTTGCGCACCCAGCAGTTGCTGGAAGAGTTGAAGCAGGTGAAGGCCACCGATGCCCGTGAGATTGCCCGTCTGAAGAAAGAACTGGCCACCGTGCGAGAGGTGCTGCGCGACTACATCCGCCAGGTGGACTCGCTCAACCAGGTGAACGAGAAACTGGTGGCCGAGAACGACCTCGTCAAGAACCAGTTGCAACGCACCAACCTCGAGAAGGAAGGTCTGCAACACGAGAAGCAGGAACTAACCGAGAAGGTGGCCATTGCCGCCCAACTTGACGCCACGGGCATACAGATGATGCCGCTGGACAAGAACGGCAAAGTCTACAAAAAGATTAGCAGCAGCAAGACGAAGAAGTTACAAGTGAACTTCACCATCGCCCGCAACGTCACCGCACAGAACGGCAACCGCACGCTCTACGTCCGCATACAGACGCCGGCAGGCAGCGTGCTCTCGGCAGGCACCTTCGCCTACGAGAACCGGCAACTGGAGTACTCAATGAAGAAAGTGGTGGAGTACACAGGCGAGGAACAGGCTGTGCAGACCTTCTGGACAGTGGAAAACACGCTGATAGCCGGAGACTACCGCGTCAGCATCTTTGCCGACGGCAATATGATTGGCTCGCGCACGTTCAGTTTCGACAAGTAGCGTTCCTTGTGATATCCATCTGGTAGCGGCCGCCTGTGCAGGCAATGCGCATCACCCCGACCACCTCGTCGTCGGCAGGCGAAAGCGTCAGAGCCACGTGGCCCATTGTGCGACGCAGATTGATTTCCACACAGGGGTGAAGCAGGAACTTTTCTGACGAAATCGGGCCGGCGCACACCATCATATCGACACCCAGCGGCCCCTGGTAATGGCCTTGGAGCAACGGGGGCAGACAGCGGCAAATGCTCTCCTTCACCTTATCCAACAAATCGGGCGAGACGTAGCGGCTCATCATTTCCCGCTTGGCCGCCTCTGTAGCCAGAATATTGCCCGTGTAGGCACCGTTCTGCGTATGGAAAAGCGACAGGCCGCCATAGGCCAAAGTGCCGTCTGCCAGAGTGGTGAACTCCATCCCGAAGTCTTTCACTTTATTATAATATGGTTCCACCATCACGCTGCCCTGCTGGGCCAGCACGTTGCGCAGCCAGCCACCGAAGACCTGGGGACTATGGTCGGGGCCGACGAAACGGATGCCCCGTCCGCTACTGCTCCAGGGTGCCTTGACCACGGCCCTGCCGTAGCGTTGCAGCGTTTCAGCCACTTCTTCTTGTGTGTGGCACTCGGTGGGGGCTGTTCTCACAATAGTATCGCCACATTCGCCCAACAGGGGCAACAGACGCGCCGCCGTGCGACGGTGTGACAATTCGCGTATCTGCGCCAACCTCCCGTCGTCGGGCAACGTAGCATCGGCCACTCCTAGTCGGCGCAAACGGGCCACCAAGGCGGCATCCCAACCCCAAGGCGACAAAGCATCGGCACGGCGCAGAACGTCCGTCGGCCGGTCTGTAGGCACCCATTCAGGGGCATCGCCCAGGCGCAGGCCAAGATGCTTCCGTGCGGCAGTCGCCACTTTTCGGAACATCCTTTCCGCCTGTTCCTGATTGTCGGTCAGCACCACGTCGCCCTCCGCCGCCCACAAAGCAGGCAGGAAGCCCAAGTCGTAGCGCAACTGCCGCCCGGCGTGTGGCGCGGTGAAATTGGCCAGATTGGCCGCCAGTGCCAGGTCGTGCTCAGGATTGAATATATGTACTGTCATCTTGTTTTTGGGTGCAAAGTTACAATTTTTTTCGATAATCGAAAAACTTTCATTACCTTTGCAGCGAAAAAAAAGGAATACAATGGCTGAAAAGACTTACAAACTATCGTTGGAGCAACTGAACGACATCGTGAGCGATGCCGTGACCAACGCGCTCAAAAAACTCGACAACATCGAGATAGTAGAACAACAACCCGAGGAGCAGACCTCCGTCAAGGTGGGTAATTTTTCCGAAGAGCAATACCGTGAGGCCATCGCTACAATGAAGCGCAACCGTGGTGCTGGCGAGGAACCCAAGGTGGGCATTTTCTGGTGGAACGCCACGCTCCACGAACTTTTCGGTGTGGTCACCCATAAGCGCACGGACTATCTGCGGCCAAATGCGGGCGGCGGGCTTATCACCTGTAGCGAGATGCACGAGGATGTGTGGAAGAAAGAATTTCGCCGCCAAAAGTATCACGGCGGGGGCATCGGCCCATACAAGGGTGAGTACCAGATGAAGCCACGCGGTCGCGTCTTTTACAACCCCACCGACGACCAGTATATCATCGCCGTCGGCTCCTGGATTGACGACAACAAGGACGCCATTGCGCAGATTATTGAAGAATTCGACCTCCCCGACGCAAAGACCGTCGTGCAGAAGGCCACCCACTGGGACATCGGTCAGACCTGGAACGACTGAGGCCTTTGTTATCAACAAAAAGCGGGCGAACCACCAAAGGATTCACCCGCTTTTTGTTGTAATCAGGGGTGTTATTTCTTTCCAGTAATGATGTCGATGACGGCCTGCACGTCGGCCATATCCACCTTGCCGTCAGCCTTCTGGTCAGCAACCTTGTCGTAGGTGCTGTTAGCAATGACGTTCAAGATGGCGAACACATCGGCCACATCGACCTTGTTGTCGTTGTTTACATCACCAATGAGATGCCAGGTGGCGGTGTACGAGCGATTGCCGATGCTGCCCTTTGCGATAGTCACAGCAGTCACAGCCCCCTCAAGTTCGGTACCTGTCCAGCCAGTGAAGACATAGCCTTCGCGAGTGGGATTCGTCAGGGTGAAGGATTCGCTTTCTATGGTGTACTCTACGGGGTTCTCCGTAGCCAATGTACCACCGGCCAGGTCATAACTGATGGTGTAAACGATGACCTTCCACTGAGCATAGAGTTTCACTTCGGCATCGCGTATAGCAGTCAGATTCTTCACCTCCTGCTTGTCAGCGTATGCGGTACCGCTACCATCGGCCTTGGTGTTCCATCCATCGAAGGTGTAGCCCTTTCGGGTGTACGTATTAGCAATCAGAGCCTGCGCCGTATCGTAGACGAAAGACTGGTTGGCCATCTCGCCCTCGCCGCCATTGGCAACAAAGTTTACCTTATAGGGGTTAGCCTCCCAATTGGCAGTATAACTACGCTTGCCATAGTGGCCTTTGGTCACAGTCACGGTGACGGTCTTCTCCGTGAGGTCAGTACCCGTCCACCCTGCGAAGGTGTAACCTGTACGGACGGGATTCACAAGCGTGAAGTCGGGGGTCTCAATGGTATAGGTGGCGGGATTCTCCTTGCCCTCTGGAAGTTGACCTGAAGCGAGTTGGTATGTGATGTCGTAGACGGTTGGATTCCACTTGGCAAAGATTGTCACTTTGGCACCCTGCGTACTGGCCAGATTCACCACTTCGGCCTTGTCGGCATATTTCACCGTATCGTTGGCAGCAACGGCCCAACCGGCAAAGTCGTAGGCTGTACGGCTGAAACTGTTGGCGGGCAGATTCTTCGGTTCATCGTAGGTCAAAGTTATGTCCCCCATCGTGCCCGTAGCAGAGGCGTTGTTCTTGTCGAAGGAAAGGGTATAGGTGACAGGGATGAGTTTGGCAAGAAGGTCGAGTCCCTTACGCTGCTGGCTACCATCTGAATGGAAAAAGATTGTCAGGCTTCGGCCCTCGGTAGCAATGGTTCCGATGTCAACAGGGTCGTTACCTGTGGGGTTGTTGTCCCTACCGAACTTAATGTGTTCCTCATCTACATTTGAGCCTTCATAGATATAGAAGAAGTCACAACCAGACTCAGTAGTGAGAGAACCAGTCAGCTGCAACATATAGCCAACGGGGGCGGTCAGTACAAGTGTAGCGTCGCAGTAGTCGCTGTAAGTGCCTTCCGGGCCGCCATCGCTATAGATCTTAAACGATTTGATACCGTTGGTTATGTTGGTGACAAGCGTTTCATTGCCCTTGGGCATAGTAAGATAGATTCCATCCTCTGCGCTCTTGGCGGTGGTGAACTTCGGTGTCACTGTAGCCGGCGAGATTGGCATAGCGAAACTTGCGACATCATTGTACCACGTGCCTCCGCTGACCGCGATGTTCTTTCCGTAGCCATCCAACACACTGGTACTCTCTAACACATAGTCCTTCTCGTGGCTTGAAGTCAGGGTGACGGTTTCGGCAAACTTGGCCGTCTTCTTGTCGGCAGTCATTGCTCCGCCCTGGGCTGTATTGACAGTAATGGCCTGCGAATCTTCGGGGTTGAAGACATAGACGTTGAGGTCGAGTCCTCTGCGTTCCTGGCTTCCGTCGGAATGGAAGAAGACCGTCATGCTTTGGCCACTGCTGGTGATGAATCCCAAGTCGGTGCCTTCGCCATTGGTTTTGTCAAACATCTGAGGGAGCAATTGTTCGCCCTCTGTGGTTGTGCCGTCGTAGATGACGATATAGTCGCAGCCATCTTCCGCAGCCATACTACCCGTCAACTGAATCCTAAAGCCTTGAGGGGCAGTAAGCATGAGATAGCCGTCGCAGTAGCTGGTGTAGTCACCTTCGGCTCCACCATTGTCATAGACCTTGAACGACTTCACACCCGTAGAAATATTAGCAATAAGCGTTCCCTCCTTTGGCATATTGATAAAAAGACCGTCGGCAATGGTTGATGCCTGTATGAATGTAGGAGTGACAGTGACCGACGAAGCGGGCATAGTGAAAGAGCCAATGACATTGCTCCACGAACCGCCTGTAACCTCAACAGATCTGCCATTGACATCTGTCACCTTTACATCCTTCAGTATATATCCATTCTGGTGTGTCTCAGTCAGAGTAATAGTCTCACCAAACTTGGCCGAAGCCTTGTCACTTTTCAGGGTACCACCCTCAGCGGTTGTGACGCTGATAGCATTGGGTACGTTGGGGTCGAACAGGGTTATTTCGAGGTCAAGGCCTGCATCGACATTACTTCCGTCGGAATGGAAGAAAAGCATTATGCTTTGGCCAGAACTGGTGAAGAGGCCAATGTCTTCAGGTTCATAATTGACACTGCTAGTCTTCTCAGAGAGAAGCATTTCTGCTTCAGTGGTTGTGCCGTCGAAGACCGTCAAGTAGTCACAGCCATTTTCCGTTTCCAAAGTACCAGTCAGTTGCAGTCTGTAGCCTGCGGGGGCAGTCACTACAAGGTAGCCGTCGCAACCATCGCTATAGTCACCTTCGGCTCCGCCATTGTCATAAACCTTGAACGAGGTAACGCCAGTGGCAATGTCGCAAATCCTGGTACCCACCCTGGGCATATCCACGGACAGACCGTCAAGGCTGGTTGTAGCCTTGACAAACTTAGGCGTAACGGTGGCATCCGAAACGGGCATATTGAAATGAGTGGCAGCATTATACCATGAACCACCAACGACGCTAATGGAACGACCATATATGTCGGTAACGCTAATGCTTTCCAGCACATAACCTGTTTCATGTGTCCAGGTCAGGGTGACTGTCTCACCATACTTGGCCGTAGTCTTGTCACTATAGAGCACGCCGCCCGTGGCTGTTTTGACCGTGATGGTATTAGACTTGTCGGGCTGGCACACTATCACGTCGAGGTCAAGGCCTGAGAAGAAGCCGCTGCCATCTGAGCAGAAATAGAGCAGCAAACTTTGCCCAGTGCTGAAAAATTCGCCAATAGAGATGCCATTATTACTGGCCATTTCCGAGACGAGAGGAGTAGCATCAGTAGTCTCACCATCATAGATGGTCAGTTTGTCATAGCCTTCCTCCGAATGAATCGTTCCGGAAATCTGCAGTTTGTACCCTGCGGGAGCCTTCAGGAGAAGGTAGCCGCTACAGCCGCCACTATAGTTTTCTTCAGCCCCGCCGTCGTCATAGACCTTGAAGAAGCCGACACTGGCATCATTGAGTGTCAGCGTGTTAGTGCCTGTAGTAGGCATGGTCACGTACTTCGTGCCGCCAGCGTCTTGCAGCGTCACATTGTCTGCCCACGTCAGTTGCGGACTGGCCAAGGCCAGTAACAGCAATAAGGTCATTCGTGTAATTGTTTTCATAGTCATAGGTATTTTTAGTGAATAATTAACATTCCGATTTGTTCGTTTTTACTGGTTCGCGCTGCAAATATACGAAATATTTCCGAAACAGCGTTCTTTTTTGGAAAAAAAAACGCGGTATGCTATCTTTTTTATCGTGGTGGCCTCTGCCGGTTTTACCCTGCGAAAAATTTGGTTCGTCCAAACTGGCAGTTTGCTCCGTCCAAACTCACAGTTTGGTTCGTCCAAAGTGGGAGTTTGGTTCGTCCTGATTTTGGGCCTGTTTTTTCAAAATATATGGGCAGGATGTTTTTTTCACAGAAAAAGTGCGGCTGTTTCACATTTTTGTCGTACCTTTGCAGGCGCAATGGATAACACGATACGCCACGAGGGCGTCGTAGAACGGATAGAAGGAACGCACATCCAAGTGCGGATTCTCCAGACGTCGGCTTGCGCCGGATGCAAGATAGCGAGCCACTGCTCGGCATCGGAGTCGAAGGAGAAGATTATCGACGTGCACCAGGCTCCGCCCGCCGGTCTCGGTGTGGGCGACAGCGTGATGGTGAGCACGTCGGGGGCGGCTGCAGGCAAGGCTCTGCTGCTGGGGTTCGGGTTTCCTCTGCTGTTGCTGCTCGTCGTAGTGGCATTGATGCTGTGGCTGGGTCAGGGCGAGGGTGCGGCGGCACTTGGCGGACTGGCGGTTCTCGTACCCTATTACATCGTTCTGTGGCTCTGCCGCGACCGCATCGCCCAGTCCGTTTCGTTCAAGATAGACAAACTATTAACTTACAAATACTAACAAAAAAATTATGAATCCAATCTTGATTGCAGTGATTGTTCTTGGAGGCATCGCTCTCATAGCGGCCGTTGTGCTGTTTGCGGCCTCGAAGAAGTTTGCTGTGTTTGAAGATCCGCGCATCGCAAAGGTCAACGGGCTGCTGCCTGGTGCCAACTGCGGCGGCTGCGGCTTCGCCGGATGTGGCGGTATGGCCGACGCGCTGGTGAAAGGAGCCGACGCCGGCTCGCTGGAGGGGCTGAACTGCCCTGTGGGCGGTGCCGACGTGATGGGCCAGGTGGCCGATCTGCTGGGTATGGCCATTGCCAACGGCGAACCGAAGGTGGCCGTCGTCAGGTGCAACGGCTCGTGTGAGCACCGGCCCCGCATCAACGAGTATGCCGGACTGCGCACGTGTGCCGCAATGCACGCCTGCGGTGCCGGCGAAACACTCTGCGGATTCGGCTGTCTGGGCTGTGGCGACTGCGTGAAGGCTTGCCAGTTCGACGCCATCCGAATGAATCCGGAGACGGGACTGCCCGAGGCCGACGAAGAGAAATGTACGGCCTGCGGCGCCTGTGCAAAGGCCTGTCCGCGCCAAATCATCGAACTGCGGAAGAAGGGGCCGAAGGGCCGCCGCGTGTTCGTCTCGTGCGTGAACAAGGACAAGGGTGCCGTTTCGATGAAGGCCTGCAAGGTCTCCTGCATCGGCTGCGGCAAGTGCGCCAAGGAGTGCCAGTTCGAGGCCATTACCATCGCTGGCAATGTCTCCTACATCGACCCGGAGAAATGCCGGCTGTGCCGCAAGTGCGTGAAGGTCTGCCCCACGCACGCCATCGTAGAGGTGAACTTCCCGAAACCAATTAGTAATGGAAGTGAGAGTGAAGTGAAAGAGGAGTGAAAGTGAAGTGAAAGCGACGTTACTCCTATATCAGCAAAACTATCTTCACTTTCACTCCCCCTTCACTCCCCCTTCACTCCCTTTTCACTCCCTTTTCACTCCCCTAAATAAGAAACAATGACTGCAAAAACATTCCGTATAGGTGGTATCCACCCCGAAGAGAACAAACTCACCCACGAGGTGGCCACGCAGATAGCCCCGCTGCCCAAGCAGGCCATCTTCCCGCTGAGCCAGCACATCGGTGCGCCCACGAAACCCGTGGTGCAGAAGGGCGACAAGGTGAAGGTGGGCACGCTCATCGCCGAAGCCGGCGGTTTCGTCTCCGCCCCCATCTTCTCAAGCGTCAGCGGCACGGTCGTCAAGATTGACACAGCCATCGACGCCACCGGCTACCGCAAGCCCGCTATTATTATTAATGTGGAGGGCGACGAATGGGAAGAGTCCATCGACCGCTCGGACACGTTGGAGTTGGTGAAGGACCACCCCGAACTGACGCCCGAAGAAATCGTGACGCGCATCAAAGACGCCGGTGTCGTCGGTATGGGCGGCGCCTGCTTCCCCACATTCATCAAACTCACCCCGCCGCCCACAGCCAAGGCCGAGTGCGTCATCATCAACGCTGTGGAGTGCGAACCCTACATCACCGCCGATTACCGCCTGATGATGGAGCACGCCGACGAAATACTGGTGGGCCTGGAGTTGCTGATGAAGGGCGCAAAGGTCACCAAAGGCTACATCGGCATTGAGACAAACAAGCCCAAGGCCATCGCCCTGCTCGAGGAGAAGGTAGAGTCACTCAACTCTCAACTCTCAACTCTCAACATTGAAGTCGTCCCTCTGAAACAGCGCTACCCACAGGGCGGCGAAAAGCAGTTGGTCGACGCCGTCATACGCCGCCAAGTGCCCGCCCCGCCCGCCATTCCCGTGAACGTGGGCGCCATCGTCCAGAACGTCGGCACAGCCTTTGCCGTCTATCAGGCCGTGATGAAGCACAAGCCGCTGTTCGAGCGCTACACCACCGTCACCGGCAAGCGCCTGCAGAATCCCGGCAACTATCTCGTGCGTATGGGCACGCCGATGCAAGACCTTATCGACCTCTGCGGCGGTATGCCTGAGGGCGACAACAAGTTGCTGGCCGGCGGCCCGATGATGGGCAAGGCGCTCACATCGACCGAAGTTCCCATCTGCAAGGGCACAAACTCGGTGACCATCCTCAGTAGCGACGATGCCCGCCGCAAGGAGCCTGACGCCTGCATCCGCTGCGCCAAGTGCGTGGGCGTCTGCCCGATGGGCCTGGAGCCTTATCTGCTGGCAAAACTCTCAGAAGTGAAGAACTGGGAGCGTGCCGAGCGTGAGGACATCGTCTCGTGCATAGAGTGCGGCTCCTGCCAGTTTACCTGCCCTGCCCATCGGCCCCTGCTCGACAACATCCGTCAGGGCAAGGCCACTGTTATGGGAATCATTAGGAGCAGAGCAGCGAAGCATTAGCCCCCTAAGTTATAGGGGGTGGGGGTCTGAACAGGCGCAGACCTCCACTAACAATAATAAACAAAAAATGGTCTTGATAAACGCTTGTTCAGACCCCCACCCCCCTAACTTAGGGGGCTAAGAAATGAGTAAATTAGTAGTATCCCTTTCCCCCCACGCCCACGGCAGCGACTCTGTGGAGCGCAACATGTACGGCGTCATCATCGCCCTCCTGCCCGCGCTGCTGGTGTCGTTCTTCTACTTCGGCATCGGCTCCGCCATCGTGTGCCTGTCGAGCGTGGTTGCCTGCGTCTTCTTCGAGTGGGCCATCAACAAGTTCATCCTGCGCAACGAGCGCAACACCATCCTCGACGGGTCGGCAGCCCTCACGGGTTTGCTGCTCGGTATGAACCTCCCGTCGAATCTCCCCATCTGGATTATCATCATCGGTGCCCTCTTCGCCATCGGCGTGGGCAAGATGACATTTGGCGGACTGGGGCAGAACATCTTCAACCCCGCACTGGTGGGCCGCTGCGCCCTGCTCGTGGCCTTCCCCGCGCAGATGACCAGTTGGCCGCAGCCCGGACAGTGGCTCAACTACACCGACGCCGTCACAGGCGCAACCCCGCTGGCCGTGATGAAGGAGGCCATCAAGACGGGCGACGCACAAGTGCTGAATCAGTTGCCCGATGCTTTCAGCCTGCTGCTTGGCGACTATGCCATTGGCGGCGGTGCCGGCACCATCGGCGAAATCTGCGGTCTGGCCCTGCTCGCCGGCCTCGGCTTTATGCTCTGGCGCAAAATCATCACGTGGCACATCCCCGTGAGCATCATCGTCACGGTCTTCGTCTTCAGCGCCATTATGCACCTCGCCAACCCGATTTATGCCGACCCGACAACGGTCATCCTCTCTGGCGGACTGCTGCTGGGCGCCATCTTTATGGCCACCGACTACGTTACCTCGCCGATGACACCGAAGGGACAACTCATCTACGGCGTGTGCATCGGTCTGCTGACCATCATCATCCGCAACTGGGGCGCCTATCCTGAGGGTATGTCATTCGCCATCCTCATTATGAACGCCTTTACGCCGCTGATTAACAACTATGTGAAGCCCACGCGCTTCGGAGAGGAGGTACAGAAATGAAAAAACTCGAATCATCTTTATTGAATATGGTGCTGGTGCTCACTGGCGTGGCCCTCGTTATGGGTGCCGTGCTGGCCTGGGTAAACAGTGTGACTGCCGCCCCCATCGCCCAGCAGAAGGAGAAAGCGCTGGCCGACGGCATCAAGGCTGTTATGGTATGCGACGACATCGTCGTTGCAAAGCCCGACACCGTCCGACAAAACGACGCAAAGGGCAAGGAACTCACCTATATCATATATAATGTACGCGACGCGCAAAACCAAGACCTCGGCGCAGCCGTAGAAAGCACCACTATGGGCTTCGGCGGCAACCTGAAGGTGCTGGTGGGCTTCAACCCCAACGGCGACGTACTGGGCTACACGCTTCTGGAGCACGCCGAAACGCCGGGCCTCGGCGCCAAGGCTGACCAATGGTTCCAAGAGGGCCAAAAGGGCAACATCATCGGGCGGAACCCCGCCGAGCCTCTCACCGTCTCGAAAGACGGCGGACAGGTGGATGCCATCACCGCCTCGACCATCACCAGCCGCGCCTTCCTCCTCGCCGTGAACAACGCCTATAAGGCCTATAAGGCCACGCCCGTAGACGCCCAGAGCGGTGCAAGCAAACTAACAAAATAACGTGATAACGATATCCCGTTATAATGAAATAACGTGATAACGTAATAACGAAATAACGAAAAAATGAACTACATCAATATCATCAAGAACGGCATCATCAAGGACAACCCGACGTTTGTCCTGATGCTCGGTATGTGCCCAACGCTGGCCACCACCACGTCGGCACTGAACGGCCTGTCGATGGGATTGGCCACGATGGCGGTGCTCATCTGTACCAATGTCGTCATCTCGTGTATGAAAAGCATCACGCCCGATAAGGTGCGCATACCCGTGTTCATCGTTGTCATTGCCGCCTTCGTCACCATTCTCCAGTTGGTCATCAAGGCCTTTCTGCCTGACGTCGACAAGTCGCTGGGCTTGTTCATCCCCCTTATCGTGGTGAACTGCATCATCCTGGGCCGCGCAGAGGCTTTCGCAGCCAAGCAGAGTCCCGTGGCCAGCCTCTTCGACGGCATCGGCATCGGACTGGGCTTCACACTCGCACTCACCCTCCTCGGCATCGTCCGCGAAGTGCTGGGTGCCGGCAGCGTCTTCGGCTTCACCCTGCTGCCCGAGACCTACAACATTCTGCTCTTCATCCTGCCCCCGGGTGCCTTCATCACTTTAGGCTTCCTCATCGCCATCGTAAACCGGCTTCGCGGCGAGTCATAATACCGTCATCACGTTATAACGTCATAACGAAAAAAATATGGAATACATTCTGATTTTCATTTCCGCCATCTTCGTCAACAATATCGTGCTGGCGCAGTTCCTGGGTATCTGCCCGTTCCTCGGCGTGTCGAAGAAGATTGACACGTCGCTGGGTATGTCGGCCGCCGTGGCCTTTGTCATGGTGCTGGCCACGCTCGTTACCTGGCTCATCCAGATGTATGTGCTCAACCCCTTCGGGCTGGAGTATCTGCAGACCATTGCCTTCATCCTCGTCATCGCCTCACTGGTGCAGATGGTCGAGATTATCCTGAAGAAGGTCTCTCCCCCACTCTACCAGGCACTGGGCATCTTCCTGCCGCTCATCACGACGAACTGCGCCGTCCTCGGCGTGGCCATCCTCGTCATACAAAAGGACTACAACCTGGCGCAGAGCATTGTCTACGCCCTCTCTACGGCCATCGGCTTCGGCCTGGCCCTGACGGTTTTTGCCGGTATGCGGGAGCAGTTGGAACTGTCAAACATCCCCAAGGGCATGCGCGGCATGGCCATCGTGCTTGTCTCTGCCGGACTCCTCTCGCTTGCCTTTATGGGCTTCTCTGGCGTGGACGGCGGTCTCCGCACCCTCTTCGGACTGGACTAACCGATGTTGAGCCTTCAAGTCATCAGGCTTTGGCGAACTATTGCCGTCGGGCTGTTTGCCACCGTCGCAACGACGATGGCAAGCAGCCCGACGAATCGTTACAGCCTGGACTTCTCGCTTTCAAAGCACAACTTTGCCGACACCATCGCCATTGAGTGGGAGATGGGACAGGTCTATGTACCCGTGGAAATGGGCGGACAGCAGATGCGGTTCCTGCTCGACACGGGAGCAGGCCAGTCCGTGGTCTTCGACGATGTGCCCATCGAGGGCTTGAAAAGGGCTGGCCACATCATCTCCTACGACGCCAACAACCGACGCGACACGGTGTCCACCGTCGTCCTGCCGCCTCTGCGCCTGGGTTCGCTCACGTTGACGGGCTGCCACGCCCTGTTGCAACGACGCATGGTGAAGCGGGAGCGGTTAGACGGCATCCTGGGCTTCGACCTTGTGAACAGAGGCCTGAACATAAAGATAGACGTGGCCGCCAACAGGCTGATTGTCTCCGACCGCAAGAATTTCTTTGATGGTGAAAAGGGCTGTAAAATGCGCTACAAACTGAACTACCACGTGCCATACATTAAAGTCTGCCCCTTTGGGAAATACAAAGAGTCGGCACTCTTCGACACGGGCAGCCGCCGACTCTATGCCATCAATAACCAAAGTTTCAACAAAGGAGCCAAAAAAGAAGGCTATCTGGCTGAACGACAGGTGGAAGGACGCGCCTATGGGCGCCACTCCATAGGTCATGGCGGCGTGGAACCACGTGGCGAAGTGGTGTTTTTGGGTTTGGAAAGGCTCCGGCTGGGTACCTTCTCTTTCGACAGCGTGCACACCATCACCACGCAAGGCGGCTCTCACATCGGGGCAGCCCTATTGCGCTATGGCGCGGTGGTGTTCAATCCCCGCCGGCTCCAACTATGCTTCCAGCCTTACGATGACGAACAACACGTGATGGTGGGCAACCGCCAGACGGATATCGCCATCATTCCCGAAAGGGGGATGCCCGTCGTCGGACTGGTGTGGGAGCAGGGAACGCCATACGAACTGGGATTCCGCGAAGGTGACGTCATCGTCAGAATTGACGACAAGGAAGTACGCAACTTCAACCAGTTTGTACGCTGGGGATTCGAGACCGGGCGCGAATATCGCTTCACCGTGCGCGACCGCAGGGGCTTCCAACGGGAAGTGAATTGGGTGAGAAGACCCTGAAACAGGCCCGTACTTTCAAAGAAGTTGGACAAAAAAGCGGAAAGAATGACTTTTTCCGTCTTTTTACTTGCATATAATGAAAATAATGGTTATCTTTGCACCGATTAAAGCAGAAAACTAAAAACGACTATAAGAATCATGAAACAAACCATCCTTGTTACTGGTGGCACCGGATTCATCGGCAGCCACACCACCGTAGAACTGCAAGAGGCAGGCTACGAAGTAGTCATTATCGACAATCTCTCGAACTCTAATGCCAACGTCGTGGATGGCATCGAGAAGATTACAGGCGTGCGTCCGGCCTTTGAAAAGGTGGATTGTTGCGACATGGAGGCCCTGGAGGGTGTGTTCAAGAAATACCCGAAGATTGAGGGCATCATCCACTTCGCCGCCTCAAAGGCTGTCGGCGAAAGCGTGGAGAAACCGCTGCTCTACTACCGCAACAACCTCACCTCGCTCATCAACCTGCTGGAGCTGATGCCCAAATACGATGTGAAAGGCATTATCTTCTCTTCAAGCTGTACTGTCTACGGCCAGCCCACGCAAGAGAATCTGCCCGTAACGGAAAATGCACCGATACAGAAGGCCATGAGCCCCTACGGCAACACCAAGCAGATTAACGAGGAGATTATCCAGGACTACATCCATAGCGGCGCACCCATCAAGAGCATCATCCTGCGCTACTTCCACCCCATCGGCGCCCACCCCACTGCCCTCATCGGCGAACTGCCCAACGGCGTTCCTATGAACCTTATCCCCTTTGTCACACAGACGGCAATGGGCATTCGCAAACAGCTGAAGATTTTCGGTCACGACTATAACACGCCCGACCATACTTGCATCCGCGACTACATCTACGTGGTAGACTTGGCCAAGGCTCACGTGAAGGCTATGGAGCGCGTACTCGACCAGCCTGACACCGATGCCGTCGAGGTGTTCAACATCGGTACTGGCCGCGGACTCTCCACTCTCGAGGTCGTCGAAGGCTTTGAGAAGGCTACTGGTGTTAAGGTGAACTGGGAATATGCACCCCGCCGCGAGGGCGACATCGAACAGGTGTGGGGCAATGTGGATAAAGCCAACAAGGTGCTGGGCTGGAAGGCCGACACGCCTACTGAAGAGGTGCTGAAGAGCGCCTGGAAGTGGCAGGAGAAACTCCGCGCTGACGGCGTACAGTAATAAATGAAAAAACAGTCAAATAATTGACTGAATTTGTGTTTGTGTTGTGATGGGTTCCGATGTGACATCGGGACCCATTTATCAGCGTTCCACCTCAAATGCGCGTTCTATCAGGCCGTCATAGGTGTTGATAACAAGATAAATGGTGTCGGCCAAAAGGTTCTTGATGGAAATGCTAAAGAAGGCTCGCTGGGTATAGTATTGAGGAACTTTCCCTTGGTCGTGGTAAAGCAACAGGCGCACGGCATGCGTACTGTCGGGATATGCCATCAACGAGTCAATGTGGCATCCTAATGTCTGAATGGCATCCTCATCTGTAGTAGAGCCGGTCTTCACATTAAGCCCCAAATTGAGGAAAACACCGCTCTTACTAATCCACGCACTCTCGAAGCCCAAAGGATCGGTCTTCATATCGTCGATGAACTTGGGTGTCATCACGCCAACACGTCCCATTCTGTTGATGGTTGTGCCGCTTCCGTCGCTGGCCTTGGTGTAGTAAAGGGCAGCCCTGTAGACGGAGTCGGGCGTAGACATCCATCCGCCATTCATCGGTGTCTTCAGCCTATGCGTCTCCCCACCGTCGGTCACGAAGTGGTCAACCATCCCTTCGCTGTTGGTATAGGCAAGGCACAAATCGGCCTGCATCAGCGAATAGGCACCTTCGCCCTTGTCGTAAGCGTCCTGCGTACAGGCATTGGCGACAAGAAGGAAAAACAAGGTTGTCAGGACTTGGGGCAGTATTTTCATAAGCTTTGGTGATTATGCTTTAGCCGGCGTTGCTCACTTTCATTTTGTTGCGCAATGGATTGGCATACATCGTGAGGATGCACTGGCGCAGGAAAGGCTCGTCTTTTTGCGGCAGACTTATCTTGGAGATTTGGCCCTGCAAATATTGCTCGAATCGGCTCTTGTCAGCGTCGGTATAGTTTTCCGCCTGCTTGTTGCCGCCATCCAAAAGGTCGGCAGCGATGTAATTGCAAGGATACAGACGGTAACCCTTGAATATCTCTACGTTCATGCGCTGAGCCAATTCTGCAAAGAACTCATGGCGGGGCAGACTCTCCAGTTCGGCCAGCCACTGGTTGACAGGCGTGCCGCAATGGTAATGGACTCGCCCCTTGTAGCCCAGAATACCCGTCCGCATATTGTCCAAGTCGTCCTGCTTGCTCTTCTTGAAGGCTGGATTGTCACGTTTCTGCTGCATCTCCTGCGCCTTCAGATAGTCGCAAGGGTCATATTCATAACTGATGGTGAGGGGCACAATGTCGAGTTCTTTCAGTTCACCTCCCATAGCCAGCATCTTCAGCACGGCATCGTGGGTGCGGTCGTCACTGTCTTTCGCCCTGCCCTCACGCTGGGCAATCCAGATGTTCTCCCGTTTCTGTGTGACGGCATAGTGGATGTAGCGGCTCATCAGTTGGCTTGAAGCAAGCATCTCCCTCGGCGAGAGGCCGCGCCTGACGGTGAAGGCCTTGTTCATTCTCACCAACCGTTTAATCCAAGGATAGATGAGGAGGTTGTCGCCGATACCTATCTCAACCGTAGTCGGATAACCGCTTTCGACCAGCATCACATCGAGAAAGGCTGAGTCGAGGACGATGTCACGATGGTTGGAGATAAAGGTGTACCGCTGGTTGAGCGTTGAGGGTTCAGCGTTGAGAGACTTCACCTCTGTATCATCGAAAGTGCAGCCGTCAGTATGCTTCCTGATGATGTACTTCACGACAGGCTTCATGAAACGTATTTGGAAGTCGAGCGGCGTCTTCACGCCAGTAAAAGCCAGACGCAACAAGCCATTGCGCAGCCACTTGGGCAGCCAAGGCGCAAAGCCTTTCATCACTGCATTGAAATGGCGGTCGTTGAGCAGGCCCTCAAAGGCCTCCTTCATTTCCTCCGGCTCGTATGGCCTGATGTCGTCAAACTCGTTCATGGCTGTGTTGAGACTAGAACTGGTTCTCCACGATGTCGGTGAGCACATCGCTCATCGAAAGGCCGGCGGCCTTCACTTGCTGCGGTATGAAACTGGTCTGGGTCATGCCCGGCGTCGTATTGATTTCGAGCATAGTGATGTCTCCCTGCGGCGAGATAATGTAGTCGATGCGGATGATGCCGTTACAGTGCAGGATGTCGTAGATGGCTGAAGTGAGTTGCTGCGCCCGCTCTGCCTGCTCCTGTGGAATGCGTGCCGGTGTGATTTCCTCCACCTGTCCGTTGTACTTGGCGTCATAGTCGAAGAATTCGTTCTTCGGCAACACCTCGGTGACTGGGAACACCACCGACTTGTCCTTCGTCTTATAGCAGCCAACGGTAATCTCTTTTCCCTCAAGGAACGACTCAATCATCACCTCGTCGCTTTCCATAATGGCTTTTCGCATAGCCGGGGCGAGTTGGTCAATGTTCTTCACTTTCGACACGCCGAATGAAGAACCGTCGTTTGCTGGCTTGACAAAGCAAGGCATGCCTATGGTATCAACGATTTTCTGCTCGTCGAGTTGCTGCTCCTGCCCTCTTCTTACAAGCAAACTCTCGGCTACGCGCACGCCATATCCACGAAGATATTGGTTGAGCACGAACTTGTTGAAAGTCATAGCCTCCACCAGCACGCCGCTGGTGCTGTAGGGAATGCCAAGCAACTCGAAATAGCCCTGCAGGATGCCGTTCTCGCCAGGTGTGCCGTGAATGGTGATGTAGGCATAGTCGAAATGGCGGGTACGCGTACCTTCGCGGAAAGAGAAGTCGTGCATCTTCACCCGCGAAGTGGTGCCGTCAGGCAAATCGACGCGCCAGTCAGTGCCTTTGAGTTGCACCACATACACGTTATAGCGCTCCTTGTCGAAGAAAGAATAGAGGCCCTGGGCCGAGCGCAGCGACACGTCGTGCTCGCTGCTGTCGCCACCGCAGACGATGGCTATGGTTCGTTTCTGTTGTTTCATCATATCTGGTTCTTTTTGTATAATTGCTTTTTATTGGTTGGACAGTCGTCGCTGCCACTTCTCTATGACAGCGAGCATATCCGGCGGCAGGGGCGAACTGAAGTTCATCTGCTCGCCCGTGCGGGGATGGCGGAAGCCCAGCGTCTGAGCATGCAGCACCTGACGCGGACAGAGTTTGATGCAGTTCTGGATGAAGGCCTTGTAACTGGCCGTGCGCTCCCCCCGCAGAATTTCCAAGCCGCCATAGCGCTCGTCGGCGAAAAGGGGATGACCGATGTGGCGCATGTGAGCGCGTATCTGATGGGTACGCCCCGTCTCCAGACGGCACTCCACGAGGGTCGTGTAGCCGTAACGTTCCAGCACACGCCAATGCGTGACGGCTGGTTTGCCTGTGTCGCTGTCGGGCGGGAAGACGGCCATGCGCAGACGGTCTTTCGGGTCTCTCCCGATGTTACCCTCGATGCGGCCCTCGTCTTCTACGAAGTTGCCCCACACCAGAGCCACATACGAGCGATTGGTCTCATGGTGGAAGAACTGCTTGCCCAAGTCTGACTTGGCCTCAGGCGTCTTTGCCACGACCAACAGTCCGCTGGTGTCCTTGTCGATGCGGTGCACCAACCCTACTTGCGGGTCGTTGGGGTCGTAGGTGGGCAGCAGGCGCAAGTGCCAGGCGATAGCGTGCACCAGCGTGCCGTGGAAATTGCCGCAACCGGGGTGCACCACCTGTCCGGCGGGCTTGTAGACCACCATCAGGTCATCGTCCTCGTAGCGCACGTCGAGTGGCAGTTCCTCCGGCACGATGGTCGTATCGTAATGGGGGCGGTCGAGCATCAAGGTGATGACATCGCCGCCACGCACCTTGTAGTTGCTCTTCACCGGACGGTCGTTCACGTGCAGGAAGCCCGCTTCGGCTGCCTGCTGGATGCGGTTGCGCGAGGCGTGCGGCGTATGCTCCGTCAGGTACTTGTCGATGCGCAACGGCACCTGGCCGCGGTCCACCTCCATGCGCAGATGCTCAAACAGCTCCTGCCCATCGGCCTTGCTGCCACCGTCCTGCCCTTCCAGTTCTAACTCGTCGAGCAACTCGTCGTCAATCATCCCGCTCTCCATTCCGTCTGTCTATTGTTCAAACACTTCGAGGAAAGTGTCGATATCGTCCTCATCGACCGTTTCCAGGCCCTCTTCGGGGGTTGCTGGGTCGGTCAATAGCGAGTCGGCCATCAGGTCGTCCAGCTCCAGTTCGTCGCCCAAATAGCCATTGCCTATGACGAGCGTCAGCGTCGATTCCTTGGCCACCATATCGCCCGCCGAGAGGTTGCGCCCTTCGCAACGAATGCCATAGACCCAGTCTTTCTCGCCGTCGATGAGCACGGGCGGGTTCACTTTGAACTCCAGCGCCTGCAGTTTGGCCTGCGCCTCACGGTAGCTGCTGTTGTCTATCAGGTCTGGCAGGGCCACGCGGGGCATCGTCAGCGAGTTGATGGTGACGTAGATGATACGTCCCTCCTTCACTTTCATCCCGGCCACCGGTTTCTGAATGACGACACAGCCAGCGGGCAACGCCTTGTTGTAGGTAGAGTCGTTGGCCACCACAATGAGACCCTTTGAATCGGCCACTTCAATGGCACGTGTGTAGGCCATGCCGTACATGTCGGGCACTTCAATGCCTTCCCCATGATGGGTATAGACCCCAAGCCACCACAGCATACCGACAAACAATGCCGCAACAACTACAGCCATTGCCAGCAGATTGCCCCACACCATGGGAGCCAACAGCTTCTTGAATAATTTTTTTATACTCATGCCATCCTTTTTCAGACAGTTCCAAACTGTCTCCTTGAAATTCACGCTGCAAAGATACAATAAAAAGTGGTAACGAAAAAGGGAAATCAGAAAAATTTGACCTTCACGGCAAAAAAAGGAGACAGCACTGTCCCACCACAAGCCTCTTTTTGCTAAATACACTTAAAACTGAAACGCGAACAGGCGGTAATTGCAAAAATATGGCTAACTTTGCGAGGTGTTTTTCTTTTTTTACATACAATGAGCCACAAATTACTATCCAGAAAATGGCTGTCGATAGCAGCCGCCCTGCCGCTTATGGCCGCAGCCCAGTACAAATCACAGGTGTGGAGCCCTGACCTGGGCGACGGCACCTACAAGAATCCCGTCATCAATGCCGATTACAGCGACCCCGACGTCTGCGCAGGCCCCTCGGGCGAGGACTATTATATGACGGCATCATCGTTCCAGTGCACGCCCGGCCTGCCCATCCTCCACTCACGCGACCTGGTGAACTGGGAGATTGTGGGCTACGCCTTGAAGGAACTCTACACGGGCCATCCTGACCTGGTCAAGCACTTCAGCACCCCACAGCACGGCAATGGCGTGTGGGCGCCCAGCATACGCTATCACGACGGCGAGTATTACATCTACTGGGGCGACCCCGACTTTGGCGTCTTTATGGTGAAGACCCGTGGCGGCGACCCTGCTGGAGAGTGGGAGGCACCCGTCTGCGTGATTGAGGGAACCGGCTACATAGACACCACGCCGCTTTGGGACGATGACGGGCGCTGCTATATGGTGAACGGCTGGGCCAACAGCCGTGCGAAGTACGCCAGCGTGCTGACCGTCAGGGAATTGTCGAAGGACGGCACGCGAGCCATCGGCCAGCCCGTCATCGTGTTCGACGGCAACGGCACGGAGAATCGCACTTGCGAAGGGCCGAAGTTCTACAAGCGCGACGGCTGGTACTGGATTCTCTGCCCTGCCGGAGGCGTGCCAACGGGTTTCCAACTGGCTATGCGCAGCAAGTCGCCCTACGGTCCCTACGAGCACAAGATAGTGCTGGCACAAGGAAAGACCAACATCAACGGCCCGCACCAAGGCGGCTGGGTGCACACGAAATACGGCGAAGACTGGTTCCTGCACTTCCAGGACAAGGAGGCCTACGGTCGCGTCGTCCACCTGAACCCCGTCGACTGGTCGTCGGGCTGGCCTATGATGGGCAAGAAGGGTGAGCCTGTGTCTGTTTACCAAAAGCCGAAAGCCTCTGGCACTCAGGTGGTAAACCCCGTGGAGAGCGACGAGTTCAATGCGCCCACGATAGGCAAACAATGGCAGTGGCAGGCCAACTACGACGAGAAATTCGGTGTGCCGACAGCCTTCGGCACCTTCCGCATCTACACCCACAAACTGGCCGAGGGGTGGAAGAACCTTTGGCTCGTGCCCAATATGCTGTTGCAGAAGACGCCTGCCGACAAGTTTACCGTCACCACCAAGATGCGCTTTACGTCGAAAGCCGACGGGCAGTTTGGCGGCCTCATTATGATGGGTCTCGACTATTCGGCCCTCGTGGTGCGCCGTGTGGGCAAAGAGTTCCAACTGGTGCAGATGACGTGCAAGGCCGCCGACAAGGGCAAGCCTCAGACGGAGAACGTGCTGGCCACACTAAAGCCAACGGCAGAAGACAAGATTGACTACAAGCCAGGCATACACGAAGACATCTATCTGCGCCTAAGCGTGGACGACTCGAAACTGCACTTCGCCTGGAGCCGCGACGGCAAGAAATTCCAAGCCTGCGGCGACGAGTTCCAGATGAAGGAAGGCAAGTGGATTGGAGCCAAATTTGGCTTTGTCTCCGCCGAGACCGACCCCAAGTGCGACCGTGGCTGGGTGGAGGCCGACTGGATACGAGTCACGCCCTGACACCACCGTCGGCCGGTCCTCTCTGAGAGTTAGAAGGTATATAACTGGGAGTTAGAAGGTATATAACTAGGAGTTAGAAGGTATATAACCCCTACTCTTCCGTTTTTTAAAAGACATTAATTGTTTGGTTATTCGCGTATGTTTTCGTACCTTTGCACCGTCAAAAGTACGAGGGTAGGCAATTCAGCCCCTTCATTATATAATTAAGGTATGATTTTCTTTTTCAAGACCCCACAACAGAGCGTGATTGCCACACAGGTGGACCATCACCTCGATGCAGAAGAAGTGAACAAACTGTGCTGGCTCTACGGCGGTGCCACCCTCTTGGAGGGCGATAGCGTAAAGGGCGGATTCATAGGCCCGCGCCGCGAAATGGTGACTCCCTGGAGCACCAACGCCGTGGAAATCACCCAGAATATGGCTATGCAGGGCATTGTGCGCATAGAGGAATACTTCCCGTTTAGTGTTCAGAGTTCAGAGTTGAGCGACGTTACATCTGACAGTGATGTAAAGTCTCTAAACTCTCAACACTCAACACTCAACTACGACCCTATGCTCCAGCGCAAGTATGAGGGACTGGACCAAGGCATCTTTACCATCAATATCAATCCGGAGCCTATCAAGCACGTGGAAGACCTGGAGGCATACAACGAGCAGGAAGGTCTGGCTCTCTCGCCCGAGGAGATAGACTATCTGCACGGGCTGGAGAAGCAGAACGGGCGTCCGCTCACCGACAGCGAAATCTTCGGCTTCGCCCAGATTAACAGCGAGCACTGCCGCCATAAGATTTTCGGTGGCACCTTCATCATCGACGGCAAGGAAATGGAGTCGTCGCTCTTCGCCCTTATCAAGAAGACCACGCAGGAGAACCCCAACCAGATTCTCTCGGCCTACAAAGACAATGTGGCTTTCGCTCAGGGGCCGAAAGTGGAGCAGTTCGCCCCTGCCGACCAGAGTACGGCTGACTGGTTCCGCGTGAAGGAGATAGACAGCGTGATTTCGCTGAAGGCCGAGACCCACAACTTCCCCACCACCGTAGAGCCTTTTAACGGCGCGGCCACCGGCACAGGCGGCGAGATACGCGACCGTATGGGCGGCGGCACAGGCAGTTGGCCCATCGCCGGCACAGCCGTCTATATGACGGCCTATCCGAGGCTGGAAGACCGCGACTGGGAGAACATCCTCCCCGTCCGCGAGTGGCTCTACCAGACGCCGGAGCAAATTCTCATCAAGGCCAGCAACGGTGCCAGCGACTTCGGCAACAAGTTCGGCCAGCCCCTCATCTGCGGCAGCGTCCTCACCTTCGAGCACCAGGAGCAAGGTCCCGTATGTTGCGATACCATCGCAACAAACCAGACCAAGTACGCCTACGACAAAGTGATTATGCTGGCCGGAGGCGTAGGCTACGGCACCCGCCGCGACTGCCTGAAGAAGGAGCCGCAAAAAGGCAACAAGGTTGTTGTCGTGGGCGGCGACAACTACCGCATCGGTCTGGGCGGCGGCAGCGTCTCCAGCGTAGATACTGGCCGCTACGCCAGCGGCATCGAACTGAACGCCGTACAGCGTGCCAACCCAGAAATGCAGAAGCGTGCCTACAATCTGGTGCGCGCCCTCTGCGAAGAGGATGTAAACCCCGTGGTCTCCATCCACGACCACGGCAGCGCCGGCCACCTGAACTGCCTCTCCGAACTGGTGGAGGAATGTGGCGGCAGCATCGATATGACAAAACTGCCCATCGGCGACCAAACTCTCTCATCGAAGGAAATCATTGCCAACGAGAGCCAGGAGCGTATGGGACTGCTCATCGACGAGCACCATCTGGAACACGTGCAGCGCATTGCCGAGCGCGAGCGCGCCCCAATGTATGTGGTTGGCGAGACCACTGGCGACGCCCACTTCTCCTTCGTACAAGGCGACGGCGTGAAGCCCTTCGACCTCGACGTCAGCCAGATGTTCGGACACTCGCCCAAAACCATTATGCGCGACAATACCGTGGAGCGCCACTACGCCCCGGTGGAATATGAGAAATTAGAAATGAGAAATGAGAATCAAGCGCAGCCATCTGCTCCTGAAACTAACCATATTTCCCATTTCTCACTTCTCACTTCTTACTTAGAGCGCGTGCTCCAGTTAGAAGCCGTAGCCTGCAAAGACTGGCTGACGAATAAGGTGGACCGCTCTGTGACGGGCAAGATAGCCCGCCAGCAGTGCCAGGGCGAACTGCAACTGCCGCTCTCCGACTGTGGTGTGGTGGCCCTCGACTATCAGGGCCGCGCTGGCATCGCCACCGCTATCGGCCACGCCCCACAGGCAGGACTGGCCTCGCCCGAATCCGGCAGCGTGCTCTCCGTAGCCGAAGCCCTTACCAATCTGGTTTGGGCACCGTTGGGAAGAGGTGGCAGGAAAGACGAGCCGCTCGACTTCGTAAGTCTCTCAGCCAACTGGATGTGGCCCTGCCGCTCGCAGGAGGGCGAGGACGCACGCCTCTACCGCGCCGTAAAGGCCCTCTCCGACTTCTGCTGTGCGCTCCACATCAACGTGCCCACGGGCAAGGACTCGCTCTCGCTCTCGCAACAATATCCTAATGGTGAGAAGATTATCTCGCCAGGGACGGTCATCGTCTCTGCTGGAGGCGAGGTTTACGACATCAAGAAAGTGGTCAGCCCCGTGCTGGTGAACGACCACCGCGCCTCGCTCTACCACATCGACTTCTCCTTCTGCCCGCAACGGCTGGGTGGTTCGGCCTTCGCGCAGAGTCTGGGCCGTGTGGGCGACGACGTACCCACGGTGGAGAACCCCGAATACTTTGCCGATGCCTTCAACACCATACAGGAACTGATTAAGAAGGGCTGGATTCTGGCCGGACACGACATTTCCGCCGGTGGTCTCATCACCTGTCTGCTGGAGATGACGTTTGCCAACACTCGCGGCGGACTGCACATCAACCTGCACGACCTCTGTATGGACGGCGACATCGTGAAGACGCTCTTCGCCGAGAACCCAGGCGTGGTCATCGAAGTGAGCGACGAGCACAAACTGGAGTTCCGCGAGTTTATGGAAGAACGCGGCATCGGCTTCGGCAAGATAGGCTACCCGGTGGAGGACAGCCGCTCACTTGAAATCGTCTGTCCCGTATGCTGCGATAACATCACAGCAGACAAGACAGAGACCATCACCCTCGACATCGACCATCTGCGCGACGTGTGGTACAAGACCAGTTATCTGCTGGACCGCCGCCAGTCGATGAACGGCAAGGCCCGCGAGCGCTACGAGAACTACAAGCTGCAGCCGCTGCAGATGAAGCTGCCGCGTGGCTTCAAGGGCACGCTGGCCGGACTGGGCCTGCCCGTGAGCGGTCCCAGAAAAGCCAAGGCTGCCATCATCCGCGAGAAAGGCACCAACGGCGAGAGGGAAATGGCCTGGAGCCTCTATCTGGCCGGCTTCGACGTGAAGGACGTGATGATGACCGACCTCATTACAGGCCGCGAAACCCTCGACGAGGTGCAGATGATTGTCTTCTGCGGCGGCTTCTCCAACAGCGACGTGCTCGGTTCGGCCAAGGGCTGGGCTGGCGCTTTCCTCTACAACCCGAAGGCCAAGGAGGCTCTCGACCGCTTCTACGCCCGTCCCGACACTCTCTCGCTGGGCATCTGCAACGGTTGCCAACTGATGGTGGAACTGGGATTGTTGAGTGATAAGAGTTTAGAGTTGATCAGTTCTGCTGAAAAAGAAAAGTCTCTCAACACGCCAAAGATGCTCCATAATGATTCGCATAAGTTTGAGAGTGGCTTCATTTCGTTGAACATCCCAAAGAACAATAGTGTGATGTTCGGCTCGCTGAGTGGCAGCAAACTCGGCATTTGGGTGGCCCACGGTGAAGGCAAGTTCCATCTGCCAGGCCAGGAGAGCGACTACAACGTCATTGCGAAGTACAACTACCACGGCTATCCCGCCAACCCCAACGGCTCGGACTTCGACGTGGCCGGCATTTGCTCCGCCGACGGGCGCCACCTGGCTATGATGCCCCATCTGGAAAGGGCCATCTACCCCTGGCAGTGCGGCTGGTATCTGCGTGGCCGCCGCCGCGACGAGATAACCCCCTGGCTGGAGGCTTTCGTCAACGCAAGAAAGTGGATTGAGCATAATGGACAATGGTCAATGGACAATGGTCAATTATGAACAGCATCTACTGGCAGTCTTTCGCCACATTTTTCCGCATCGGTCTCTTCACCCTGGGTGGTGGCTACGCTATGATTCCCCTCATTGAGGCCGAAGTGGTGGACAAACGGCAATGGGTGTCGAAGGAGCAGTTCCTCGACCTCATCGCCATTGCCCAGAGTTGCCCGGGAGTGTTTGCCATCAACATCAGCACCTTTATCGGCTACAAACTGCGCAAGACGCCGGGGGCTGTCAGTTGTGCCCTGGGCACCGCCCTACCCTCGTTCCTCATCATTCTGGCCATCGCCATCTTCTTCCATCAGTTTGAAGACAACCCCGTTGTGGCCGCTATGTTCCGAGGCATCCGCCCGGCTGTGGTGGCCCTTATCGCCGTGCCGACATTCAATCTGGCACGCCAGGCGAAAATCTCGTGGGCCAACTGCTGGATTCCCATTGGCGGAGCGCTGCTCATCTGGCTGTTGGGTGTCTCGCCCATCTACATCATCCTTGCCGCTGCCATCGGCGGCTACATTTACGGAAAGTACATCCAGCCCACAGAATAGATATATGTTGTACGTTGATTTGTTTTGTACGTTCTTCATCATCGGCCTGTTCGGGTTCGGCGGCGGTTACGGTATGCTGTCGCTCATTCAGACCAAGGTGGTGCCCGTTTGGATGACGACGGCACAGTTCACCGACATTGTGGCCATCAGCCAGATGACACCCGGCCCCATCGGCATCAACTCGGCCACCTACTGCGGCTATATGGCTTGCCACAACGCCGGTATGGGCCAGGCCGCCTCGGTAATGGGTTCCGCCGTGGCCACCTTTGCGCTGGTGCTCCCGTCACTCATACTGATGATTGTCATCAGCCGCCTTTTTATGAAATATATGAAAACGCAGACCGTCCAGTCGGTGTTCACCGGCCTGCGCCCAGCCGTGGTGGGTCTGCTTGCCGCCGCCACGCTGCTGCTCTGCAACCGCGAGAACTTTTCCACGCCCAGTGAGAACCCCTGGCAGTTCTGGGTGAGCGTCGGCCTCTTCCTGACCACCTACGTAGGCACCAAGGTTTACAAAGTTAGCCCCATCAAGATGATTCTGATGGCGGCCTTCGCCGGCCTGCTGTTGCTTTATTAGCGTAAGGACTGTTTCTATAGGTAATCGAAATGGCCTGTGAGTTTCTTCAATCGATGTACCACTGACAGCTAGATGTTCCTTATGTTGCCATAGCGAAGATTTCAGCCTCCCCGTCACAAAGGAGGTTGGAGGGAACCAAGCCGAAAGGAAGCCTCGCTGGACGATGGACCTGGCCTACAACGGCATCGGCAGCCTCAGCGCAGGACTGCAATACGAGTTCCCCCCATATCAGTTTCTTCGTTGAGCCAGACTTGCAACACTATTTCCCAAACGGCAGCAATGTCAGCACTTGGACTACCGCGCATCCCTTGGCCCCATCACTTCCCTTCGGAGTGAGATTCTCGTTCTGATGGGCGGCCAATTCGTTAATTATTACTATAATATGAGGGCAGAATGGCCATAAACAGGTTTTTCTGATTATCTTTGCAGGGAAAACAACTCTCAACACTCAATGAACAAAATTACTAGACTTTTTCTGTGTGGCTTCATAGCCATGATGGCCTTTGCTTCTGCAACGGCTCAGTCCAACCACCGCCCACGTCCTCGCCGAATGGCCTACCAGACCGACACCGTGATGGTGCACGACCCCGTTTTGGCCTGGGAAAACGGCACCTACTATCTGCTCTCAACCGGCAACGGCCTGCAGTGGGCCACATCGAAAGACCGCCAGTCGTGGATAGTGCAGCCCACGCCCTTCATAGAGAATCTGCCACAATGGACACGCGATTCCGTGCCCGGCTTCACCTCCCACGTGTGGGCGCCCGACATCATCCGCTGGCACGACCGCTGGCTGCTGGCCTACAGTTGTTCCACTTTCGGCAAGAACACCAGCGCCATCGGCCTGATGAGCGCCGACCACCTAAATGGACAGTGGCGTGACGAGGGCTGCATAGTGGCCTCAAAAGAGAAGCGTGACCAGTGGAACGCCATCGACCCGGCTTTCGTCGTCGACGACAACGACCAACTTTGGATGACCTGGGGCTCGTTCTGGGACGGCATACAGATGGCTAAATTAGAAATGAAGAATGAAAAATATGATTACCCCCTTGTGCAGAGCACTACGCCAGACAGTCATCATATTTCTCATTCCTCATTTATCATTTCCCCACAGAAGACCATTGCCCGCCGCTACAGGCCTGGCGACAAAAATGCAGCCGAAAACCCCACGTCGAAATTTGCGGGTCGCAACGCCATCGAGGCGCCGTTCATTCTGAAGCACGGCGGATGGTACTATCTCTTCGTGAGTTGGGACTACTGCTGCCGAGGGGCACAGAGCAACTACCGCGTGGCCGTGGGACGGTCGAAGACGGTAGACGGCCCTTACACCGACCGCGACGGCAAACCGATGACCGAGGGCGGCGGTACCATTTTCATAGAGGGCGACAAGCAGGAGTTTGAGGCCGCCGGTCATTGCGCCGCCTACGACCTCCCCACAGGCGAGACCATCTTCATCTGCCACGGCTATTCCACAAAACTCAACGGTGCCAGCATCCTCATCCAAAGAAAAATAGTGTGGACCAACGACGGCTGGCCCACACTATGAGTTTGCTTTTGTCCTAACTCTGACTAAGGTTCCGATAGTTCCGCCTGCTTCACGCGGATGTATTTTATCTTGGCGCCAAGCAAATCCCACTGCACTTGCAGGGAGTCGCGGCGAAGGCGCAGGAGCGTCAGGGCGGTCAGTTCCTCCTCGGTGGCACGCAGTTCGGCCTTATGCTGCTCCACCACAGCCTTCATCTGCTCATATTCTGCCTTGACAGCCTCAAGCGTGCTGTCGACGATGGCCAGTTCCTGCTGTGATGCTACGAGGGCGGAGTCCTGCTTGTGACGCAGGGCCTCGCGCCGCTGCTCTATCTCTGCACGTCGGGAGTTGTCACCGCCACAGGCAGCCAAGAGCAACAGGGCTGTCAACGCGGTGGCTGCAAGCCAAATGTGCCTCATCTGTTATTTACAGGTCGTTGTAGTTGCTCACGTTGAACGTGGTGGTACGCATATCACCGGTGTCGAAGCCCTTCTTCAGCCAACGCTTGCGCTGCTCCGAAGTACCGTGGGTGAACGACTCAGGCTGTGCGTAGCCCTGGGCGTTCTTCTGCAGCCAGTCGTCGCCGATGGCCTTTGCCAGTTCCAGGCCCTTCTCCATATCGCCATACTCCAGCGAGTGGTTCATTGCATCCTCGTAGTGTGCCCAGACGCCAGCATAGTAGTCGGCCAACAACTCCAGGCGCACGCTGATTTGGTTGGCCTGCGTCTTGTTCACCTGGTTCATCTGCTGATGGGCCTTGCCCAGAATGCCGAGCGAGTACTCCACGTGGTGGCCTATCTCGTGGGCAATGACGTAGGCGTATGCGAAAGTATTACCCTGCACGCCCAACTGCCGCTTCATCTCAGTAAAGAACGACAGGTCGATGTACAGTTTCTGGTCGCCGGAGCAGTAGAACGGGCCAACTGATGCTGTGGCCGAGCCGCAAGCCGACTGCACGCTGTTGGTGAAAAGCACCAGCGTAGGAGCCTTGTACTCGCCAAGGCCGTTCTCGCGGAACACTTTCGTCCACACATCCTCGGTACTGGCCAGAATCTGTGTGCACTCTGTGGCCAACTGCTGTTCTTCCTCGGTAAACTCGCGCTGACCGGCAGGCGTCTCCGTTTGGAAACCCTGCTGAACGACGTTACTCACCACATCGCCAAGATTGCCGCCCGACATAAACGTCATCAGCGCGATGATAATGATTCCGCCGATGCCGCCGATACCGGCTTTTGCACCTGTACTCATTCCCCTGCGGTCCTCCACATTGGAACTCTGTCTTCTTCCATCAAGTTTCATAGTTGTAAGTCTTTTTGTTGTTTATGTTATAAATGCCTAATTGTGTGCAAAGGTAGTTATTTATTTTCGTTTCACCAAAGTTTTTTGCACACAAATTGATGATTTACGTACCTTTTTTATTGAAACGCAATAGCAAATAGTCAGCAAACAGACAAGAAAAACTACTTTTTGAAAAGATTTTTCCGCTTTTTGTTTGCACATTAACAGAATATTGCTACCTTTGCAGCCGATTTTAGAAAACGCACAGAACAATGAGCAAACTGATCAAACCGATAGGCTATGAACGCCTGCTCGACACCAAGCAGACCGAGCAGGGCATCAAACTCATCAAAGACTTCTTCCAGGCCAACCTCTCCACAGAACTGCGTCTGCGCCGCGTGACGGCCCCGCTGTTCGTATTGCAGGGTCTGGGCATCAACGACGACCTGAACGGTGTGGAGCGGGCGGTCACCTTCCCCATCAAGGACCTGGCCGACGCCCGTGCCGAAGTGGTGCACTCGCTGGCCAAGTGGAAACGACTGACGCTGGCCGAATATGGCACAGAGCGCGGCTACGGCATCTACACCGATATGAACGCCATACGTGCCGACGAGGAACTGGACAATACCCACTCGCTCTACGTGGACCAGTGGGACTGGGAGGCCGTCATCGGCTCCGAAAACCGCACTGTGGCCTTCCTCAAGGACGTGGTGCGACGCATCTATGCCGCCATCCGCCGCACGGAATACCTGGTGTGCGAGACCTACCCGCAGATAAAGCCGTTCCTGCCGGAGAACATCTATTTCATTCATTCCGAGGAACTGCTGAGTATGTACCCCAATATGACCCCCAAAGAGCGCGAGGATGCCATCTGCAAGGCATACGGAGCCGTGTTCATCATCGGCATCGGCGGTGTGCTTTCCAACGGTGAGAAGCACGACGGCCGCGCCCCTGACTACGACGACTGGAGCACCGTGGCCGAAGACGGGCGCAAGGGCCTCAATGGCGACATCCTCATCTGGAACCCCGTATTAGGATGTTCCCTGGAACTGTCTTCTATGGGTATCCGCGTGGACAAGGAGAGCCTGCTGCGCCAATTGAAACTGGAGAACCAGGAGCAGCGCGAACAACTCTACTTCCACCAGCAACTGCTGAACGGCAAACTGCCGCTGAGCATTGGCGGCGGCATAGGGCAGAGCCGTCTCTGTCTGGCTCTGCTGCACAAGGCTCACGTGGGCGAGATTCAGGCCAGCATCTGGCCCGACGATATGCGTCAGGAATGCCGCCAACTGGGTTTCCCGCTCATCTGACGAACAGAAAAGTTAAGGAATGGCCACCAGACGGCTTTGGCCGTCGCGTAAGACATAAATGCCGCTGGGCAGGCTTTTAAGAACTTCGGGGCCGGATGTGCCGGATTGGCATATCCGGCCTTGCATATCGTAGACGGTCACCGTCTGTGGGTAACTGACAGGTGTCTCTGTCATACCGCTCTGATAGCCCTGCTCGCCGTAGTAGCCCTTCACCAGGGCCTCCACCAAGTCGGGCTGATTGAACTCAGGCACACTGCGGTGCGCACCGTCTGAGAGTCCCATCCAGAGGAACGTGCCCATACCGTTCTGCTTCGCCTGTTCCACGAAGTAGCGGGAGAAGGCCAACAGGTTGGCACGGTTTTCATCGTATGCCTTGCCCGTTGACTCGCCCCACTCACCGAAGATGACCGGTGCGCCCTTTTTCTCAAGATATTCCTTCAAGTTGCGTATGGTGGTAAGCAACTCGCTCTTGGCCGAGACGAGATTGGCAACATCAGGATAGGAGTGCACCTCGAAGATGAGGTGACCCTTGCCGGCAGGGTCGTCGGGCAGTTTCATCTTCTTCAGCGGGTCTTGCAGATGGGAGTTCCACGTGCCGCGACCATCACAGGCCCCGTAGGTGGTGACGATGAGGTTGCGCTGCGCGTTGTTGCCGCCCGTGGCACGCACGGCATCGACAAAACTCTGCGCGTAGGCGTTGATGGCATTGTAGGCTGACGTGGCGATGGCGGCATTGTAATTGCCGTCGGCAGCAAAAGAGGCGAAGCACCAGGAGCGCTTCACGTCGAGCATCTCGTTGTAGCCTTCAAAAAGCAGGTGCTCGTCATAGTCGCGGAACTCCTCGGCAATCTGCGTCCACAGGGCTTCGAAGCGGGTCTTCTCCTTCGCATATTCCGCCTCGTCGGCGATGAGCCAGGCCGTGTTGGCGGCTCCCGTATCGTGGTGGACATTGAGGATGCAGTACATACCCTGCCCGATGACGTAGTCGACCACCTCGTGCACACGCTTCATCCACTCCGCCTGCACTTGCGTTCCGATGTCATCGTTGGAAGCATCCCAAATACTGTTTTCCCAAGTGGAAAAATTGAACTTGGCCTGCATGTGCGGGTACCACGTCACCGGCACGCGGACGGCATTGAAGCCCGCCTCCTTGAACATCTTCATCAACTCCGGCTTGGTGACGGACTGCCCCCACGCCGTCTCGTAGTCGGAGGGAGTGCGGTTGGTCCAATGCTCTATCCACATATTCTGCGTGTCGCCCGAATTGCTTTCGAGCGTATTGCCCAGGTTCCACCCCAACCGCATATTATTGACAGCCTCGGTGGCAGTCTCGAAAGAGTCGTTCTGGCACGAGGCACCGAACACCAGCCCCAGCAGAAACGCCAAGAAAAACAGCCTTTTCATCTTTCCGTCTACATCAGCCGTCCACGCTCAGCCAGCGTGTCGTAGTTGTTGTTCAGGTTGCGCCAGTCCACGCGGCCCTGCGTGGGTATGGCGTTGATGTATTTCTCGATGTTCGTGTAGCCGTCGCCGTTCAGGTCGCCGTTGGCATCGTTGGGGTCGTTGGGGTTCAGGCCGTTGGCGCGCTCCCACTCGTCGGGCATACCGTCCAGGTCGCTGTCCTTGTAGGGCTGCCAGTCCTTGTAGACGGGATAGCCGCCCATCTGGCGCGGGTCGGTGATGATGCCCTGCTTGTACGAGTCGTTGCCCAGTCGGCGGTACTTGAACGTGCCCTCATCGTTCTGGCTCTTCGGGTGCAGCCCCCACATATCGCCGTAGGGCGTGAGGGTTGAGTTGAGAGTTGAGGGTTGAGAGTTGAGAGACTTTGCCTTCTTTGACCCTGAACCCTTAACTTTGAACTGCTTCTCGTAGTCAGGCACATAGTAGGCCACGCCCGTGCGCACTTCCTCGCAGATGCGCTGGTCCACGATGTCGCGGCAGGGCACGGTGGCTCCGGCATTGCTGAGCACCCAGTCGAAGGCCCGCTCTGCACCCATAATGGTGACGGGAGGCATCTGGAAAGGCTCGTCAGAACGCATCAACGCCAGTTCCGTGGCGTCCATGTCGCCGTCCTTGTCGGCAGTCTGAATGCCGCCGTTCCAGTTGTCCTTCGTAATCTCAGGGAAGCCCTCCATCACGTTGCCCACGGCATAGATGCGGCCAAACTGCTTGAAGGGGAACAGTCCCTGCGAGCGGCTTTCGCTCTTGATGATGCGATGGCCCACGGGCGAGTCTTTCGGCGTCAGCGGCCCGGGCTTGTAGTAGTTGTTGATGAAGTTCGACATAGTGGTGTACTCGCCGCCGTCGGCAGTACGGTGCACCCAGTTATAGACGATGTTGTTGATGAAGTTGAACACGCCGCCCCACCCTATCGACGGGTTGCGGCCCGTATTGTCGGCCCACAGGTTGCGCATAAACGTGGTGTTCTCGCCGCCGATGGTCGAGCCAAACGAGTGGTTCCACGTGTCGAGGGCCTTGGCCGAAATGGTGTTCTGTATGGTGACGTTCACCGTCGGCTCCTTGCGCTTGTCCTTCCCGTCCTTCAGGTCGAACATGTGGCGGTAGAACGAGATATTCTCGTCCAGACCCCACTCGCACGAGCAGTGGTCTATCATGATGTTGCCCACAGGGTTGCCGCCAAACGAGTCCTCGCGGTGCCACACCAGCGTCTCGCCGCGACGGAAGCGCATGTGGCGCACAATGACGTCGTGCGTATCCACCTGGAACGACTCGCCGGCGATAATCACGCCGTCGCCCGGAGCCGTCTGACCGGCAATGGTGATATACGGTGCACGCACGTAGATGGGCGACTTCAGGCGGATAATGCCCGAGACATTGAACACCACGATGCGGGCGCCACCCTGTTCACAAGCCCAGCGGAACGAGCCAGGGCCGCTGTCGTTCAGGTTCGTCACCGTGAGCACCTTGCCGCCGCGTCCGCCGAAGGTGTACATACCGCCGCCCTCAGCACCCGGGAAAGCGGGAATCTTGGCCTGCCGCAGGTCGTATGGGCGCGAGGCCCAGGGCACGAAGGGTCGGCCCTGCTTCGCCTCCTCCACCACGATGGGGAAGGCTTTCTCCCAGGCAGAGCCGCTGTGGGCGGCCCACTGCTTCTGCAGCGAGTCGATGAGGTGTTTGGCCTCGTCGGTCAGTTGCGGGTACTGGGCGAGAACAGCCGTTACAGAAAACAGCAGCGTGGCAGCAAAGGTGAGTAGTCTTTTCATGTCTTTTTAGTTGTTGGTTATCAGTTCGCCTGCAAAGTTACGATTTTTGCCCGAACTGGCCAAATGTGCAAACCATTTTTTTGGTTTTTACAGACAAAAAAGCGCCAAATCATTTTGGACGAACCAAACCCACACTTTGGACGAACCAAACTCCCACTTTGGACGAACCAAACTCCGAACACCATTGCGAACGAACAGTTGAACAGTTTTTTGTGCGTGCGCAAATTTTGGTTATAATTATAGATATAAATATATAATTATATAGTCTAATTCCAGACGCGCACACAAAACTGTTCAACTGTTCAACTGTTCGCTGTTCGGGTTTGGAGTATGCCATTTTGTTGTCTTTTCCTGAAAAAGGTTGACTCGTTTTAGCCTTTGATTCTTAACATTTGGCTATCCGTACGGAAAAGGTTGACTCGCCCGCCTGGGGAAAGTTGACGTTTTTCACTGAAGCGGTTGACTCTGTTCCTAAGAACGTGGACTTCGTACGGATATTGTTTACTTTTCATCTCTTTTTGTTGACTCCCTCGATTCCTCCGTCCCCAACCGCTTACGGCTATCTCGCTCCGCCACTAAGGCTGCCTGCACCGTAATTATGATGAAAACAAGGAACAGCGGAATGGTATGAGTGTCGAGCCGTTTACAGTAAATTCTACTATTAATGTGGATGAGAGAGGATGGGCAGACCATATATTAGACATCACATCTGTTGTATTACCCTGGAAAAGACAATCTATGTGATGCCGAGTAAGTTCGACGTTGAATTTGAAGTGCCAACCACCAGCATGTCATTCCGTCACGAAGGTGGCCAGGAAAAAGAGTTCACCTTCACAAGTAATATTTGACCCATACCATCAACGTGGAGAAAGGTAGTGCACCCACTGACTATTACCTTGACGTAACGCCCAACGCACTGGCAGAAATACCTTCTGAAGGCACTACCAGCACGTTTACGGTAAACAGTAATACCACGTGGCAGGTCTTTGGCGAGACCGACTGGTGCCATCTGACTGGCAGCACGTCAACGACAGGCAATGGCAGCGTGACCCTCACCGTCGATGCCAACACGAATACGGAGCCGCGCTTTACCACCATTTCCTTCTACTCAAAAGACGCAGAGCCAGTCTACATCAATGTGACACAGAAGGGCTATGAAGGCTCCGAGCCAGACCAGGGCGACAATGGTACACCCACGTTGGCCAGGCGGAAGAAAGATTGATTTTTGTCAAGGAAATTTCAATAAAAGAAAGAAAACGCTCTGAATCAAGCAATTGTAAACACTAAAAGCAGTACCTTTGCAGCGCAATTGATTAATTGAACTTCAATAGTATTAATTTTTAGTAATCATGGCAAAGAAAGAAGCTACAACGAAGAAGGCTGCCGAGGTCGAGGTAAAAGAGACCGCAGCCAAGAAGTCAACCACAACAAAGAAGGCTGCACCCAAGGCTAAGGCCGCAGCAGCCATCAACGCCGAGAACGTAGGCTTCAAGGCAGGAGATGTTTATCAGGCACTGGCAGCAGCCGAGAAGGCCCTCTCTGTGAAAGAGATTGCAGACGCTGCAAAGATTTCTGAGGTGGAGACACTTCTTGGTATCGGCTGGCTTTTCAAGGAGGGCAAGCTGAACGCAACAGAAGACAACAAGGTTGCACTGGCATAACAAGCCAAGAGCAGACTGACAATTTCTAAGACTGAACGATTTACGATTTGGCTGCGCGTTCTGCTACGACCAATCGTAAATCGTTTTCTTTTGTATTCAGAAAGTGTACGAACAGCATATACTGCAAATTCTGTCCGACGTAGGCAAGAAGGGCATCAGCGTGTCGCTTCTGGCCAGGCACGTCTACAATATGAGCATCACGCTGTTCTCAAAGCCCGACTTCGACGATGTGTTCCGAGAGGTGCGCAACTTTGTGCTGCGCAACACACGCTCGAAGAAAGGACTGCTGGAGCACGCCAGCCGCTGGGGCTACTACTGCCTGAACGCCAAGGGTATGGCCATGATGCGCCAATCGTTTGCAAGCGAAGAAGCAGCTGCAGACAGCGAAAAGACTGAGGACTCGCTGCAGCTCTCACTTGATTTCACCTCCTGAGCATAGCGGCTCTCTATTCATACAGGTTCATTGCCTTGAGGAAAGCCTGCTGTTGAAGGTTGGGATGAGCCACCCGGCGAATAGCATTATTCTCAGAGTCAATATAGAGTCCGGCCTCTCGCAGATAGCTGTCATAGTCTATATCGGCCGTGGTATCCACCAAGCGGCGGAGTTCCGTCATCGGCTGCCCTGCCACCTCCTCGGCCACTTTCCAAAACTCTTCTTCAGTAAAACCGCGCTGCAACTCCTTATAGTAGCGGTTATAGAGCAGCCGCATCACATCGTCGAGCGAATGGCGCTGCCCTGTCTTACGGCGGATATCAATATCGAAGAGCAGTCCAATTATCGGTCCTTTAAAGTAGTAACTGATACGCACGTCGCGGGAGTTCTCGTCATCGTTCATAAAGTTCAGCCAGATGTCATAGCTGCTTTGCCGGAGGCTCATGTGCCGCTGCCCCTCATAAGGTGCATACAGTTGGAAATAGGTGGAGAGGAGTTCCAACGCCTCTTCGGGGGTAGCGATGCCGGCATTTCGCAACAGCCGGAACTCATAGTAGCACGTCAATCCCTCGCTCACCCAAAGCAATGGCGTAATGGCCTCACGGTTGTAGTCGATAGGCCACAACTCAGCCGGACGGAAGCACTTGACATTATAAAGGTGGAAATACTCGTGAGCCACGAAAGCGAGGAATTTCACATGCGCCCGCCGCGACTTGAAGTGATAGGTGCCATCGGTATAGCAGGCCTGCGAGTTCAGGTGCTCCAGTCCGCCACTTCCTGCCCCCATGTGTATCAGGCAATAATTGTCGTAGGGCACATCACCCATCATTTGCGTTGCAGCACTGACAATTCTGCGGAAATCCCTTTCCAGTCCTATCTCCTCCGCTCCTTCTGGTGTCTCCAAGGCGAACTCGTAGGCGTGCCCCTCGTGGTCAAACCGGCTGACATAGAAAATGCCCAATAACAGCGGGGAGTCGTAGAGCACGTCAAAGTCGGGGGCTGTAAATGTCTTTTCATCGCCTGCATGCGGCTTCATGCCTGTTGCTATATGCTGCCAGTTTGACGGCATATCGAAAGAGACTGTGACGGGATGGAATGTCTCGCCGTCAACATGCATGAACACCCCGGCAGGTGCGACGAAAGCGATATTGTGCTCCACCCTACTGGACGCCACGTCACGGTGATTGGCATAGACACGATAGTCCACCTGCACCTGCCGCTGCCCGTCGAGGGAGATACGCCAGCGGTTCATACCTTCCTTCCGCCAAGCGACAGGCTGTCCCTGGGCATCCTTTGCAACAAAATCGCACAAGTGCTTGGGAAAGTTCAGTATTTCATAGTACCCAGGCGTCCACACAGGCATGTTCAGAACCAGTTCCTGACCGTCGCTCTCGCCGTGCACCGTATAGTCAAGCCTGACGTTCAGATAGTGGTTCACGGTGTCAAGGCCGACTGTGTAACGCATCTCATAGTTTGTCTTTGCCCCAGCGCTCAACATGAGCAGTTGTACGAGGAGCAGCAATCCTATTTTTACTCTCATTTGATTGTCCGTTTATTTCGTTAGTCCTTATTTAGAGTGATGCAAAGATATATCTTTTTTTCATTTCTCCCAAGGAAACTTTTCAAAAGTATTGTTAAATTAGTTTTTTTTCGTAACTTTGCAGCCAGAAATGAATTAGCAACAAAAAAACATATAAGAGTATGCAGTACTACAGCACCAACCATCAGGCTCCCCTGGCCAGCCTGCGCAAGGCCGTTGTGAAGGGACTGGCCGAAGACCGGGGGCTTTATATGCCCGAAACGATTCACCGTCTGCCAAAGGCGTTCCTCGACGACCTGCCCGGCATGGGCTTCCGCGACATCGCGTTCAATGTGGCTGCCAATTTCTTTGGCGATGACGTAGACCTCGACAGTCTGCAGGACTTGGTCTACGACACCCTCTCATTTGACTGCCCCGTGGTGCATGTCGACGACAACATCTACTCGCTGGAACTCTTCCACGGTCCCACGCTGGCCTTCAAGGATGTTGGCGCACGCTTTATGGCCCGTCTGCTACAGTACTTCATCAGAGAGGAGCGCCGCGAGAAGACGGTAAACGTGCTCGTGGCCACCAGCGGCGACACGGGTTCGGCCGTGGCCAACGGCTTCCTGGGCGTCGAGGGCATCCACGTCTACGTGCTCTACCCCAAGGGGAAGGTCAGCCCCATACAGGAGTGCCAGTTCACCACCCTGGGGAAGAACATCACGGCCATCGAGGTCGACGGTGTGTTCGACGACTGCCAGCGGCTGGTGAAGAGCGCCTTTATGGACGATGAGCTGAACCGCCACATGCAGCTCACCTCGGCCAACAGCATCAACGTGGCCCGCTTCCTGCCCCAAGCTTTCTACTACTTTAATGCGGTGGCACAAATCGAAAATCGGAAATCAATTGTGATGTGCGTGCCCAGCGGCAATTTCGGCAACATCTGCGCAGCCCTCTTCGGCCACGCTATGGGCATGCCCGTCAAGCGTTTTATCGCCGCCAACAATGCCAACGACGTCTTCTACAACTACCTACAGACTGGGCGTTACGAGCCGAAGGCCTCCATCCAGACGCTGGCAAACGCGATGGACGTGGGCGACCCGTCGAACTTCGCACGTATCATCGACCTCTACAGCGAAGGCGGCAAACTCTCAGCAGAGGAGACCCACCAGCGCATCACTGCCCTCATCAGCGGTGCCACCTACTCAGACGAGCAAATCAAGGAAACCATGCGCCAGTGCTACAAGGAGACGGGCTACATCCTCGACCCGCACGGCGCTTGCGGCTACCGCGCCCTGAAGGAGCAGCTGCAGCCGGGCGAAGTGGGCGTGTTCTGCGAGACGGCACATCCCGCCAAGTTCAAAGAGAAGGTGGACGACATCCTGGGCATCGACGTAGAGATTCCCGAGCGGCTGGCCGCCTTTATGAGGGGCGAGAAGCAGAGCGTGCCCATGAGCAAGGACTTCGCCGACTTCAAGGCATACCTGATGAAACAATGAACCGCACCTGTTGCTACAGCAGATGGCTTGCCACGGCCCTGACGGTCGTGGCAGCTGTCTTTTCGGCCTATGCCGCCTACGTGCCCCGCGACGTGGTGTGGACCACGCAGAGCCGCAACAGCAGCGAGTCGATGCCCTGCGGCGGCTGCGACATCGGTCTCAACGTGTGGGTGGAAGGGGGCGACTTGCTCTTCTACGCCCAGCAGAGCGGTTGGTTCGACGAGAACAATACGCTCCTGAAGGCAGGCCGCTGGCGCCTCCGAGTGGACGGCCAGCCCTTCAACGGCAGCGACTTCGAGCAACGGCTGTGCCTCGACGAGGGCTGTATATATATAAGAGGTGGAGGTATCGAGGTGCGGCTGTGGGTCGACGTGGAGCAGCCCGTGGTGTTTGTTGCGTTGGTAACGCGACATACGAGACGGGCGGTGCTGAGTTACGAGAGTTGGCGCTACCGCGACCGGCCCGTCACCAAGGCCGAGTGCCAGCAGTGCTCCTACAAATGGCTTATCCCCAAGGACTGCACCACCTTTGCCGACAGCATCGAGGCAAACGGCAACTCCCTGGCCTTCACCCATAAGAACCGCACGGAGACGGTCTTCGACTTCACTGTCAGCCGTGAGCACCTCGATGCCATTAAGGACAGCCTCTACAACCCCATCGGCGGGTTGCTTATGAAAGGGATGATGCACGCGCCTGGCTTCCAGTTTGCAGGCACGAGTAAGGGAGAATATGCGGGCACCGACTATCAAGCGTGGAACTTTTCGTGCGACAACCTGCGCTCCTCCGCCATCATCATCGACCTGCGCTATCTGCGCCACCATCTCTACGAAGACACGATGGTCGACGGATGCGGCACCGTAGCCCCATACGCTTTCCCAACCATAAAAAGCAGCGTCTCACGTAAGCGCAGCGCCAAATGGTGGCACCAGTACTGGCAGCGCAGTTGGATAGTGACCGACAACAAGGAGGCCGCCACGATGGTGCGCAACTACGAACTGATGCGCTATATGCTGGGCTGCAACGCTCGTGGCGAGTGGCCCACGAAGTTCAACGGCGGACTGTTCACCTTCGACCCCGTCTATGTCGACTCCACGACGGCCTTCACTCCCGACTACCGCAAGTGGGGCGGCGGCACGATGACGGCACAGAACCAGCGGCTGGTCTACTGGCCGCTGCTGAAGAACGGCGACTACGACGTGCTGCAACCACAGATAGACACCTACCGTCGTATGCTGCCCAACGCCATCGCCCGCACACGCCACTACTGGGGTCACGACGGCGCGTCGTTTACTGAGCAGATAGAGAACTTCGGCCTGCCAAACCCTGCCGAATACGGCAAGCACAAGGAGGGCGACGACCTGGGCGTGGAGCGCAACGCCTGGTTGGAGTATGAGTGGGACACGGCCCTGGAGTTCGCATTGATGGAGAGTTTAGGGTTGAGAGATGAGAGTTTAGAGTTGAGAGACGAGGGGTCGGGGCTTGCTGCTGAGATTTTGCGCTTCTTCGATGAGCACTACCGATGGCAGGCGAAGAAGTTGGGGGCGAAAGACTTGGACGAGAACGGACACCTCATCATCTACCCGGGGTCGGCTTGCGAGACCTATAAGATGGCCTACAACCCGTCGAGCACTATCGCCGCCCTGCGTACCGTGGCGGCTGCCGTCGGCGACACGGCATTGCTGAGTCGTCTGCCAGAACTGCCACTTACAACAACCGCCCAAGGCGACACCTGCATCGCCCCCGCCGTAGCCTGGGCAAGGGTGCAGAACACAGAGACGCCGCAACTCTACCCCGTATGGCCCTGGCGCATCTACAGCGTGGGCCGGCCAGGCATTGACATCGCACGCAACACCTACTGGAAAGACCCGCACGCACTCGCCATGCGCAGCACAAAGGGCTGGAAGCAGGACAACATCTGGGCCGCTTGCCTCGGACTGACCGACGAAGCGCAGCGGCTGAACCTGGAGAAACTCTCCGACGGCCCCTACCGCTTCACGGCCTTCTACGACCCTGGCTTCGACTGGGCGCCCGACCACAACCGTGGCGGAGCCGGCATGGTGGGCCTGCAGGAAATGCTGTTGCAGGAGACCCCCGACGGCCAACCCATCCTCTTCCCCGCCTGGCCCCGCCAGTGGAACTGCCGTTTCCGCCTCCACACCCTCAGTGGCCGCACCATAGAAGCCGCCATCACCAATGGCGTCATTACCACAACAGAAAACCAAGCCACAAAAACCTTGCACAGATGATTGCCGCCTCACAACCAGACGGGTTTGCCTCTACGCTGTCAAATGGTGAAGGAGAGAGCGGAAACGGTAACAATGCCCTTGGCCGCAAGCCAAGCAGCATTTGGAACGACGAAAAGACTTTGAGGATTAACCTCAAATGATAAGCAAAAACTGGTGGCGGAGTGTTGTGATGACGCGCCGCCACTCATCTAACTCGGCCGACAATCGGATTCAGGCAGCAACTGCAGGAGCCGCTCTATGAGGCGGGGGAGGGCGTAGTGGACGAGGTCTGCTTCGCGTACCCATAGGTAGTCGGCGGGGAGAGGGGGGCGGCTGTCGGTTTCCAGAAGATAGAAGTTGGCCAAGAGCACTTGGTGGGTCAGCACGTGGCGCACGGGCGAATGGGGTGTAAGCAAGGTCAAATGGCCCTTGTCGCCTGTCACTCCCAACTTGTCACTTATCACTTCTCCCTTGTCACTTAACACGGGTTCCCACAGCCCTTGCCAAATGTCGCCAGGGCCACGGCGATGGATAGCAGTAAAGCCCTGGCAGCGGATATATACATAGTCCAGACGGCGTTCCTTGACCTTCAGTTTCTTCAGTTTGACGGGCAACTCCCCCACCCTGCCCTCGCGAAAGGCCACACACGTCTCCTGTAAGGGACAATCGGTGCAGCGTGGTGACTGGGGCACACATTGCGTTGCGCCAAAGTCCATAATGGCTTGGTTGTAAAGGGAAGTCCCCTCCGACCTCCCCCCTGAGGGGAGGCCTTTATTTGTGGTGTCGGCAAAGGGCAGCAGGTCTTGGGCCAGCAGGGCGAACTCCTTTTTCCCTTCTGTGGTGTTGATGGGCGTGGCGATGCCGAAATAGCGGGCAAGCACGCGATAGACATTGCCGTCGACCACAGCGGCGGGCAGTCCGAAGGCAAACGAGGCAATGGCCGCCGCCGTATAGTCGCCCACGCCCTTCAGCGAGCGCAAGCCATCCAGCGTGCGGGGGAATCCGCCCATCTGAACCACCTGACGGGCAGCAAAGAGCAGATTGCGGGCACGGCTGTAGTAGCCCAGTCCCTGCCACTCGCGGAGCACTTCGTCCTCGGTGGCCTGCGCCAACTGCTCGACGGTGGGCCACCGCTGCATAAAGCGCTGCCAGTAGTCCCACCCCTGCTTCACCTGGGTCTGCTGGAGGATGACCTCGGAAAGCCAGATGGCATAAGGGTCGCTGGTTTCGCGCCACGGCATCTGTCGGCCGTTGTCGCGAAACCAGCGTAAGAGTTCCTGCGCGAAACCACTAATTGCCATCGGAAGCCATCACTGTTAGTACAGTGGAGATGTCGGCCACGTCCACCTTACCGTCCTCGTTGACATCGGCAAGCACATCGTTGGTACTATTGGCCATCACGGTGAGAATAGACGAAATATCGGCCACGTCTACGTTACCATCCAGGTTGACATCACCCTTCTTCCCTCCCCTATTGTAGCGAAGAGGGAATGGGGTGCCAGGCTTGCCCCTGACGAGGCCAGAGGAGAAGATGTAATCAGTATTCGATGTTAGCAAGTAAGTATGTTTCTCGTCGTAGTCGTAGAGCCTGAAGGTAATGGGCTGCTGGCTGTTCTCGTTGCTGCGGATGCGCACGCAACCATAGTCGGCAGTCTCAAACTCGCCGTAGCCCACGCACTCGTTGTCAATAAAGGCACCTACCGCCACACGGTCGTAGGAAGTGAGTTGGGTGCCGTCGGCATAGACAACGACATAGACAGTCATATCGTACTGATAGTCACGGGCGTTCATCATCCAGGGGAGCCACTTGGTCTGGAACTGTGCAGCCACCACCTGCTCTGTTCCGTTCACGTTGCAGGGCACGGTCTCCTGGCCCATTGCCACAACATTGACGTTGCCGCCGGTATGCTGCAAGTTGGCGTCGGCACTAATGCCTATGCACTTGGTGGTGTCGCCCTCGACGATGATGCTGCCGCCCTGTGCCTCGATGTTCAGCGTGCCGCCGCTGATATTCAGCGAACCGCCGCCCAGCACGGTGGAGCCCGTGTCGTAGCCCTTGGCCTTGATGCCCTTCGAACCGTCGCCAATGACGAGGATGTCGGTCTCGCCGCCGCTGATGTCTACGGCATAGTTGGCCTTCACGCCCTTGCTATCGATGCCACGGACAGAGATATTCAGCCGTCCGCCACTGATGCTGACGGTGCTGTCGGCCTTCAGGGCGGTGGCGTCGTCGGTCACGTTCAGGCTGAGCGTGCCGTCCTCAATGCGCACCACGCCATAGTCGTCGCTGTCGATACAGTCGCCGCCCACGTTCTGGATATTGAGCGTGCCGCCCTTCATCTGGAAATAGTTGTGCTCGTTATTCACCTTGCCCTTGCCGCAATGGATGCCGTCGCTGACGGCTCCGAGCACGTTGATGGTTCCTGTCGAGGCCTTCAGTTCCAGATATTCCTTGGAGCAGATGGCGTGCTTCAGGCGGCCGGTGACGTTGAGCGTGCCGCCGCCCTTGAACTCAGGATGTCCGCTGAAGTAGAGCGCGGCCTTCTGCGCCCCCTGCTCAGAGTCGCAGAGGGTGTTCACCGTGCCGTCGACCAGTTCCACGGCAACACGCTTGCCGCACTCAACATCGATGGCAGGGCCTCCGCTGGAGTTGGTCAGGGTGACGCCAGCCAACTGGAGGGTGAGTTTGTAGTTGCCGCTGATGACCAACTGCCCATTGTCCGATGAGCCGCTGACGCGGTAGGTGTATTCGTCGGCAGTGGTGGTTGAGAGGATGGTGACATTGGCCCCACTGACGCTTGATGTGACACCAGTGACAGAGGATGGGATGGTCACCTTTGCCGTCGTGCCATTGAAAACGATATTGACAGTTCCCTGTGCCCAGACAGGCGACGCCAGACACGCGAGGAGTGCTACTGCTGCTATTATTCTCTTCATAACGATAACTTCTTGTGGGTTTGGTCTTACTTGATGCTGACTTTGCGGAACGAGCCGTCCTTATACCTGACTATATAGATGCCCTGTGGCAGACTGGCGGCCCTGCTGGCCACACGGATGCCGCTGAGACTGTAGTAGGCGTCGATGGCCGAAGCCTTGCGCCCGGTGGCTGCGATGGTGGTCTGGTCGATGGCCGAAGCCTCATCCAGCACGTCGCCCAGCGTGAACTGCAGCGGAGCGGTGAACGTTCCCGCAACATCGGCGGCAAACGGACGGCTCTCGCGCACGGCGTAAACGGTACCGTCGTTGCGGTCGATGGCACGGAAGTTGACGGTTTCGCCGCCGTCGCCGTAGACGTTCATCCACAGGCGTCCGTCCTTCCACTGGCCTAAGCCACGGCATTCGCCATCGCTGTAGGCCACCAGCGTGAAGCGGTCGGAAGCGGTTTCGGTGTCAGCGCCAAGAGCCAGTTGTGCGATGACGCCCATCACATTGGGATAGGCACGCTTGGCAACGGCCACCTGGTTTGTAACGCCCAGCACATCGATTTCCGGCATACGGCGTGCTGCTGCAGAGAGGCGCACACCGACAGCAGGCGAGCAGAAGCGGAGCGTCTTGGCGCTCTTCGACTTGTACATATAGCCCTTGCCGGTCTCCAGCGTGTTCTGGCTACCCGTCCAAGCGCCGTTGGCGAAGGTGGCAAATCCCTCCTGGCCCAGGAGCATATCGCCCTCCTCGGCAGGCAGGTCGGCCAGTGCGTGGGCAATGTCCTGCGCACCGTTCACGGGATAACCAATCCAGTTCCAGCCTGGCTTCAGGGCGATGGGCATAGCGGCATCGACCATCTGCTCCTTCTTGCTGAAGGTGTCGTCCTGGCTCATTTCCACCTTGTACATCTGCCCGGCCTCCAGCGTCTTCAGCGTGCCGGTGAGTCCCAGTTTGCTGTCGCGATAAGCCTCGTCAGTACGGCTCAAGATGCGGGATGAGTAGTTGGAGAGTTCACCACGCCCCAGCGGTGTCGAGAGGTTGTGAGAAACCCAGTTCCATCCCTTGGCCAGGTCGATGGCAAACATAGCGTCGGCCTTCTCCATCCAACTCTTGTCCTCGCCCACCTTCTTGTCGCTGGAGCGCAGGATATTGGTGCGCTCGATGGTGGGTCTGTCCATCTTGTAGAACAGACGGCCACCGTCGGGCCAGCGGCCCACACTCTGCTCACCCTTGTGGGTCGTGTAGGTTAGGCCGTCGACAAAGGCTTTCTGTTCGGGATGGGCATTGAAGAAGTCGGGGTTATTGTCGACAAACTCGTCGCTGCTGCTCACGAGCACCACTTGCCCGTTCTCGTTGGCAAGTTTGAAGTTGGTGTGCAACTGCGTGAGGCTGGTCAGTTTGTCGGCCCAGACGGTGAGATAGCCCTTGGCGGGAATAATAGTATTAACGGTGCCGTTGCTGGCCGGAATCTGGTACTTCAGCAGATTGTTGGCATCGTCGGAGAGGTAGAGGCCAGCAGCGTCGAGGTCGGTGTCGGTGGTGTTGTAGAGTTCCAGCCAGTCGCCCTGCGTGAAGTGCTCGCTCACGTAGATGGTATTGCCGGCGCTCACCTCGTTCACCTTGACGGGTGTGGCCAGGTCGGCAAGCAGTTCCTGGTCGGTAGCCAGCGGAGTGTAGGTGGCGGTAAGGCGCTGCGTGCCCTTGTTAGAAATGTCGTAACTGGCACTGGTGCTCACCACGTTGCCGTTCTCATCACTCCATCCATTGAAGGTGTAACCCTCTGGGGCCGTAGCCGTAAGGACGATGGGCGGGAAGAGCGTGCCGTTGAAACTGCCCGTGGGCACCTCAATCCCGTTGACCTGGATGCGAGCGTTTGCCACATTCGAAGAGAGTTTCACCGACTGGGATGTGACGCCCGAAAGTTGCATCGCGCTACAGTTGCGCAGGGCATTGATGGCAATGCTCAGGTGGCTGTTCAGTCTAGACTTTACGTCGCTGTAAGTCGAAGAGGCCGAACCACCGTTCAACCTCATAGCCGGCTGCACATTATTATAGAGGCTGTCGAGGATGGCAGCAGAGCGCGACGGCTCGAATACGCTGCCGCCCACGAGGCAGTAGGTGTCGATGAAGCACTTGCGGAAACTGTCGTTCTTCAGCAAGTTCTTGAAGAGGGTGACGAACCGGATTTGCTCGTTGTAGAGACGGCCTAACGAGGCAGGACGCAACTGGTCAAAGGTATAGTATTCCTTGTTGAAGAAGGTGCCAAAAGCATCAGAGGTGTTGAAAGCAAAGTCGATGTCAAACAGCACAAAGCGGAACTTGCCACCGTCGCGCAGGCGGAAGCCCTTCACGTTGTTCTGGGGCCAGTCGGTGCTGCCCAAGTACATCTCAACAGCCATATAGTTGGTGTACTCGTCTATGTCGAGCAGATTCTCAAT
>JAGCZA010000137.1 GCA_017960525.1 Prevotella sp.
ATTCATTGCACTCGTGGCATCATTTTCTTTGAAAAACTTGCCGATCTCTGAAAAAATGTTTGTACCTTTGTCGCTGAGCATAGGGTTATTGTACTTTGTGATTAGCACTTCAAAGTTACATAATTTCCGCGACATACGGAAGTCCCTGTGCTCTTTTTTGCGACCTTATATCAACTAATTTTTAACATGCGAAACTTGAATAATTTAAATGATTATCCGCAATCGTACCACCAAAATTATAGTACAAAAAAGGCTGGCGATATTCGCCAGCCTTCTTGCATTTGTAAAATAGTACGACGCTCACGCGCCCGTCAGCGTATAACCGCTGATTTCGTCTGCAAAGGTACGCAATTTCTCGTTAATCCTCGCTATGTTCTTCGGGCTTATTTTCTTAAAACCTCCTTTATACTGCAACATCTGGCTCTCGCTCATTCCGCAGATGCGAGCCAGGGCGCGGGCTGATATGTAGGGCGAGAGTGCTTCCAGCAGTTCTCCGATGTTGTTGAATTGATGCTTTTGTTCCATAGGTTTTCCACTTAATCCTCTGCAATATTTCCTTTAGAACCGAGCAGTTTTTGCCTCTTCTTTTCTATGGCCTTGATACTTTCAACCGTTGGTAAATCTTCTGGCATTGTTCCGCCAAGTTCTTTGATTGTCTGACGTACTTTTGCGCCAACTTCATAATGGGTTTGATTCGCCTTCTGCTTGCTGGTTATATTATCCCTCCTTAGTTTTTCTTCTGTTTGAGTTGCACGAAAAAGATTCGCAGCCAGTTCAGTACTTCCCATGTGGTCCAAAATCTTCTGACTTTTCTTCAACCCTTTGTGAGTATGGATGTCTTTTGCTGCCATTCCACCATACAGCCCCCGATACCCGTAATTCTGGAACTTGGCATAATCTTTGGCATCTATAACACCTGCATCTTTTGCAGCACTTGCCAGCAAGGAATTGTGTTTTAGCATTTCTGTTCGTAGGAATAATCGCTTTTCCTCTTCGCTTGACAATTCTTGGTATTCTGCCATTTGCTGAACCTCGGCGATACGGGTCTGAATGGCGAAGTAAGTTTGCCCCTGTGCTACGATTGCTTTACTGGGGTCGGCATTTTGAACTATCAGATAGCAAGCGTATCTGGACAATTTAACAGAATCAACAGGACGTTCTGCGCCAGAACCAATCTCAACCATTTCGAGGACATCCTCGAAATGGTCTTCAATTCTTTGGTCGCTATTTTGACATGCTACTTTAGCCTTTTCAATTACGGGGAGGAAGTGTCTATATTCAGTATAGCCTAATATTCTCCACATTGCACGTGATGTCCAATACTCATTGCCACTCTCATCTACATGCTTGATACTCTCAAATAATGTGATTGTTCTCTTTGTCAGTCTATTGCTCATAACACCATTTGTTTTGTTTGTTAAATTGAATTTACACTGCCGTTCTATATGCCCTGTGTTCAAAGTCCGTGCGGTACGAAGCCGCAATCATCACCAACCGCTCAAACAAGTCCTCGCCGAAGTAGCGGCGGTTGAACTTGTAGCAGAACTCGTTCAGGTACTCTTGCAGGAACTCCGGCTTGATGCCGTGGTACATGTCGGCAAACAGCGTCTTGGCGTTGGCAATGGCGATGTGTACCCAGGGGAGCATCTTGCCGATGTCCTTCGGGTCGATGACCTGCGACTTGTGCTCGCCGAACAGCAGCTTGAAGTTGTTGTGCGACTTGGAGGCATCCGTCGTGATTGAACTGTCCGGCTCGATGACATTTACAGCTTCGCCGTCTATCGTTACCATTCTCAGATTGGGTACGACAATCATCTTGATATGTCCCACCTTCTTGGGCTTCTGACCACGCTTTGGGTTCTCTGATTCCGTGCTCTCGGCAATGACCAGTACCTTGCTCTTCTTCTGACTGCCAGCTCCGGATTTCAGTTTCTCTTGCTTCTGCGAGTCAGGTGTTTCGGTAGAGAAGAAACCTTCATCCAGTTCGATATTGCCTTTAAGCGTGTATTTGTCATCGCGCTTGCCCATCACCGAACGCAGTTTGTGCATCATTTCCCAGATGGGCTGATAACGCTTGTGACCCAACTGCCGCTGAAGTTCCGCTGCCGATATACTCTTCTTCGTAGCCGTCAGCAGGTGCATGGCGATAAACCAATACATAAATGGCAACTTTGATCCGTGCATCACCGTTCCGCTTCGGAGCGTCGTGCGGTGGCGGCAATGCTTGCACTGGTACTGCTGCTTGCTCTCCAGCCATACCACATCGTGAGAACCGCAGTGCTGGCATACCACGCCCTCGCGGTCCCTCATTTCCTTGAATGCCTTTCGGCAAGCCGTTTCGTCGGGGAAATACTTGTTGAAATCAAATAACTTCATGGTGTACTATTGTTACAAATGCGCCGCAAAGGTAATCGTTTTGATTATATCCCGCAACTATTCCTCACATTATTTTCAGAAACATGTTGCAGAACATAAAAACAGGCACCCTATGAGGATGCCTGAATGTTGGTGGTACGATTGCGGATAATCATTATAATTTATTATGGATATTGGCGACGGACAAGATAGTAAGTACGGAAAGATGCTCATGGTCTAAGCAAATCCTGTAGTTACAAACTCTTTAGGTTTTCGGCATGTTTCAGAAACCATAGGTGCGCATACGGAAACGCAAGGGCGGGAAGCCGTGCCGACATCCTCGGCCTTCGGCTTCCCGCCCTGTCTGTTGCTTACGTCATAAAGCATTTACGCCGCCCGTCCTATGTCGTGCAGGAACTCGGGGGCGAGGTCCGCACCGTTGGCCCACTCGATGGTGTAGCCAGTGAGGCCGTACTGGATGAACTTGTCGAGGTCGAGCAACTCGCCGAACACCTCGCCCGTCAGATAGGGCTTCAGGTCGCAGAGCTTGCGCGTGCCGTCGCTGAAGGTGAGCAGTAGCTCGTAGTCCTTCACATAATCTACGTCTGTAACTTTAAGCATATCTGTGTCCTCCTTTTACTTTAACGGTTCTATTCGTCCCAGCTTCTCGCCCTTCTGGGCCTTCTCCCAGAGGGTGAGGATTTCAGCCTCGTGCAAGTCCATCCACTCGTTCACCTTGGCGATGACCTTCGACGGAGCCTTGCCGTTCACCACGCGGTCAAGTACGCTGATGATGCATTCGTATTCGCCGTAGGTGAAGTGGATGTGCGGCGGATTGTGGTCACGCCAGTAGAGGCTAATGATGATTCCGAAGAATTTGCTTATTTCAGGCATAATCTTATTCGTTTTATCGTTCTGTGGTTGCAAAGGTACTACTTTTCTTTTATATATTTGTTTTTCGGGCGTTAAAAGTTGTTTGGGACATGAATTTGTGGTCATTTCGTAGGTTGTAGGTCGCGTATTACTTCAAAATAGGTGCTGCATTCATACAGCAGCGTATAGACAAGTGCCTTTCCCTGCCGTGTGTCTGCCTGTCAGCGCACAGCAGGTAAAGGCTTTCGTCAATCATTTCCACGAGGCTTTTCTTCAAGTACAGGCTTTCCCGACAGCAGCCATTGCGGGTGACTGTGCGATGATATGGCCGCTTGTCAGGAAAGCCTCTACGCCGAAGATGTGCCGAGGGATTTCAATTCCAAAAGCGTGACGTGCCTTTCCCTCAGAGAGCCTGTGAACCGAGGGCAAAGGCTTGTCATGCTTTTGGTCAACCCACTTACCTCTCTCCCTCGTCCGCTCTTCGCACTCAGAAAATAAAATGCTAAGCCGTATGCTCCATTTATGGGCAAGGCAGCACTTCATTTTCTAAGGGTGATGTGCTGACGAGGGGCTTCGGATTAGATAATGAGAAGAGTTTATAGAAATAGCAGTACGGCTTGCCGTATAGAGAAGACGGGTGCCTTGTGTGTACGTGTGCGGACTTGTACGCCACCTGCACACAAGGCTTCCGTGAATACTTGTCCCGAGGCTCTTCACCTGCCGGATGAAGTGCCGAGGGAGGAACCGCCGGAAGCCCTTGGGCTTTCACCCTTGTAGCCATCGGCTTTCATATCAGGCATCGTCTCCAGCCGTCCCTGCCAATGGGGAGGCCGTCACAGACAGAGCGGGCACCTGCCCACGGTGTGCGTCTGCTCTTGCGTGGCCGTGAGCAAATGCCCTTTCCGTCTGTGACGATGTGCGGTGGCGGCACGGACAGCCGGAGCCGATGGGGGCTGCGGGTGGGCATTATACTCTCACTTCCTTCCGCTTTCCCTTCCTCTTTCAGAGCAAAAAGAAATCCGCTCCAGCCGGAGCGGATGAATCCTGAATGAAGCTCATGTGTCCGCCTACCTACGGCGGAACACATGGCCATTATCGAACTAGTAATCATCGATGAAGAGATCCCTTGCATAAGCATTGTAGTCGAAGTATGAACTCAGCCCGCCCATCATCTGCTCGATGTTATAGCATTCATTGATGATTTCATAGGCATAATCCTCTTCGCTGTCATACTTGCCCATGTAGGCATCGTTGAAACTGTCAATGTCTTCCTCTCCCAGTCCTCCATCGATGTAGATGCGGTAAGCTTCCTGCTTGTCATCATCCAACTCTCCATATTCCTTGATTTTATTGAAGGTGTCCTCATCCATGCAGCTCTCGGAATACCAACATCTGGGGAAGCATTCGTAATCCTGGAACATCAGTTCGGGATCCTCTTCATCCTTGTGTAGGAACTTACAGACGCTGATGAACTCGTCATAGTCCTCGAACTTGGTGATGTCCAGCCATGCACCGTAAAGAGAACCTTCGTTGTACTTACGGTACGTCCCGACATAAACAGCGGGATGCTCTTCCTGATAGTCAGCCCGATAGTCATTGATGTCATAGACGTTCTCTTCCTCATTGGAAGCGTTAGCCAGCTCCTGAGGCCTTGCGATTGTAGAAATGTAGTCTTGCATAATAGAATTGATTTTGAGTTAGACATGCCCGGAGGCGTTATTTTTACGATGCTTCAGTCAAGGTGGCAGGGAAAGGGCGCATAGGCAAGGAATGGAAAGGAAAAACGATGAAATATCCACTTTGTCCCTTCACTCCAGGAGTCAAGCGGCAAAGTGTGGAAAGCTGTCATCCGTTTTTGTGCAGCCATAAAGAATAGGTACTTCTTCGCCGAGCGAAGCGAGCAGAGCTCGAGCGGCCGTGCCCGGCCTGCCTTACCTTTGCATCGGAAAATCGCCGTGGCATGTTCAAAATCAGTGTGCAAGACTCCGTTTTCCGCAAGGCAGAGCGTCGGCTGCAGCCATGAGGAATCAAGGGAACGTCATCCATGCTATAAGGCTGATGGAGCATCCCCTATGTCGGGAACGAACGTTCGCCGGTGCGGCCGGATGTCTTCGAGGACAGGCGCTTATCAGCGTGTTCCCACAAGGGCGAAGAGGTAGAATGTCCTACTTCCCTACCACAGCTTCAGAGAGCAGTACGGATAAGGACACCATGAAACTCCATGGAGAGTGATGACAAACCCATGAAGCACCGTGTGGATGGGAGAACTGGGAAAGGAAGCTACCTCTGCCGATGCCGGGCACATGACCGCGAACAGGATAATACCGCTTTCATGCTATGACTCAGAGCAGACAATGGGCGGTGTACCGCTGTCCCAAAGCGCAAGGGCTAATGATGATTAAAAGATAATGGCTATGATAAACTATCGTTTTTCCAATAGAAAAAGCGCCCCATTGTGAGGCGCTTTCAGAATAATTGTAGCTACTTTAATTGCTCCAGTTATCATCCCAGACATTGTAGTCGTGCTGTTCTTTCACGCGTGCGTCCTGATTGCCGCCGCCACCATATCTTAAGTTGGCATTTCCTTCAACCTTGTGGAGGCTGTCTGCAATCATGTTTGCACAGTCCGGGTAAAACGCGGTCAGTGTCGGCTGGGAATATAATCTTTTCTTCATTTTTGCGCCCTCCTGTTATTTGATTATTGCTTTCTTTCCGTTGTTGATATACACGCCTTGCTTGGCGGGTTTACCCTGCAGACGGCGCCCATCGAGGGTGTACCACCGTGAGTTGCCGTTAGTGGGATGCATATTGGCAAGCTCTCTGATGCTGGTGGGGTTACTGCCGTCGAAGATTAGTTTGAAAGCCTTGATATCTCCACCAATTTCAGGCGTTCCTGCTTTGACGCCGTGTAACGGGAAGGTAGCATGGAATGCGCCTATGCGAGTGCCGCTTAGGGGATAGTATAATGTGTTATCATTTCCTAACAGGAGCAGACTGGTGTCGTCAGTGTCGAATGTGCTGCTGGCATAGCTACCGCAGAAGCTCACCTTGCCGTCCTGGCTGGTAACCTGTTGTTCGGAGGGTGCTACAGCGTTGATGGTGACGCCGCCGAAGCACGGATTGACGATGTTCTCACCATCCTCCCACATGACGATGTAGGCGCGTCCGGCCTCAATCTTGTTGGCCTCTACGAAGTCGAGCGTGAGCGTGCTGGTGGCAGCATCATAGTTTGTGCTGGATTCCTGACTGCAGTTCAGTTCTTTGACTGTAGCGCCGCTGAGCGGTGTTCCAGTGAAGTCCGCCACTTCAAAGGGCAGACAAAGCGTGTTCCAGGAGCCATCCTTGAAGAGTGTGCGTCCGCTGATGGTCACTGCGCGTCGCTGACCATCGGCATTGGCGATGGCATCAGTGTTGTCCGCGTTGTCGTAGAGCGTCAAAGGCTGTCCGTCCTCACCATTATAAATATATACTGATGATGCAGCGAGGTTGAGCGTCAACGGTGTGTCGATGTCAATAGGCGTTCCAGTGGTCAGTCCGCTGAGGTCGCTTTGCGTGAAGGCATCAGAGAGTGTGATGGTGGTGTGGATGTATGCCGGTATGTCGAGGGCCTCACGCAGCGTGGTGGTGAACGTCTGTGCCGAAGCCGCCGGATTGCGCAGTGCCAAGGTGGCTTTCTTGCCGTTCCAGGCAGCCCAGCCATAGACGTTGGCGCGGCTGCCGTCCCATGGATTGCCGCCCACCCAGTGTACGTCGGGCAGCACGTCCTCCTGTGCCTTCTGCCAGCGTATGCACTCGGCGAGGTCTCCCCAGAGCACACCGCCGTTGATGCTATTCATCAGGGCGAAGTCGGCATAGACCTCCACCAGCTCGCTGCCGCAGGCAAAGGCGCAACGCATCTCGCGGAGTACATCGTTGTAGTTACGGCTCATGTTGGCTACACCGCCACCGTAGTTGGAGAGGATGAAGCCGTGGGTCATCATGGCATTGATGGGACAGAGCGGTGAATTTTGCACGTAGTTCTGATAGACGAGTCTGTCGCGGTATGTGATCCACTGCTCGCGCGTGTTGCCCTGGTTGCCGGCGGTGCCCCAGTCGTTCTCCTGACGCCATACGGCATCGCTCACCTGGAACCAGAAGGGCGATGCCCATGTTCCCACGGTGGTGTTGAAGAACACGTCGGGCTTTACCTTGCGGAGCTCCTGCTCGATAGCAATGATACCTTCGGCATTTTCTTCGCCCGTGGCTCCTGGATCAGGTCCTACGGAGCTGAACTGAGCGCTGATCCCGTCGAACTTGAAGAAGTTGAAGTGGTAGTTGTTGAGCATAAAGCTGGTGCGGTTGAGGAATACCTCGTAGTAGGCGGGGTTGGAGAGTTGCATTCCACCTCGCGAGCTCCAGTAGTTGCGGCGGTAGTTGCCGCTGGTGCCGTAACCGCCCACGGGACCGAGCCAAGCACCAATCTGAGAGTTCATGGCCCATGCCTTATCGCTCAGCGGCTGGAAGCCATTGGGGAAGTTGGGGTTGAACTCCCAAGTGCCGTACTCATCCCATCCGTCGTCCCACATGAATGAGCCGATACCCACGCCGTAGGCGTCGTAGAGGTGAGTTTTCCACTGGTCGAGTACTTCGTCACATTGTGCCTCTGTGAAGTTACCGCTGTAGTCGGCACTGTTGTTACGGTCGATGTTCAGCTCGAACCACGAGTTGTACATCGGGAACGCACGCCAAGGCACGGCACGCTCGCGCTCGCTGTAGCAGAGGAATGAGCGGCGGGCCTGACCCGGAGCTATGAGACCAATGACGGCTCCCACCTTCCATGTCTGGCCGGCAGCCAGTGTCGTCTGGCGGCTCCACTCGCCCTTGAACTCTGTCTGTGTGGGTGCGGGCAGGTGGATATATTCGCTCTTGTTGTAGCTCAGGTTGATGTTGCCCGATGATGTGTTGTCCGAGCCGTTGGGGTTGAGGACAGCAAAATAGCGTATTGTGTAGCTGCCGGCCGCAGGCACGACAAATGAATAGACATTATCGGTCTTGGCAGTGCCTGAGAAACCGCTGTGGTAGTCTGAGACGACGATATTCCCGTCTTCATCCAATAGATCCACACCGGCGATGGTGAGGCCGTGATTGCCGGAGGCGTACATGAACTGCGCCGCGAACGTTCCGCCGGCGCGGTTGAAGCGAACCGTCTTCTCCATCATCTTGATTCGATCAGAAGTGTAGCCCAGTTCATTGATGCGGGCAGGCACAACTGCTGGAGCGCTCCATGACGAAGTGTTCCATGTGTCGGTGCGAGCACCACCGACAGACAGCAACGGATAGCCAGTATCGTATGTGATGGTGATGTTGCCGGAAGAGGTAATCGTTTCGGTCTTCGTCTCGCAGAGGTAGCGCAGTCGGAAATTACCAGCTAAGGGCACTGCAAAGCTGTAGGTGTTGTTGCTATGGGCGCCACCCGTGTAGCCCACGTGATAGTCAGAGGCCACCACGTCACCCTCGCCGTTCAGCAAATCCACGCCCACGATGTTCAGGCGGTGGCTGCCGCTGGAATAAGTGAGGGTAACGCTAAGTGTGCCGGCGGCACTGAAGGCTACAGCCTTCTCCTTCTTCACCACCTCGGCGGCTGTGAAGCCAAGGGCACTCACGCCTGCCGGAATTTCCGACATGACGCTCCATGTGCTTGGTGTCCATGAGTCTGACAGGTTAGTATCGTCAGCACCATCAACCGTGGGCAGGATGTTGGCTTCCATGTTGCCATCGAACACCGGTTCTGGCGCAATGACTTGACAGCTCCAGGTGATGGTGCCGTTGCTGTTGAATGAGGCCTGTGCATCGGTCACGGTGTCGCGGAAGTAGCGCACGAGATAGAATCCAGGTTCGGGTATGTTGAGCGTATAGACGTTGTTGGACTTGGCGCCGCCAGTATAGCCCTTGTGGTAGTCGCTGGCCACCACGGTGCCGCTGAGGTTCACGATATCTACGCCTGCGATGTCCAGTCGGTGGTTTCCGCTCGTGTATTGGAAAGTCACCGTCTGTGTGCCGCTTCCGAGGATGGCCAGATAGCCCTGTACACCGAGAATCCCGCTGGCTGGTAAGCCGAGGTTAAGAATACCCTGAGGCGTCTCCGTTCCGGGCTCCCAAGAGAAGGTGGAACTTGTCCAGCTGCCATAGGCAAAGGGCTCCGTGCTTACGGCTCCCACGATGCTGTTCTTGCCCATCGGAGTTTCCAGTCCGGCGAAGATCTTGTCGCTGGCGATGACGGCTCCGCGTGTGTTGCCCACTACGGCCGGAGCCTGCGCGCTGCTGCTGTTGTCCACGGTGTAGTGCATGGGGATAATGGCGTTCATGGCCACGTCGGCCACAGCCGTCAGTTCCAACTCCGTGCGCAGGTAGTGCGAACCGTCGCGCAGTACAGCACGCCATGTCAGCGCGAGGTTGCCATAGCTGTAGCTTGCTTCCACAGCTTTGCCGGGCAGCTTCAGCGATGCCTTGGCGGCAGAGGCGTCGGGCGAAAGGGTAACCAGTTGCACATCGTTCAGCGTCATGGCAGAGGATGCCACCTCCGTACCGTTGCCGAGGCGGATGCTGAACAGCTCATTGCCGGGTTGTAGCCCCATTGCTTCGCATCCGCCAAAGGACAGCTGGCCGTCAGCGTGGATGAAAGTGGCAGAGAGCAGGTCGTTGGATAGCGTATAGGTGCTACCGCTAACCGATGATGTGGCAAATCCCGCCTGCTGCTCCTGCGGAAAAATGACAGCCTGTCCCCATGCCTGCATGGTAACAAGCGCCACAATAAGAGTCAAGAGAATGTTATTTTTCATACGTATATGGCTATGTTAGTTTTATTTTTTAATGTTCTTTTTTGCATTTTGATATGCAAATGTACACCTTTTCACATGAAGAGAGAAAAGAAAGGTGCTAAAAATTATAAAAACAGGCTAAATAGTACTCAGAAAAAGTAATTAAGTCTGTTTTTTGTTGGCTTTCAAGACAACTATACAGCCGAAGGAGAGCCTACCGGCCCTTCTTCGGTGCTGTTATCAGATCACAGATGGCAACTCTGAATCCGCATCGTATCAGCTTTGGAAGATAGGTGTCGAGTGCATGGTGCGGGAACGAAGCCTGACGGTAGCCTTTAGACTTCGTGAGGGTAATTCCGAGGCTGTCAGCCGCGTTTACGGCATCCTCTTCGAATGACGTATAGAAATCTCCTGTTCGGAACAGCAGGAGTGCGTCCGGATGTTTGGCCTTCAGATCCTTGTACTGTTTCATGTACATAGGAATATCGCTGTCTTTTTCTACGGGCTTCAGGACAGGCTCCTCGAAATTGAAGTAGAGCTGACGCGGTGCGGGATTGTGATTCACTTGAACTTTCATGACGCTGTAGGATTAAATGAGACATACCCATGATGGGCGGTAATTTTTACGATGCCCGAACAAGGTGGCGGGGGAAGCGAAAGCTCGTGCAAGGTGAGCGGCATGAAGCTCGCTTCAATGCCCGAGCCGCAGCCGAGGTTATGAAACCTACGGCAAGGAATGACCAGGAAACTGCATGAAAAACCCACTTTGTACCTTTACTCCACGAGTCAAGCGTCAAAGTGGGAAAGCGTGTCGTGCCGTTTGTGCAGGCCATCGGCTTACGTATCAGGCATCGCCTCCAGCCGTCCGTGCCAATGGGGAGGCCGTCACAGACAGAGAGGGCACCTGCCCACGTTGTGTGTCTGCTCTTGCGTGGCCGTGAGCAAATGCCCTCTCCTTCCGTGACGATGTGCGGTGGCGGCACGGACAGCCGCAGCCGATGGGGGCTGCGGGTGGGCAATGATCTTCATTTTTTTGTAAGACTTTGCTTTTTGTCTCGTTTTGTGTCGTAAAAACAAGACAGATGTTTTTGACATCTGAGATAAATTCATCCGTCCCAATACTGAAGCGGATGACCAATTTACAAGTGGCACGGCCACGTACTCAGATGACTCTGAATACATGGCCGTGTTCACCCATCGATAAGTCTGTCATGAATTAGTCATGGCCGAAGGATCTTATTTTGCAATCTTCTTGCCACCCATGATGTAAACGCCTTTTGCAGGTGCTTGTGGCAAGGGTTTGCCATCGAGGGAATAACGCCCTACGACGCGCCCGTTGGTACTGCGAATCTCGCCCACTCCCACAGCTGAACTATCAATGATATAGATATCTATGGTCGGACTATTCAGATTAGCTGCGGGACTGGGCGCTGTCGTAAAAGACGTGGATTTCGTGTTCAAGCCGGCTACTGTTAATGTAGCTTCTCCGCTGAATGTTTCGTATTCTCCATTCTCCGCTGTAACTACAGCTCCCCAGCCATCAGCAGTATATATGCGATAGCCGGTAATTAGAAAAGGGTTCTCTACGCTGATTGTAAATGTCCTGTCGCTGGCTAAATGATAAGCTGTTGTATGAAAGCCGTTTGTGCCATAGCTGTTATCACTTCTTTTGTTTGAAATCGTAACGATTGGTGCAGGCTCAGCAGAGACCCATTCAGCAGCTTTCCACCCCTGACCAATTGCCACTTCGCTGCCGTTTTGATAAAATGTTCCGTCAGCTCCATTCTTATAAGTGACTGTGTAAGTCTGGTCCTCTTTGCCGGGGTCGGGATTCTCGCCAGGTGTGAAGAGGCCCTCGATACGCACTTCGCCATCGATATACGAGGCAGGGATGGTGTACTCATGTGTTGTCCTGTTGAAGGAGGCGGCAGGGATGGTGACACTCTTGTACTGTCTGTTGTCACGCACGAACTCAGGTCCGTCGAGGTTGTATCCGTGGGTAATCACGATGCCCGTGTAGGTAAAGTCAGGTGCCGGAACCATTTTGACGGTTACAGGCTGCCTGAACGGTATGGGTGCATCGCTCAGGGCAGCACCTTCCGGTGTCAGGACATCGCCGTTGAGCTGGTTGGCAGAGATGCGCACTTCGTCATCGTGGACATTCAGCAGCACATCAACGACAGCACCGCCATTGGCCGTGAGCAGGTTGCCTGTATTGTTGTTGCCTCCGGCATCCGCACTGTCCCAATCTATTTTTAAGCGCATACGGTAAATGCCAGGCTGTGTCCCTTCTGGTATGGTAAAGGCTGGACAGGTGATGGTGCCGTTCACTACGCTGTTGCCGTTGGTCTGTGCAACACCTTTGCTGTTGTAGCCACTTAGGTATGTATAGCTCACCAACTCACTGCCGCCAGAAGGCTTGTTGGCCTCGATGATGGGCGTGAACTGGCCATCGTTGTTCCAATCCACATAGGCGTAGCCACTCATCCAACCTCCTTTGTAGGTCATCTTCACTGTGACGGAACCTCCGGCCTTGGCAAAGACCGTTGCCTGTTCCGTGAGGTTGTTATAGACGGTGGCTGTGGGCACAGTCACGTCCTTAGAGCTTTCGCCTGTGGATGTGAAGGTAAGCTTTGTCAGTGCACGGTCGGAGCGTGTGGGTGTTTGGTTTGTGTCGAAATTCAGCGGGTAGTTAATAATCTGGTAGCGTGGTTTGGGGCTGTCGGTTACCTCGATATCATCAATAAACGCAATGAAATCCGTCGTGCGCAAGTGAGGCGATGCCAGATCAGGTACGATGACAAAACTGTGAATATCTACAGACTCGTTGGTCGTTATCGGGAACACGAGGTCGTTCCACTGTCCTTGGGTTGACAAGGACGCCGTCACCCAGAACTGCTCCGTTTCGGGAGCCTGTTCTTCCCAGTCGTGTCGCTTGCCCAAGCCTATCAGCATGACATTGGCATTTTCGCCTGCGGGCTTGTTGACCAATACATGGACATACTTCTTGCTGGTGCCCAGACAGAAAGACTCCTTGAGGTCGATACGTGCGCCAAAGGTGTTGCTGCCGTAGCGCGAACGCTGGACGGCCAAGGCGGTTTCACTGGCGTTGGTGGCGACGCCCGGAGCTTCCTTTTCCTCCATGTCGGGGTTGGCCATCAGCTTCACGTAGTTACTGCCTTTCAAGACACCAGTACGGAATGGTGACAGCTCCCAGGTATCATAGACTCCGAGGCTTCGGTACTCCTCGGCACTCTCAAACGTGATATGCTGTGCTGCGGCCACAGAAGGCAGCAAAGCGCATATAATGAAAAGTGAAAAATGAAAAGTGAAGAATTGATAGATCGTTTTCATACTGCTTGCTCTTTTAACACTTGAACATTTTGATCGTAACTGCTCAGTACACCGCCAGGGTGTGCAGTGTCGGGCAGGAACGGCTGTCCTCGATGCTGATACGCAAGTAGCGTGCATCAACTCCGCCGTAGGTGCTGGTGCTGTTGTTCAGGGGCACGATGCGCTTGTAGCCCACCGTGGTTGTCGTGGCGGCACACTTCTTCCATGACACACCGTCGAGGCTGGTCTCAATGGAGAACTTGCGGATGCGCTGTCCAAGTCGTATGTACTCCATAAGCATTACATAATGCAGCTTCTGGGGCTCCGTCCACGCTACGTTGATGGTGGCCGTGTGCTCGCCGTCGTTGGTGGCCCAATAGGTATCCTTATCGCCATCGGTGAGGTGGCCGACATCGAATGTCCGTCTTGCACCGGCCGTGCGTGTGGCAGAGGCACTGATAGAAGATGCGGTGGCCATTAGGTCTGTGCCGAGGCGCTGCTGGAGCATCGTTCCTAATTGCCGGAGCACCGCCACGTCAGCCTGTGGCAGTTCTCCGCTTTGGTTGGGCGGGAAGTTGAGGATGAGCGTGGCGTTGCGGCCTACTGTTTCCAGATAAATCTTGAACAGTTCGTTGGCGGATTTCGGGCTTTCTCCGCTATGCCAGAACCAGCCTTTGTTTGTGGCCTTGGCATCGCTCTCGCCGGCACGCCATTTCCATTCCGCTTCGTTGCCGCTCTCACCCCAACCCATAGACCAGTTCGTTTCACCTGCCCAGCCGGCTTCGTTGCCAATCCAGCGTGCCTCGTCACCCACGCCCCAGATGACGCAGTTAGGAGCTATCGCATGAACAGTGTCGCGCAGATTGGGGATGTCGTAATAGGTAGAGGCATCAGGGATGGTGCGTGTGGTGTTTGCACCGCCGTAGTAACCGGCATGGTCGCCACCTGTAGCACCGTCGAACCACATCTCAAACTGGTCGCTGCCATACTTGGCCAGCTCCAGGCATTGCGGCAAGAACACCTTGTTGACATAATTGCTCGTACCATCGCCCCAATACTGACTGTTCAGGTCCCATGGCGAAACATAGAATCCGTATTTCATGCCCAGGTCGCGTGCTGCTTCGGAAAAGTCCCTGGGGATATTCGTGTCGCGTCCGTTCTGATTGCCGGCGTTCACGATGCTGTGCGTGGTTGTGGCCGTAGGCCAGAGGCAGAAACCGTCGTGGTGCTTCACCACGGCGATGCCGCCCTTCATCCCCGCAGCCTTCACCGCTTCGAGCCACTGACGGGGATTAGGAACCTTGGTAGGAGCGAACTTACTCTCCGCCTCGCTTCCGTTGCCCCACTCAGCGTTGGTGAACGTGTTCATGCCGAAGTGGAAGAAAGCGTAGAACTCCGTTTCCTGCCATAGCAGCTGACGCTGGCTCGGCACCGGATGCACGGGTGCCGGCTCGTTGTCGGGATTCGGCAATGTCTCCTCGTAAATCTGCCCTCTGCTGGCAGTTCCGAATGCCAGCAATGCCATCATAGAGAATACCAGTCTTTTCATGTTCATATTTGTTAGTTTTGTTTGTCGTTTGCCAAGGATAAAGTTACAAGACAGAACGGCTCCATGGCGGAATTCTTGTAAAGCTTATTATCTGTGCAATAGCTCTAAATAATAGCATTTATTGCATTATTTTGGGGCAAATGTACAACTTTTCTTGAATTTATATGCGTTTGAGTGCGTTAAAAGAGGTTTATGGTTATGGATTTGGAACCATTTTGTAGCTTTCAGTCCATTTTTCCACAAGGAAATGCGTGGCCGTGAGCAAATGCCTCTCCGTCCGTGACAATGTGCGGTGGTGGCACGGACAGCCGGAGCCGATGGGGACTGCAGGGTGCGCCGAAAAGACACAATATGATGAGTTATCATAATAAAATGATGATGAAATAAGGTATTAAAGATAGTTTAACATGCAATCTAGAAGTAGATGCTTAGTTTTTGTGTATTTTTGCAGTCAGATAAGTTCGATACTAATGCGTAACCGTTTGAGAATTTTTAGCGACTGGATGCAGTCATTGATCGCATCAACAAGGTCAATGGAACTGAAAATCATTGTGCTTGGCAGTCAGCAATACCCTAAAAAAGACGGCAAGGGAAAGACTAATGTCTTTGCCAATGCTATCAATCACGATTTTAAGAGCAAGAATCCAAAGTCTCGCTGAAGTGACAGAATTATTTTAAAATGAGAAATAGTAAATTTTTGCAAGAAGCAGCTGATAACTGTGCCAAAGAGCATGGTTTTCTTTGTGCATCTTATCGAGGATGTTCTGGAGAACAATTGATATATGAGCCTTTATGCAGTAATAGTGAGAACAATCCATGTATTCCGACTTATATACTAATCTGTAAATATGATATAGAGTTTTTGCAAGGAATGGAGTATGGAGATACTTTAGATGGAATAAAAAAAAGAGACTTCTCTATGGGACGAAGCATTTATAAAGCTCTATATCAAAAGTTTCAAGCGAAAAACTTTGAGTGTAAAGACGAAGAAAGTGAAGAACATTCAATCGTGGTTTCGCAATTAGGACCAAAGAAACCATGGATAAACAAGAACATTTTATATGACTACTTGGAAATTGCGCATCGCTTAGGGATGAAAGTCAAGCTCTATCCTAATAAGGAAAAATGTATTGACAATGATGGAAATTGGATGTATCATGTAGAATTGAGAAGCTTATGTGTTTGACAAAGACTATAAAGTATGAACCCGAAGAGGGTTCTAAGTTTACTGGTAGAAAATTATCTGATAAACTTGTGATATACAAGAATAGAGATTCTAAAGGAAAAAGCGTGACTTTTCAGTTTAGGTATGAAATAGAAGAGAATAAATTATACTTTATCCCCATTTCGGATATATACTTTGATGCAAATAATAGGGAACTGATTATGCCGAAGGGCTGTCCAGTTCAAGTAGCTCCAGAATTATATCGAGACATTGTGCCTTCTTTTAAATATAAAGGATTTAATGTTTTTGCTACTGATTCTGATTTTAGACCGGTGTTCAAAGAAGTAGAATTTTCATCAGGAAGAAAAAACTGGATTATGGCTTATGATGAAATTATCCTTCATTCTTATACAGAATATGATTGGCTCGATCAAGAATTTAAGGAAGAATTTCTATCCTTTCACCAGTTACAGGCCCGTGAACGTAGTAGAGAATCGGAAGATATCCTCCGAGAACGAGTGTGGGGTAATGATCCAAACCGAATTGCGAAAGAGCTTAACGATGAGCTCTTTGAGGAAGCAGGATATGACTTCATGGATTGATTCTATGACATCTTTGATACTGAAATGCAATCATTTACTATATTTTCATATCCGTTGATATGGATAAAAAATGAAAGTAAAACAAATCACATCAATTCTTGCTGAAGAAAAGATAAGAAAGCTATTCAAGACGGCTTTCTCGGTATTTATTATTGAATAAATTCCAATTTATCGTTTTGTACTATATATAACAAATATCTTCATATGGAAACCTTCAATGATGTCATCAATAGCGGCCAACTGGTCTTGGCCGATTTCTTTGCCACCTGGTGCGGCCCCTGTAAGGCCATGCACCCTGTCTTGGAACAGCTGAAAGCCAACCTTGGTGACCGCCTCCGCATCATCAAGGTAGATGTGGATAAGCACGGCATTCCCGCTGAAACGTACAACGTTCAGGCCGTGCCCACTTTGATACTGTTCCGCAATGGTCAAGTGCTATGGCGCCAGAGCGGAGCCATGCCCTTGAACCAGCTGCAGGCAGTAGTCAACCAATACCTATAAGCTTGTCAGAAGAAGTACCCCTGTGCTTCCTTCTTGTTTACGAATACAGGCGGCGTATAAAGCTTTGCGGTATCCGATTCTGCCCATTGTTGAAACAGCTCGATGTTATTGCGGATGAAGTTCACCAGATCAGCGAGGCGCTACAAAGGGAATCTTGAAAGTGGTTTCCTTCTTTATTTTGGGGAATGCTGTGCGTTGATGACATAGATACCCGCAGTTGTCAGCGCTGCTGCCACGACATAGTTCCATACGAACGTCTCATGTAGGCATAGGCATGAAGTAACGGCACCTACCACGGGTATCAGTGAGTTCCATATCGCTATCTTGCCTACTGGATTACACGTTAGCAGTTTGTTGTACAGAGCAAAGGCAATCGTGGAGATGCCGATGAGCAGCAGAAGATACATGATGCCGATGACGGTGACGCATGGCAACGTGCCACCCATCAACAAACCCGGTATCAGCAATAAGGCACCACCTATGCTAAGACTATAACCCGTTCCGACAAATACGTCCACCCGCTTCGCTACACCCCTTGTCATCAATCCGGCACAGGCGCCGCACAACGCATTGAGGATAATCAAGCCATCGCCAAGCAAGGTGATTGAGCCGCTTTCGCCACCGCTCAGATTGAGCGCAAGGATACCCGTGAAGCCGATGGCACAGCCTATCACCTTTCTGAGAGTCAGCTTGTCGCTCTTGAAGAACAAGCAGGCAAGGAGGACCGTCACAAACACACTCAGTGAGTTCAGGATGGCGGCACGACTGCCCTGGCTGTGCGACAAACCGATATAGAAGCTGGCATAGTGCAACGTGGTGTTCAGCAGCGTGAAGGCCAACAGGAACAGACTACTGCCCAATATCTTGTCTTTAACCCCATCCTTTAGGCCAAACGAGCGATGAGTGATGTGGGCAATGGAAAGAATGATGATGCCCGATATGAAAAAACGGATACCAGCAAACAGCATCTTACTGCCCGTCATCTCTGTTGTAATCCCAAACTCGTCAAACCCGAGCTTGATTAGCGGATAGGCCCAGCCCCACAGAAATGCAGCCGTAAACGCCAAGACAGCAGCCCATACAGGGTGCTGAAATATAGGCGCAGGGGGAAAAGTCCGTGGATAAGCCCCATGCCAACTAACCAAAATATCTTAGCGCAACGGAACTCATGTCCGAAAAAAGTGTTACCTTTGCACCATGGCAAAGAGACATTCATCATTCGACTACGAGACGTTGGTG
>JAGCZA010000138.1 GCA_017960525.1 Prevotella sp.
CGTGTCGTATTCATACACTTTCTTGTCCTCTTCATACCATGCTCCCACATAGTTCAGGGATGGCTGTTGAGAAATAGCCTCATATTCCGGGAAGTCAGGACTGACATACTGCTGGCGCATCATCTGCTTGCAAGTCTTCCCGTCGATGATGGTGTCACCATCGAAATAGTAGTACTCAACCAGCTGCACAGGATTGCCCGAGGTGACATCTCCCACTTTCCACACCTTGCCGTCTTCGATGAATGGGCGGTAAGCCATCTGTGATGTCTTGTTGATGACGGGATGTTCCTCGCCTTGATTATCAACCACGACGTAGCTGAGATTTGGGTCGAAGCCAGGGACATAGAAGTCGGTGGCATAAAGGGCCGCACAATTCATTGTTGGCTCCACTTCTTGTATTGTGAATTCAATCTTGTTGACCCAAGGGTCATCAGTCTTCCTCTCGCGGAACAAGGCATAGTTGTTAGGCCCACATTGTGTGAACACATCTCCGTAGACATGCAGACGTTCACCTTCCAATTCGTAGGTGAGTTTATGATGCCTGTCGTCTTCCTCATTATTTTCCTCACCTGTTGGCAGGTCGCAGCCATGTATTTGGCCAAACATGTCAAATAAGTTACAAAACGAGAAAGGTAGATATTCGTTTACCCAAGATTCTGTCTGTCTTTCTACGAAAGTCAAGCAATACTTCACGTTACTGGAGGCAAGCGGACTGAACATGTTTCCAATGGTTCCGATACCTTCCACCCATGTTGTCACCTCATCATACTCACCCGCCCCGTTGTCACGTCCAATGGTCCATGTACGCAGAGGACGATAATTGATGTCCTGTGTGTCTGAGGTAAGAGTGCGAGACGACACGATTTTAGGACCGTCTTCCAGCCATCCCTGTTTCAGCACCTTGCAGTTCACTGGCTGGTCGAAGCCATATTCGTAAGTGAATATGTCGCCCTCTTTGAGCGAGAAGTCATAGAGCATAATTTCTCTGTCTGTATACTCGTCGTACAAATATACCCGACGGTTTTCCTCACGAAGGAATCCTACCTCTTCAACAGTGGCCAAGACATCGTATCGTAGGTATGTATATATGTATTTCTTGTTGTCAAACTCCATTTCTGCACGCATCCAGTATATTCCAGTTCTACGCAAATAGTTCGGGTTGTCTACAACAATTAAGTGCCACTGCTTGCCCAACTCCACAAAGGGAAGGTAATCAGGATTTTCATCATTCTGTGCTAACATCGTAACAGATGCCAGTACACACGCAATAAATAATAATGTACGTCTCATAATAAATCTGTTTTTAGTTAATCTTCAATCTTCAATGTTCAATCTTCAATGTTCAATCTTCAATGTTCAATCTTCAGAATCTGTTCCAGCGTGATGTCGGGATTGGTCTCTCCGAACACCTCTTTCTTCAGCTTGAGCTTGCGGTGCTGGACGGCAGAGACGGTGATGCAGTAGATGTTGCCGATGGTGCGGTTGCTCAGACCCAGGCGGGTGAGGATGCACAGGTGTATGTCGTCCTCCTGCATCGTGGGGTGCTGCTCGCGGAGACGGGCGAAGCGGTTGTTGTCGATGGCGTTGAGCGTGCGCTCTATCTCGCTCCATTCGTGCGGACTGAGGTAGATGAGCGAATCGCCGCTTTGGTTCAGTTTCTTCAACGCCTCCGTGCGCTCAAGGATGAAGTTCTGGAGGAACGCCACCACCTCGTTGGCCTGGTGCAGCAAAGTCTTCTGATGCTCCGCCTCCTGCTGGAGTTGGCGCTTTTCCTCACGCTGGGCACGCATCCTGTAGCGAACCACCAGCACTATCGCCAAGATGACAAAGAGCGAGGCCGTAATCGTCAGAAGAAGCGTACGCGCATACATCTGCGAGCGGTATTCCAGTTGCTGGTTCTCCATCTCCTGGCGCAACGTCTCCTGATAGTACTCATCCTTCTGTTCGAGTGCCTTGTAGTAGAAGTCCTCCACCCGCTCAAAAGCCTCATCCACATCGTCCTCCACCTGTGTGGCCCCCATCCGCCGGAGCGCAATCTTGGCCAGGCTGCTCTGCACGATATAGGCCAGATGGACATCGTCGCCAGGCACAATCTGCCGATAGACGACTTCAGCCGAATCGAGCATATTGAGACTCAGGTAACAGCGGGCCAGCACCTGAAGAGACCCTTGCAGCAAATCAGAAGACTCTCCCCCGTCCCTTCCCTGTTTAGAGATGAGGGCTTCTGCCTGGTGGGCATAGTCGAGGGCCTGGCGATAGTCCTCCTTTGCCCAGGCGATGTTGGCAAGGCTGGTCAGCGTCTGCACCGTCAGGTCCGTCATCCCTTTCTTCTCTGCCAAGTCGTAGGCACGATGGGTGAAGTCGAGGGCTTCGTCGTAGGTTCCCTCTTTGGCGTAGGCCACTTGTGCAGCGTAAGTGCCGGCATAGTCGAGCAGGATCGCATAGTTCCGCTCATCGTCAGGGTGCTGCTCATAGACCGCCAGCGCCCGCTTCATCAGCCGCAACGCCTCCTCAGGGTTGCCCTGCGACAACGCCTCCGCCAACCGCTGGTACGCAATATAATTGGTGTGCCAGTCCTGCGACTCCTCCGCCAAACGGATGGCCTTTCTGAGCAACGTCTCGCCCAGACGGATGCTGTCATCTGCCAAAGCAGCCTCCGCCTGCTCCAGACAAGCCTTCGCCGTCAGCACCGTAGGCCGCTGACCGCAAGCAGCCAGCATCACAACAACGAGGAATATGTACAATGCTCTCATAATCATTCACTATTCTTTGTTTTTCGGTTGCAAAGTTACGACATTTCCCCGACATCCGTATCAGTTGCCTATGGAAAATGCTAAAACGGGGAGGAAAAACAAACCGTTGCAAATCAGTCTGTTATATAAAACAGACCAAATCACCCTATGGAAAATTTGGGTTCAGGGTATGGAAAGTGGAGGAATAATTTGCTCTCTCTGAGTGTGATATTATCAGTAATATCCGGCTTCCACACCTTACCAACTGGCAGAATATGGCCTTCTTTTATCCATACTCAGTTTCTCGTATACAAATTTTAGATGGCAAGGTATGCGAATGATGAAGTAGGTGTGCTCATCGTCAGCCTCAATGATAGAGTCGGGCGAATAAGTTCCTCATGAATGGTGGGGAATCCAGTACTTCTGCCCTCTGTCAGATGCAGTTCTTTGAGGAACTCGCCCAAACTGGAATTGCGATAACGACGGGCATGAACAAGTTTGCCTGCACGAAGGTCGTCCAACTTGATGCTACGTTCATGGACTATATCTTTGTTCTGCCAACAGTATCAATCGCATCAAGGAATTTGTCTGGCTTCTCTGCCCAGGAAATCACATCGTCCGGTTGCTGCCCCATATAACCGAAGTACTCACAAATCAAGTCGTAGTGCTTGCGGGCAAAAGTTGAACTGACATTTCCCATGCTGTCGAAGCAGATGGGTTCATGGTGGGCTATACGATTGCGGAACTCGCGGATGGCCGTCAAGTCTTTATATACATCAGCCTGATTCTTGCCCTTGGCTTTATTGGGGAAAATGCGCAAAAGAGTCTTACCGCCTTTCTTGTAATTCTTCTTTGTGAACAGAAATGTCCAGAATCCCATCGTAAACGAGGCTACCATTTTGTCGTTACTATAAATGCCGTGCTTTCTGAAGCCAGCCTATGTGTCCTTAATCATAACTTCATCATCTGACAGCAACTTGCAGCTGGCGGCTTGGTTGATGATCCAGTCACTATCTGCCAACTGTGTCGAATAGTGATTGTTGATGGCATTCCTTAGTATCACCTCGAACAAGTGTAGCACACCAAAGAACCGCTGACACAACCTAAGATTGTAGCGATACAACTGCATAGCCTGCCGTTTGTCGCCTGAGCAGGCATGTACATATTTGCCAATTCTGGCCGCTGAATATAGCTTCTGACTCGTCTTAAAGTCCATTTTTCATTGTTTTTTTAAAATTCTTCTCATTTTTCTTGCAAGTTTCGGTTTTTATTCCTACCTTTGCATCGTTAGACCCCGTTGTCCCTGCCGAAAGGCATACTGCGGGGTTAGTGTTTTATATAGGGTTTGTGCTAAATTGGCCACAAATTTACTAAAATTCTGTGATAATGAGTAAGTATAAGGCGTAAATTACACATAATTTAATAAAAATAATTTCTTAGAAGCAACGCTCGGACACTTAAAGCCACATCGGGGATTATCTGAGCGTTACCAACGGCGTGCGCTGGATGTGAGTAGTGAATGTTGCTGATATTTCGGCCATCCACACCATTATGATTGAACAGAAGTAAGGACTGGTAGAGATGAAAAACTAACTATCCATTGATCTGTTACATAAAAACAGACCTATAGCTCATTTTGCAGGCTGAAACAACTCTCAAAGTATGATAAACATTGACGTTTTCAGAAATCAAGCTACCTTGAGTTGTGAACCATCTTTACTATTGGGTTTTATAAGGCATAGCTAAAACTCTAAGAATGAATTTGTTAGACATTAGAAGAGTGGTCAACACATTCTATAGATTATAGTGTTTCAGCCTGCAAAATGAGCTATACGCCTAAAAACAGCGCACGAAAAACCCTATGGAAAATACAAGCCAAGGGTATGGAAAGAGAGAGAAAGCAGAACGAAATATGCAAAAAACGGGGCCAAAAGTTTGCTCCGTCCAAACTATGAGTTTGGTTCGTCCAAAGTGGGAGTTTGCTCCGTCCTTTCTGAAACGGTCTCTGGCGGTGCAGACGCAGTCAGGTAGGCGGCGGCGAATAACGGCAGGAAGACGCTCTCCCAGAGCATGAAGGCAGAGGCCCAGAAGAAGAGGGCGGCCACCGTCAGGACAGCTATGAGGGCCCGCTTGTTTGGGGTGCGCATCATCGACGTGAAATAGAAAGCGAAGAGGAGCAGGATGCCCACGAGGCCGTTCTCGTAGAAGAAGACGCGGTAGCCGGCGTTGCCGAACTCCACAATCTCGAATTTGCGCCCGAAAATGATGTCGGATGAGCCGAGGAAGTTTTCGTAGTCGGCCTGAAAGCCACCTGTCACACGGTTGTCGCCCGCCATCTGCCCCTGGTCGTCGATCTCCAGGCGCAGCATGATGAGGTCGTGCACCAGGTTGTTGCCATCGTTGTAGGTGAAGGTGACGACGGTGCACACCGCGAGCACAGCTATGGCGGCAATCATCTTGCGCACAATCTTGCGCCCGGCTGTCCAGGCGTTGAAGACCATTATAGCTACAAGATAGACGTAAGAAGCGACTGAGAAGGAGAAGACGACAGTAACCAGCAGCACCACGTTGTACCAACGCCGCCACTGCCCGCGCTGGGTGAAGAGCAGGAAGGCGCATGCAGCACCGATGTGGCTGGGTTCCAGGAAATAGCCGTTGAAACGGGGGAAGAGGCTGAAGATGTCGTTTTCGCGTACAAGGAAGAAGAAATAGTTGAGGTAGGTGTAGTACTCGTCGAACCTCACTTCCCGGTAGGGTAGGGGGAAGCCAATCAGATAGAGGAAATGAGCGGCCAGCGAGGGGATGAGCAGCACGGCCATTGCCTTGCAGAGAAAGGTGGCCAGCCGGTCAAGGTGGGGCAGGCTGAGGCGGAAAAGGGCAAAGAAGAAAACTATGCGGAAGACCAGCATCACAAAACCGTTAACGTTGCTCCCCGTGGAGATGCGCTCGTAGATGAGTATGGCTGTAAGGGTGAGCGTGGGCAGGAGAAAGTCGGTGCGGGTGAAGATGGGCTTCGGCTGTGTGGCTGAAACGATGTAGGCGGCACCGATGCAGAGGGCGGCGGGCAGGTGGTAGAGCTTGCCTATACTCCACATAAACCACGGATTGAGCGACCCCAGGAAAGCAATGAGCGTGCCGGTGTAGAGCAGTATAGCGGTGAGCCGCTCCTTGTTGAGGATGCACAGTTCGCGAAGCATCTGGCGTGGGGCTTATGCTTTGGCACTCTGCTGCAGCGCGCTGCCAATGTCGTGGCGCAGCAGCCAGGCCGTGGTGGCAAAGAAGGCAAGCAGCACCATTGTGGCCACGAAAATCATGCGCTTGGGCTTGGCGGCCTTCAGCGGCACGCTGGCCCCTTGCAGCACGGTGAACGCTGGTGTGCGCTCTTGGATGCGGGCCTTGGCTGCCTGTAGCTGGGTGTTGAACGTGGTATAGGCCGTGTACTTCTGCTGCATATCGTTCTCCAAGTCCTCCAGTTCCAGGCCTCTGCTGCGCAGCACCACGTTGGTGTTGGCGTCTGACATCTTGCCGTAAGTCTGGCGCACCTTGCGGTATTCCTCCAGGGCATCGTCGGTGAGCTGCTTGTAGTAGTTGTAGTCAATGCGTGCCTTGCTGGTGCGATAGTCGGTGATGAAGCGTTGCAGGCGGTCTTTCACCGAGTCGGCCATCGTCTTGCAAATGAGCGGGTCCTGCGCCTGTGTGCTGATGGTAATGACACCCGTCTTCTTGTCGATGGCAAAGCTGATGTTGGCTCTCACGGCTTCGGCCACTTCATTGTCGGTTCTTGTCAGGTGGTAGGGTTCCTGCTGTACGGCTTCTCCAGCAGGACTGTCGTCCTTACTGCTGCCTATGCTTTTGACCAAGTTTTTCAGCCACACCAGCGGCAGGCTCCAGATGCTTATCTTCTGGTGGCGCCTCAGGTAGTCGTAGTAGGTGGTCTGCAGTTCGCCGTCGACAGTCTGTACCTTGACGTCGAACAGACTGGTCACGAAGCCGTTGTCCTTCATCAGATCGGGGTAGAGCAGGGGCGTAATGGCATCGCTGGTCTGGATATTGTTAAGGTCGAAGCCAAATGCCGAGGCAATGGAACCCAGCGTGGACGTTCCCGACATGGAGTTACCCAGTTCGGGTGCCAGACTGGTATCAGAGGTATAGGTGCGCGGCACGCCGAGAATGTAGACGCAGGCCAGCAGGAACGTGAGCGAAAGGGTTTTTAGATAGACTTTCTTCCCCGCCCATAGTTTTCTGGCATAGACGCGCAGGTCTATCACTTCCGACTTGGCTTTTCTCTCTTCCGTCATCCCCGCGAGAGTTTACTTCAGAACGTTGAAAATAGTCGCAACCATAGTGGCGATGCTTGCCGTCGATGTACCAATGGCCAGCATTTCGCCAGTGGTGAGTTTGTTCCTGCGCTGCTTGGTGGGTACCACTATCTCACAGCCGGGAGCAGGTTTGCTTTTCTTGGCCTTGGCAACAGTGCCGTTCATATAAATGATATAGGTCTTGCGCTTCTTGGCGTTGTCGCTCCAACCACCAGCCAGGTTGATATAGTAGTCAAGGCTTTTGCCCTCCTTAAAACTCACGGTGTTGGGGTACATCACCTCACCGTTGATTTTCACGGTATTGGTGTACTCCGGCACCACAATGCGGTCGCCTGGGCGCAATACGATATCGGCATCGCAACCTGGCTTTTCAAGGGCTTTGTCCAACTCAATGCCTACAGGGTAGTTGGGCGAGAGGTTCAGCGTGCTGATGTCGATGGAATCCCTGCCGTTGGATGAACGCCTGGCGGCTTCAATCAGCGATAACTGGCGGGCCTTCTCCTCCGAGGTGAGTTCACGTATGAGACGTGCGCCGGGCGTATAGGCTGACTTCTTCAGGCCTCCGCTTCTGGAAATAACCTCACTCAAGCGCTCGTTCTTCCTCGACAGAGTGTAGACGCCAGGATAGAGCACCTCGCCCTCAACCCGGACCGTCTCGTGGTCGCTGAAGCCCGGACTGCGGCGCACAAACACTTCGTCGTAAGGCTCAAGATGGAAGGCCTGCTTGTCAGGCTCCACGACAAAGCCGTCCTTCAGCGAGAAGGTGAACAACTGAGAGATGGAGTCTTGTTCGGAAGTGGCATTGGGGTTAATGATGCGGCGAGAAATGTCGACCTTGGCTGTCGAAGCGGCATCGGTCAGGCCACCGGCTTGGAGGATGAAATCCTCGATGGTCTCGTTGTCGGCATACTTATACACACCAGGATATTGCACCTCACCGTGGATGGTCAGCGTCTGTGCCTCCTGAATGGCCTCCTTGCTCGCCACAAAGAGCGCATCCTCATTTTGCAGGGGAACATCGCTCACACGGCCTTCCAGTATGCCGGCAATATCGACAGAGAGTACCTCCAGCGTACGGTCGGGCTTCATGCGGTGGAGCACGGCGTGCTGGGTGATGGCGTCTTCCTTCACACCCTGTGCAGCCTCCAGAAGGGAGCGCACAGTTGTCAGGTTGCCGCCAATCTCGTACATACCCGGACGGAACACAGCGCCCTTCACTTCAACCCTGTTGGAAAAGCGGCGGATATTCTGGTCTACCGATACCGAGTCGCCATCGACCAGATGGAAGGTGCCAAAGTCGAACTCAGTCACCGTGTGCACAGAATGGAGCGCACCGTTCTCGCGAATCACCCTCACGGAGTTGCGATAGGCATCACCAGCAAAGCCTCCGGCATACTTGAGCAGCGACTGAAGACTCTCATCTTTCTTCATCTCATAGTACATAGGGCGCTTCACTCGGCCCGTGATATTGACCAAACTCTCGTAAGCCTCGACGATAATCATATCGTTGTCGGTCAGACGGATATTGCCCGTGGCCTTGCCGTTCACAATGTAATCGTAGACGTCGACGGTGGAGATATGGCGGTTGTTACGATACACCTTAATGTTTCGCACGGTACCCAATTTGGTGATGCCGCCTGCCATATAGAGTGCATTGAACACGGTGGCGAAGGCCGAGAGCGTGTAAGTGCCTGGGGTGACCACCTCACCGGCAATGTTGACACTAATGGTGCGCGTCTGGCCTACGGTCAGGCGTATCTGACTGCTGCTGTAGCGGGCACCCAGCAGTGAACGCAAGCGGGCATTGGCCTTCTGCTCAGTAAGGCCACTGAGCATCACCGGCCCGAAGCCCTCGATGGTCACAAAACCGTCAGGTGCAATGGTGGCGGTCATCGTCTCCTGCGATGCACCGTAGATGTCGATAATGACAGCATCGCCAGGCCCCAGCACATAGTCCTTGGGGGTGGCGATGTTCATATTTGGCTCAAAACTGAGAATCTTGTTGTTGAACAAGTCGTGGCCGTAAATCTTGTTCTTGTCGCTGCGTTGCTCCTCCAGTATTTTGTTCAGCATCGCAATGGAGTCAACGGGCAGCATATCGCCCAAAGCATCCTGCATCAACTCAAAATCTGTTTCTTCAGAGCCACCTCTTGCACTGGATATCTGTTGGCTGGCAGCGTCACTGCGCATCTGACCGTTGTTCTTGCGCATACGCTTTTCGGCTGAAGCCGCTGCCTTGTCAGCAGCACCGCTCAGGCCAGCCTGCTTGATTTGCTTGTCATACATCCGCTTAACACGCTGTATCTGCTGAATGTCGACGCCACGCTGCATCAGTTTGGTGACAATATCGCTCTGCGAAGACCCTTTGTCTTTCTCTTCAACGATAAAATCAATGAGTTGTTGGTCACTCATAGAAGACTGGGCAAAGACACTTTGGCCGGAAAACCAAATCAATGCGAATAAGAGAAGATATTTTTTCATTTCTTTTTAATTTGTATCAACTTTATTATATATTAACTCCATTTTCTGTGAATTATTGCAGCGAGGCGATAATATTGTGAGCAATAGGCAGTTCTACTTGCCCGCCACAATCTTCTTGATGTCGTTCAGTTTGTTCAGGGCCTCCATAGGCGTGAGGTTGTTGATGTCCAGCCCCAGTATCTCGTCGCGTATCTGGCAGAGCACGGGGTCGTCAAGTTGGAAGAACGAAAGTTGCAGACCTTCGCGGCTTTCGGCAATCTCGGCCATTGGCCGTCCGGCCTTCCCCACTTGGGCATTCTCGCTCTCCAGTTGTTTCAAGATGACGTTGGCACGCTTCACGATGGAGCGGGGCATACCTGCAATCTCAGCCACGTGGATACCGAAGGAGTGCTCTGATCCGCCGCGTTCCAGTTTGCGCAGGAAAATCACCTTGCCGTCTACCTCGCGCACAGAAACATTATAGTTCTTGATGCGATTGAAGTTCTTCTCCATCTCGTTCAGTTCGTGGTAGTGGGTGGCGAAGAGCGTGCGGGCACGCGCCTTGGGTTGCTCGTGCAAATATTCCACAATGGCCCAGGCTATCGAGATGCCGTCGTAGGTGGAAGTGCCGCGGCCCAACTCGTCGAAGAGCACCAAGGAGCGCGGCGTCACATTATTTAATATATTAGAGGCCTCGGTCATCTCGACCATAAAGGTCGATTCGCCCAGCGAAATGTTGTCGCTGGCCCCCACGCGGGTAAAAATCTTGTCCACCAAGCCGATTCGGGCAGCCTCGGCGGGCACGAAACAGCCCACTTGGGCGAGCAGCACGATAAGGGCTGTCTGGCGCAGCAGGGCCGACTTACCGGCCATATTCGGGCCGGTGATGATGACGATTTGCTGCCGTTCCTGGTCGAGCACGATGTCGTTGGGTATATATTGCTCATCGACAGGCAATTCTGTTTCGATGACGGGGTGGCGGCCTTGGCGGATGTCTATCACGTCAGTGCCGTCCACCACGGGCCGCACGTAGCGGTGCTCCTCGGCTGTCTTTGCAAAGCCCAGCAGACAGTCGAGTTGTGCCAGCAGCGTGGCGTTGACCTGTATTTGAGGGATGAACTCCTGAATGGCCGTCACCAGTTCGTTGAAAAGACGGGTCTCCAAGGAGAGAATCTTGTCTTCCGCCCCCAGGATTTTCTCCTCATACTCCTTCAGTTCCTGGGTGATGTAGCGCTCGGCCTGGGCCAGCGTCTGCTTGCGCACCCATTCGGCAGGCACCTTGTCCTTGTAGGTGTTGCGCACCTCCAGGTAATAGCCGAACACGTTGTTATAGCCTATCTTCAATGACTGGATGCCTGTCTGCTGGGCTTCGCGCTCCTGAATCTGCAACAGGTAGTCCTTGCCGCTGTAGGCAATGCGGCGCAGTTCGTCGAGTTCCTGGTTTACGCCGTCGGCGATGACGCTGCCCTTTTGCACCAACTGTGGCGGGTCGTTCACAATCTCGCGGGCGATGCGGTCGCGGATGCTCTCGCAGAGGGAGAGACGCTCGCCCAACCCTTTCAGCACGTCGTTGTTGGCATAGAGACAGGCGGTCTTGATGGGGTGGACAGCCATCAGGGCCAGTTTCAACTGGTTCACTTCGCGGGGACTCACGCGCCCCACGGCCACTTTCGAGATGATGCGCTCCAGGTCGCCCACACGGTGCAACTGGTCGTCGACACACTGGCGGAAGTCGGGTTCGCGAAAGAAATAGTCCACCACATCGAGGCGGTCCTCAATGGGTTTCTGGTCTTTCAGGGGGAAGACGAGCCAGCGCCTCAACAAGCGTCCGCCCATTGGCGACACGGTGCGGTCAATCACATCGAGCAGACTCCGCCCGTCATCCTGCATAGGTTGTATCAACTCTAATGAGCGAATGGTAAACTTGTCAAGGCGCACGTATTTCTCTTCCTCGATGCGCTGTAAGTGGGTGATATGGCCTATCTGCGTGTGCTGCGTCAGTTCCAAGTAGTAGAGGATGGCACCGGCGGCCACAATGCCGCTGCGCAGATGCTCCACGCCGAAGCCCTTCAGGTTTTTCACCCGGAAGTGCTTCAGCAACTTTTGCATGGAGGCCTGCTCAGTAAACACCCAGTCGTCCATCTGGAAAGTGACATAGCGCGTGCCCAGATAGCGCTCGAAGTCCTGTCGGCGGTCGCGGTCGTAGAGCACCTCCTTCGGCTGGAAGTTGCCCAAGAGTTTCTCCACATAGTCGTAAGTGCCCTCGCCCACGAGGTATTCGCCCGTCGAGATGTCGAGCAGCGAGACGCCGCAGGCCGATTTACCGAAGTGGACGGCAGCCAGGAAGTTGTTCTCCTTGTAGTTCAGCACATTGTCCGAAAGGGCGACGCCAGGCGTCACCAGTTCGGTGATACCGCGCTTGACGAGTTTCTTCGTCAACTTCGGATCCTCCAATTGGTCGCAGATGGCAACGCGCTTGCCGGCACGGATGAGTTTGGGCAGATAGGTGTCTAAGGCGTGGTGGGGGAAGCCCGCCATCTCGTCGCCCTTGTTATACCCGTTGTTGCGCTTGGTCAGCGTGATGCCCAGTATCTGTGATGCGATAACGGCATCGTCGCAGTAGGTCTCGTAGAAGTCGCCGCAACGGAACAGCAGCACCGCGTCGGGGTGTTTCGCCTTCAGGTCGAAGAACTGTTTCATCATCGGCGTCATTTCCTTGCCGTCTTTCCTTACTGCCATAATCACTTAATTATCATTCAATGTTAAACTACGGTCGGATAAGCCCCAATTGGTGGAGGAAGATGAAGAATATGCAGAGGGGGCAAACATACTTCACTTGGAAAAGGAAGAGGTGGAAGAAGCGGCCGCGCAGGGTGCCCCAGTTGGTGTACTCGTCGCGCACCTCCTTGTAGGGGGCGAACCAGCCCAGGAAGATGCAGGTGAGGAAGCCGACCAGAGGCAGGAAAATCTGGCCCGTGATGAAGTCGAACCAATCAAAGAGTGTGCGCCCGAAAAAGGCCAATCCATCGTAGGCTCCCAGCGAGAACGAGCAGAAGACGCCCACGATGCCTGTGGTCAGCGTGACGAGGAAAGCGGCCTTGCGGCGCGAAATATGCATCTCCTCATGGAAGAAGGCCGTGCTCACCTCGTGGAGCGACATGAGCGACGTGAGGGCAGCCAGCGAAAGGAGCAGGAAGAACAGGAAGGCGATGGCCCAGCCCAAGAAGGGTATGCCGGCGAAAGCCTGCTCGAAGACGTTGGGCAGCGTGATAAAGATGAGCGACGGGCCGCTGTCGGGCTCGACGCCCACAGAGAAAGCCGCTGGGAAAATCATCAGTCCGGCCAGGATGGCCACCATCGAGTCGATGATGCCTATCTGCAGGGCCGAGTTGGTCAGGTTGGTCTGGCGCGAAAAGTAACTGGCATAAGTGCAGATGCAGCCCATAGCGATGGAGAGCGAATAGAACGACTGCCCCAAGGCGCCGAGGAAGACGTCGCTGTTAATCATCTTGATGTCGGGCTTGAACAGGAACTCGATGCCCTTCTCCGCTCCTGGCAGCATGCACGAGGCCACTACAATGATGAGCAGCAGGATGAAGAGCAGCGGCATAAGCAGTTTCGACGCCCGCTCGATGCCGTCGCGCACGCCGTGGGCGATGATAAGGAAAGTCAGCATCAGAATGACTACGAGCCAGAAGATGGGCCGGACGGGGTCTTGCGAGAACTCGCTGAAATACTGGCGGAAATAGTCGGGGTCGCCCTGCAGTTGGCCGATGAGCGCCGCCCACATATATTGCAGGCACCAGCCGGAGACCACAGCATAATAGCCCGTGATGAGAAAGCCTGTGAGCACGCCCATGTAGCCGATGAGCGACCAGGCCGAGCCGCCGGACATACGGGAGAAGGCCCGCGCCGTGTTGGCCTGTCCGTGACGACCGATGATGAACTCGCTGATCATGCAGGGAATGCCCAGCAACAGCACGCAGGCCAGATAGATGATGATGAACACGGCACCGCCGTTTTGCCCCGTCATATAGGGGAATCGCCACACGTTGCCCAGCCCCACAGCCGAGCCAGCCGTGGCCAGGATAATGCCCAGTCGGCTGCCGAAGTTTGCCCTTTCTGTTCCGTCCATTTTCGTTTTATTTCGCTTTAGGCTTGCAAAATTAGCGATTTTTTCTTACTTTTGCACAAAAATTGGCAAGAAATATGGAAAAACTGCGACATTTTGTTTCACGCTACCCCTTTTCGCTGCTCTGTGTGGCCCTGGTGTGGTATCTCTCCATCTGGTTCCGTCCGCCTGAAGAACTGCCTCTGCCCAGTTTCAATTTCCTGGACAAGTGGACCCATTTCGTGATGTACGGCGGCCTGTGCTCCGTCATTTGGATAGAGTATCTGCGCAGCCACAACCGCCTCGACGCAGCGAAGCTGTTCCTCTGGGCCTGGCTGATGCCGGCAATTATGGGGGGAGTGATTGAACTGGTGCAAGCCTACTGCACCACCACCCGCTCAGGCGAATGGCTCGACTTTGCCGCCGATACCTTTGGCTGCACGCTGGCCATAGCCGTGGGGCTGGCCTGCCAACGCTGGTTGCCACAGCGGCCTAAAAGAGACGGCGAGTAATGCTGACGCTGAACATTGGGAACACCTTCAGACCACTGATGAAGTCGATGTAGCTTCCCACCTTACCTCCGATGCCATCGATATCTTTTGTCAGGTTGACACCGTCGTGGGTGATGACGCTGGGCGTGCCGCCCCAGAACATCACGCCGGCATCGAAGCCCACCTTCCAGCGGTCGTCACCCTTCAGCAGCCGCCCTTCGTAGCCGAAGCCCAAGTAAGGCTTGAAGGCATTTACCCGCATGTCGACTTTCACCATGCCGTCGTTGTCGGGTTCAAGCATATAGGGGGTTCCGGCCTTGTGCATCAAGTCGCCAGCCTTGTGGGCTATGATGGGATTGATCAGATTGCCATCGGCATCGTAGATGTCGCCCTCATCGTTGGGAAGGCCCACGTAGACATCTTCCGTGTAGTAGACATCGTGGTTGTAGTTGCCAACGTTTACGCCCATACGTCCTACCTCTTTAAATTTGGACTGCAGTCTCTCCAACATTTCAGGGTCGTTGCTGCTTGCGTATTCTGGTCCCAGTACGCTCAAGTCGATAATTTTCACCTCATAGAGCAGTTCCGGCACGGCATTTATCTGGTCATTGATGAGTTTGTCATACATTTTGTTATAGGCATTGACTGCCATTAGCGCCCCCATACTCTCGGTGGCGTTGTAGGCTTTGGCAATCTTGCTGTGGCCCAGGTAGAAACCGGCGGAGACGTGCCAGTGCTTGTTGTTCTTTAGTGGATAAAAGTCTACGAGCAGATTCCAGTTCCAGAAGTTCGTGGGCTTGCCTATCATCTCCACTTCGTCCTTGACCTTCTGGCCGGTGAAGCCCTCTAACAGCCCGGAAAGCTTGGTGAACTTGGAGTGGCTGGTTTTTGGGTCGTCGCCCACCATCACATCGAAATGCATGGGCACCTCAAACGACGGCAGATAGCTGAAGCCAGTACGCACCTTCAGCCAGTTGGCCATTGGAGCCGACAGCTCCAGACCGTAGCCTGGCGTGCCTGCCTTTACACTCAGGTCCAAGTTTTTGGGAACCCACCACTTCTCGTTCTGCGCCACGGCCTGCACAGCCACCAGCGCGGCCATAGCCAGACCTGTCAGGAAACTCTTCTTCATATTTGTCTGCGTGTTTAGTGCGGCAAAGATAGTGCTTTTATTTCGGCTGTCCAAATGTTTTTTCCAAATGTGTCAGTTTTTAACAAGATTTTGTGCATAGTTTTTTTGGTGGTGGGGGAAGTCCAGACGGTAGAGGCGGGCGACGATGGCGCCGCTGATGTTGTGCCAGACGCTGAAGACGGCACCCGGGATGACGGCCATAGGATAGGCTGCGAAGTGGAGGGTGGCCAGGCTGGAGGCGAGCCCGCTGTTCTGCATGCCCACTTCTATGCTCAAAGCACGGCGCTTGGGCGAGGCAAGGCGCAGCAGGCGGGCAATGAGGTAGCCCACGGCGAGACCACCAACGTTGTGGAGTATGACGACGGCTATGATGAGCAGGCCGCCAGTCATCAAGCGGTGGGCACTGGCAGCAATGATGATAAGCACGATGGCGGCGATGACAACCGACGACAGGGCGGGCAGATAGGCCGTGGCATGTTCTGTCTGCCGTGGCCACAGCCGTTTTACCAAAAGTCCGACGGCGATGGGCAGGATAACCACCCAGAGGATGCTGAGGAACATGGCGGCCACGTCGACATCGACAGTCTTGCCCGCCAATAGCCAGACGAGCAGGGGCGTAAGTACTGGAGCCAGCAGCGTGGAAACGCCCGTCATGCCAACACTCAGGGCCAGGTCGCCCTTGGCCAGATAGGTGATGACATTCGATGCCGTGCCGCCCGGACAGCACCCCACGAGTATCACGCCCACGGTAAGTGCCTCGTCGAGCTGGAAAAGGCGGGCCAGCGTCCAGGCCAGCAGGGGCATGACGGTGAACTGCGCGGCACAGCCGATGAGTACGTCTCGCGGACGAGTGAACACCACGCGGAAATCGTCGAAGTGGAGCGTCATACCCATGCCGAACATGATGACGCCCAGCAGCGGATTGATGACAGTAGGCTTCACATGGCAGAACGCTTCAGGCCACAACAAAGCCACCACGGCAGCCAGCAGCACCAGTACGGCCATATTGTCGGAAATCAGCTTGCAGACCTTTTTCATACGTCAGTCAGACAGTAAAACCTTGGTGGCGCAGGGTGTCGATGAGCGTCTGGCTCATGGCCTCGTTGTCGGCCTTGGTATAACGGATGTCGGTATAGACCTGGGCAAGCGTTTCTTTGTGGTTTTCTTCGATGAAATCGCGGTTTTTTGCAAGTTTTTCCTTTTCAGCGTAGTAGGCGTCGATGTCGTTGGGGGTGTAGTCGCGATAAGTTTCGTTGTGCAGAAAACTCTCCAAGGGGAGACGGTCGGAGAGTGGCGGCTGCTCGTCGGGCCACCCCACGGTGAGCGTTGCCACGGGCATGGTGAGCTGCGGCAGGCCGAGCACGTCAATAATCAGTTGCGGCTGGTAAACGGTGGTGCCGAGGAAGCAGTAGCCCAGCCCCTCCTCTTCCAAGAGGCAGCAGAGTGTCTGCGTGTAGAGCAGCGCGTCGGTGGCAGCGTTGATGAACGAGAGGAAATTGGCGTAGCCTGGCACGGCCTTGCGGCAGCGTGCCCATTGCGAAGTGCGGTTGAAGTCGGCACAAATGGTGAGCACCACGGGGGCGTTGGTCACCATTGGCTGGTTGAAGTGTGCGGGGGCCAGGCGTTCCTTCATCTGCGGCGAGCGGGTCACCACGACGCTGTAAAGCTGCAGGTTGCCCATTGTCTGTGTGCGTGCCGCCTCGGTCATCAGGCGCCGGAGCAGTTGCTCGTCGACATCGCGCTGTGAATAGCGGCGGATGCTCCTGCGGTTAAGAAGATTCTTCATACTCTTTTTTTTACTAATTCTTAGTGAAGCTGTGAAAATAGGTGGTGCAGACGCGCTGCCACTCGCGGGCATTTTCGAGCTGTTCGTGCAGCTTGCGGTCCACCTCCTGCCACCTCTGGTCGTCGATGTACGGGCGGGCCTGCTGCCAGATGGCCACAAAGTCTTCGACCTCGCTGACGCCGCGCTGGTAGCGGTAGTCCAGTTCTTCCATCACCGTGCGCCCGCTGTTCAGCCGCCGTGTCCAGGGTACATGGTGGAACCAAAGCAAAAGGTTCTCCGGACAAGTGTTCACGTTGTTGTAAAGCGAATTGTAGGGTTCACGATACTGCTGCGTGGCACCAGAACCGCCTGTGCTGCGGTCGAAACCGATGCCCTGGCGGTCGGCCTGATGGTAGTACACGGGGCACCACTCTATTGGGTAGTGGGGCTTGAAGCCGTCAGGCTCCGGCCCGTAGTGGTGGTCGAACTTGAAGATGTGGTGCAGGCCGAGCGGCATCATATAGTCCACGCAGGCTTCACGTGAGCGGAGCATCATACTGGTCAAATGGGAAATGAAAGATGAGAAATGAGAAATATGATTACCTTTAGCCTCAATTGGTTCTTGAGTGTAACCATATTTCTCATTTCTCATTTCTAATTTCTCATTCCCAAACGTCAGTCGGAGCCATTCCTCGGCTATCTCCTTGGCTGTCAGGCTGGGGTTCCACGCCAGACGGCCAAAGGCATACCAGTTGGCCTGTGCAAAGTGGTGGCCGCACCAGTTGGCATCGGCACCCACGTTGGCCACTCCGGCGATGCCCACAAGCGTAGAAGGACTGACGTAGGAGAAGAACTCCTTCCACATAGGGGCAAGGTAGACCAAATGGACGCTCTGGCCCAGATACTCCTGAGTGATTTGCAGTTCGGCCATCTGCTGGGTCTGCTTCATCTGGTCGAAGATGGGGGCGTAAGGCTCACGCGGCTGGAAGTCAAGCGGGCCGTTTTTCGACTGCAGAATGACATTCGGGCGGAACTGTCCGTCGAGTTCGGCAAACTCCGAGACGGCCTGCTTCACGCGGTCTTCACCCTTGTGCTTGGCGCCATAGACAAACGAGCGCCACATCACAATGCCACCGTAGGGCTGGAGTGCATCGGCCAGCATATTGGCTCCGTCGGCATGGGTACGCCCATAGTCGAATGGGCCTGGCTGGCCCTCGCTGTTGGCTTTCACCAAGAAGCCGCCGAAGTCGGGGATGGCGGTGTAAATCTCCTTCACCTTCTTCTGCCACCACTTCTTGACGCGGGGATTTAGTGGGTCGGCTGTAGGCAGGTCACCAAGAGCCTTCGGTGAACCGAAGTTCACTGAGAGATAGACGCGCAGGCCCCACGGGCGCAGCAAATCAGCCATCTCCTTCACCTTGCCGATAATGGTGCTGGTGAGCATCTTCGGCGAGGCGTTCACATTGTTGAGTACCGTGCCGTTGATACCTATTGAGGCGCAGGCCTCGCCGTATGCGCTGATGCGCTGTTTGTCGGTATCCTTCAGGTGGGGCGCATCGTCGGTCCAGAAGATGCTTGGTCCTGCATAGCCACGCTCAATAGAGCTGTCGAGGTTGTCCCAATGGTTAAGAATACGCAGGCGGAAGGCTGGGTGGCTCTCACCTTGTTCGCCGCGTATCAGGGCGTAACGACCGTAGAGCAGTCCCTGCTGGGTGCGCGCCTCCACAGTACGCCCTTTGATGCGATAGCCGTCATCGTCGGGCATCGTCGGGTCTATACGCAAAGTGATGTCCTTGGGCATTTCGCCGCGCAGCCACAGACGGTGGCCGTCCTCGGCATTGACATAAAGATTGAACAGCACGAACAGCAGGAAGATGCTGGTGCGAATGGTTGTGTCTTTCATTTGCTTGATAATGATTTGTGAGACATTGTTTGGTGCAAAAGTAATCATTTATTTCCATTCTGCCAACTATTTATCCGCTTTTTTAACACTCTCTAAAATAAAAGTCGATGACACCACGTTTTTTTAAGTGATAAGTGATAAGTGATAAGTGGCAAGTGAAAAGTGAAAAGTGAAAAATGGGGCTTGGCGGTCATCTTTGCCTTTTTGTTGGCTGCCTGTACAAAAAGCCCGCACCAATTCGAGACAGAGGTGCTGTTGCCCTACACGCCAGTGAAGAGCCAGGGCAGCACGCAGTTGTGCTGGGCCTATGCGATGCTGTCGGCCATAGAGACCGAACACATCTGTAGGGGCGACTCCGTGGAACTTTCTGTGGCATACGTGGCCAAGATGCTGGAACGCGAGGCAGCCGCTCCGCCCTCCGGACGTGCTATGGCGGCGACAACGCTCAACCTGATTGACAAATACGGACTGGTGCCTTGGCAGTCGATGCCGTCTGACGACTATCCCCTACCCGTCCATGCTTATATGCTGGGGTGCGAGTACACCCCGCTGGAGTTTGCCCACAGTGTGTGTGCGCCAGGCGAATACGCCTCCCTCACATCCACCGACGGCTATGCTTATTACGAAGAGGTCGTACTGGAACTGCTCGACAACTGGGAACACAACCGTTTTCTGAACCTGCCTGCCGACTCGCTCCTGGCTCTCACCGAAAGGGCTGTCAGGCAGCATCGTGGCGTCTGCTGGGAAGGCGACACATCGGAATGGGGCTATGACTGGAAAGAGGGCGTGGCCGTCACGTCGCTTTGGAACGGCAGAACGACCGACGACCATTGCATGGCCATCGTAGGCATCGCCCACGACGAAGAGGGAGACCGCTACTTTATAATGAAGAATTCGTGGGGCACAAACAACCGCTATGACGGGCTACTATATCTCTCTTTCGACTATTTCCTCCGAAAGACCATCGCCGTCTATCTGCCTGCCGAAATGCTGTAGGGGTCAGACAAAGTCCTTGTGACCAGGCTTCAGGATGTAGTGGCGCACGTAGGCCCGGTGGCCGTAGGCAGTAATGACTACAAAGCAAGCAAGCGGCACAATGAATGAGAGGTTGTAGGAGGAAAGTCCGAGCAGGCTGAAGTCCAGGTCGATGATGATGGCCTGTAGCGGCGGGAACACCGAGCCGCCCAGAATGGCCATAATCAGTCCGGCTCCGGCATACTTCACATTGTCGCCGACACCACGCAGGGCAATGCCGTAGATGGTGGGGAACATAAGCGACATACAGGCCGAAATACCCACCAGGCAGTAGATGCTGTTGCGGTCGGGAAAGACAATCACACCGGCGGTGAAGGCAATGGCCATAATGGCAAGCACAGAGAGCAGCTGCCCGGCTGGCACGTATTTCAAGAACCATGTGCAGACAAAACGGTTCACGGTGAAGAATACCATAGCCAGCATATTGTATTTCTGCGACAGCATTTCGGCATACTTCTCGTCCATTCCCTCAAGCATAAAGATGTGGGTGCCATGCTGGATGATGAACGTCCAGCAGCTCACCTGTGCCCCGACATAGAAGAACTGAGCCAGAACGCCCTCGCGGTAGTTCTTTATCCTGACCAGCTCGGCCATCGACTCTTTCAGTCCTTTTGTTGGCTTTTCGCTGCTTATCTTCGGCATACGGTAGATGCGGATGAGGATGAGCAGGAGGACGCTCACGGCGCACAAACCCAGATAGGGGCCGATGAGCATGCCCAAGTCGTGGTCTTTCAGAATGTTGAACTGGGCGTCAGCCAGATTGGCCCGCTGCTCGGTGGAGAGAGGGCTCATACGCCCTTGCACGCTTTCCATGGCGATGTACATACCCAGCAGGGCGCCGATGGGATTGAAGGCCTGCGCCAGGTTGAGCCGCTGTGTGGCCGTGTCCTCGCTGCCCATGCAGTAGATGTAAGGGTTGCAGGATGTTTCGAGGAACGACAGTCCGCAGGTCAATATGAAATAGGCCAGCAGGAAGGGGTAGTAGTAGCCCAGCAACTTGGCAGGGAAAAACAGGAACGAGCCGATGGCGAAGAGTGCCAAACCCACCAAAACGCCCGATTTGAACGAAAAACGCTGGATGAACTTAGCGGCAGGGAAGGCCATAGCGAAATAGCCCAAATAGAACGCCACCTGAACCAAGGCTCCCTCGGTGACGCTCATTCGGAATATTTTCGAGAAAGCCTTCACGATAGGCCCCGTCATATCGTTGGCAAATCCCCAAAGTGCAAAGCACGAAGTGATGAGTATGAACGGAACGAGGTAGCTGGTATTGTTTTTAGTAAGAATATCGGTCTTCATTGGGTTGCAGGGTGGGTCATACAGGGCGCAAAATTACAATAAAAAATTCAAATTCAGCGCATTTCTGTCTTTTTTATTGTTTATTTACAATTATATAGGCCCTTAATTCATATTTATTTCATACCTTTGCACCCAGTTTCTAATTTAAAAAAGTATGAAGATAGCATTAATCGGCTACGGCAAGATGGGCAAGATGATCGAGGAGATAGCCCGCAGCCGGGGCCATGAAATTGTAAGTATTATCGACATCGACAACCAAGAGGAGTTTGAGGGCGAGGCTTTCGCCAGTGCCGACGTAGCCATCGAGTTCACAGCCCCACAGGCTGCCTACGGCAACTATCTGAAAGCGTGGGCACGGGGCGTAAAAGTGGTTTCAGGCTCGACAGGCTGGATGAAGGAGCACATCAACGATGTGCGCCGGGCCTGCGAGACTGAAGGCAAGACGCTATTCTGGGCCTCGAACTTTAGCATCGGCGTGGCCATCTTCTCTGCCGTGAACCGCTATCTGGCCAAGATTATGAACCAGTTCCCGCAGTACGACGTGGAAATGGAGGAGACCCACCACGTGCATAAGCTCGACCACCCCAGCGGCACGGCCATCACCCTGGCCGAGGAAATCGTGGAGAATATCGACAGGAAGACGGCATGGGCTGAAGACACCACCGACCCCGCCTTGTTGCGCGTCGACCATATACGTCGAGGCGAAGTGCCAGGCATACACACTGTCCGTTACGACAGCGATGCCGACCTCATCACCATCACCCACGACGCCCATTCGCGCCGGGGGTTCGCACTGGGTGCCGTGCTGGCTGCCGAGTACACCAAGGAGCACAGCGGACTGCTCACCATCAGCGACATGTTTAAGTTCTGAAAATTTGGACGAACCAAACCTTGAGTTTGGACGAACCAAACTCCCACTTTGGACGAACCAAACTCATAGTTAGGACGAACCAAAATTATAAAGAGAAAAAACCAATGAAAAAAGGAGAAAAGAAAAAGGTGAACAAGAAGATGCAGTGGCTCAAGTTCATTGTCGTGCTGGTGCTCTGGCTGCTCTTCCTCTATTGGGTGAAATCGTGGCTGGGCCTCATCGTGGTGCCCTTTATCTACGACGCCTATATCTCGAAGAAAATCAACTGGCAATGGTGGAAAGATGCTGAAGGCCCCACACGCGCCATCATGTCGTGGGTCGATGCCATCGTCTTCGCCCTTGTTGCCGTCTATTTCATCAACCAGTTCTTCTTCCAGAACTACGTCATCCCCAGTTCGTCGCTGGAGAAGTCGCTACTTACGGGCGACTACCTTTTTGTGTCGAAAGTGAGTTATGGCCCGCGCATCCCTGAAACACCGTTGACGGTTCCCCTGACGCAGCACACGTTGCCCTTCGGCAACCTGAAGTCGTACATCGAATGGCCTCATTGGGATTACCGCCGTGTGAAGGGTCTGGGCAACGTTGAACTGAACGACATTGTGGTGTTCAACTATCCCGCTGGCGATACCATCATTACTGAGCCGCCCTACCAGACCTATTACTACCAGTTCTGCTACGAATTCGGACAAGGTATTTACGCACAGCTGAACCCTGAAGCCGTGCCAATTGACTCGCTCACGAAAGCCGAACAACTGAAGCGCTTCGAGGACATCTATTCCCTCGGTTCAGAGTTCATCAAGCACAATCCCGGCTACAGCCCTACTCCAGGCGGCTATCCGCTGGGGCAGGTGGACTGGCGCCCCACCGACCGGCGTGAAAACTACGTGAAGCGCTGCGTGGGACTGCCCGGACAGACGCTAGAGATAAAAGACCGTATCGTCTATCTCGACGGCAAGCCTAACAAGGAACCCGACCAGGTGCAGTACTCCTACGAAGTGCGCTTCCACAACGGAGCGGTGATGACCGACGACTTTATGAGCGAGTATGGCATCACCTGCGAAGACCTGGGACTGAGCAACGCTGACCAAGCCTTCTTCAAGAGCAACGGACAGATAGCACTGACCGACCAGATGCGCAACACCCACTCCATCGTGCCAATGACGGCGGCCACCTATAAGGCACTCGCTGCACGCACAGACCTGGTAGAAAGCATCAAACCAACGGTCAGCGAGCCGTCGATAGACCTCTATCCCTCAAACGGCAACACCCACTGGACACGCGACAACTACGGCCCTGTCTGGATACCCAAAAAGGGCGAATCCATCGATTTATCGCTCGATAATATCGCCATCTATATGCGTCCCATCAAGGCTTACGAGAAAAACGAACTTGAAATACGCGACGGAAAAATCTTCATCAACGGCGAGCAGGCCACAAGTTACACGTTCAAGATGGACTACTATTGGATGATGGGCGACAACCGCCACAACTCAGCCGACTCGCGCTATTGGGGCTTCGTGCCTGAAGACCATATCGTGGGCAAGCCCATCTTCATCTGGTGGAGCAGCGACCCAGACCGCGGCCTCTTCTCTGGCGGCATACGCTGGAGCAGACTGTTCCGATTTGTCGACAACATAAAATGAGACGACTCTCACTTTTTGCCATCCCTTTCCTCCTGGCCATCGTGCTGATGCTCGTGTTTCGTGCCGTGGGAATGACCGTCTGCACCGTAGAGGGCGATGCGCTGTCGCCCCAGTTCATAGCAGGCGACCGCGTGCTGGTGAACAGATGGAGTTACGGCCTGCGCATAGCGGGCGGCCCGCACTTCGGCTACGGCAGATTGTGGAGGCAGAAAGTGGAACGCGGCGACCTGGTGGCCTTTGACCACCCACAGACTGGCGAGATGCTGCTCTGTCGTTGCAAAGGCCTGCCTGGCGACACGCTTCAGGTGGAAGGCAAATCGCTCGTTGTGCCCAGCCTGAAAGCCTGTGCCGACGGCGACTACTACTGGATGGAGAGTCTCGGCAGAGACAAGTCGCAGGACTCCCGTCTGCTGGGCTTCGTCGCCGAGGAGCACATCATCGGGCGGGTGATAATGGTGGTCTACAGCCACCATCCCGACTCCTCCCTCTGGAAAGGCTGGCTCGGCAACCGCTTTATGAAGTCATATTGAGCAATTGAACAATAAAAAGCCTCCCTGTTTGTTGGGAGGCTTTTTACTATTATTCATTGACGACCTTCTCGATGGTGCCATCCTCGCGGTAGAAGAGGCGCTGCACCTTCAGCGAGCGCAGATGCGTGATGTCGTTGGAGGGCACGCAGTCGTGGTAGAGCAGATACCACTGACCACGGAACTCGACGATACAGTGGTGTGTGGTCCAGCCCACGACGGGGTCGAGGATGACACCCTGATAAGTGAACGGGCCGTAGGGGTTGTCGCCCGTGGCGTAGCACAAGAAGTGGCTGTCGCCAGTACTGTAACTGAAGTAATACTTACCGTTGTACTTGTGCATCCAAGATGCCTCAAAGAAACGGTGCGGATCCTCAGCACGCAGGGGCTGGCCGTCTTTGTCGAGGATGACCACAGGGCGGGGAGCCTCGGTGAACTGCAGCACATCGTCGGTCATACGGGCCACATAACTGGAAAGGGCTGGCACGCCTTTGGGTGCCCAAAGTTCTGTCTTCTTGTCGGAAGCGTGGCCGATGTCAACGTATCCGTCAGGGGCTGCCTCGGTGTCGGGCTGCTGCAAAGGCCGTATGCTCAGGGGCACATGCCACTGGAGTTGTCCGCCCCACAGTCCGCCATAGTAGCAATAGATTTGGCCGTCATCGTCCTTGAACACACAGGGGTCAATGCTGTAGGCACCACGGATGGGGTGTTCCTGCGGGATGAACGGGCCTTCGGGCTTGTCGGCGATGGCCACGCCGAGGTGGAACTCGCCATTGTAGTCTTTGGCCGAGAAGACGAGGTAGTACTTGCCGTCCTTCTCAACGACGTCGCTGTCCCACATCTGCTTGTCGACCCAAGCCACCTGGTCTTGGTCGAGAATCACGCCGTGGTCAGTCACGGGGCCGTTCTCAATGTCGTCGAATGAGAGCACGTGGTAGTCGCGCATCTGGAAGTGTCCGCCGTCATCGTCAAACACATTGTCGCACTCGCGGTCGTGCGAAGGATAGATGTACAGACGTCCGTTAAACACATGGGCTGCAGGGTCAGCCATGTAATCACTGGGGAATAAATACCTTGGTTTCATAGTTTTTAGGAATTAATTATTAAAAAAAAGATTGTCTCATCTCTCTGAATGGTTAAGCAACAGCGTCCCCTTTACCGTCAACAGATATTTCTGGCGGGGATGGTGGGGCTTGTCGGGATAAAGCAGGGTGACGAAACCCTCGGCAATGGCGGGGCTAAGATATTGACTAAGGAAATTGTCACGTCCTCTAAGGGCAAGTGCTTCCATCATTTCCCTTACCGACATCTGTTTATTGCCAATGGCTTTAACGGTGCTTAAAATGTTGACATTGTCAGTATGCAACTTGTCCTGTACTTGTCCTGTACTTGTCCTGTACTTGTCCTGTTCGACCTTCCAATCCTCAAGTGGATTGATAACCATATAGCGGTTTCGCAGTTCGTTATTCTCGCCGAAAAGTAAATTACGGAAAAACATTTCCAAGAAACTAGTATCGCGGAAAATTTTCTTCTGGTAGTTGCTGTAGTTAGCCCTTACCAGCGCATTGCGGAAGTACCAGGAGTGCTTGGCGAAAAGGTCATTATCCACATTGAATCCCAGCGACCGCAAATACTGTATGGTGAAGACCGCCGTGGTGCGTGTGTTTCCCTCCCTGAAAGGATGAATCTGCCAAAGGCCAGAAACAAACTGGCAAAGATGGCGCACAAAGTCATCGGGCGAAAGATTTGTATGGTCGAAGTCCTTTTCTTGTTTGATGTCATAGTCGATGGCCCGACGTAGGTCTTCCCAATTTAGGTAACTCACCGTGTCGCCTCGCAGCACCCACTCTCGCTTGGTGATATCGTATTTCCTAAGTTGTCCGGCATGTTTGAATACTCCCTCGAAGATTCTGCGATGTACCGAGATATATCCGTTGGCGTTGAAGGCAAATGTAGGATGAGACAGCACTTTCACGATGTTGGCTGAGACACGGTCGGCCTCCTCCCTTTCGTCATCGTCGGCAGTACGTACGCTCTTGTTCTCGTAATACGTCTTTATCAGTTGGCGTGCCTCGTCGATAGTGATGTCGCCCTCGATATGTCTGCGAGCGGTCTCCTGCAGATACTCCGAGGTCTTCAGCCCGTCCACGGCCTGCAAGCCGATGGCCGTGCTCCAAGCGTAAGCCGCCTCACGCCGTCCCGGTTCTCCCTGACGGATGTACTCGTCGAAATTGATATACAGTTCGTCCATTTTTCACTCAATCCTTGACTTGGTTGACATAATGGTGAGGATGGTAGCAATATCGGCCACATCGACACCATTATCGTTGTTTACGTCCCCCCTTATTCCAATGCCGTTTGCTGAGAGTTGGATTTCGGCAGAGGCAACGTCTGAGTTAGCACAGCCTTCCTTCGTGGCATATACCGAAATGGTGTAAGAACCACCTATTGGAATGCCATTGCCAGTACCAGATTTGGAGTCGTTGCTCTTAATGTCATATACATAGTCCACGCCATCGGTCTCGCAACTGAATTCCAGTTTTCCATCCACAAAGGTGATAGTCGGCTTGGCACACTTCGGCGTTTCTGGCATTATCCCGTCCAGGCTCACGATTGTTCCAAAGTTTTTCCAAGGTTCCGTTGCCTTATAGGCATCAATAGAGGTCTCAGGCACATACAGCGTGGCATATTCGATGTAGGATCCATCGAAAATATCAGCCCAAGAATTGCTCCGAGTAATAATTTCCTCCATACCCGGCACTTTCTCTGCATAGCAATATACGTCAGTCAGTTCGAGGCAGTTGGCAAAAGCTTGACTGCCTATAGTCTTCACACCACTACCTATAGTTACGGTGGTCAGACTGTTGCAATAACAGAAAGCATAAGGGCCTATACTTGTAACGCTGCTCGGAATTATGATGGAGGACAGGCTGTTGCAACGAATGAAAGCATGGTTTCCTATGCTTGTAATACTGTTAGGAATCGTGACGGAGGACAGACCGCTGCACCCCTGGAAAGCACCACCTCCTATAGTCATAACGCCATTCTGAATCACGACAGAGGTCAAGCTAATGCAATATCCAAAAGAGTTTCCCGCTATACTCGTCACACTGCCTGGAATCGTAATAGAGGTAAGGCTACTACAATTGGCAAAAGCATTTTCTCCTATACTCGTCAGGCCGTCTTGGAACATAATGGAGGTTAGGCCACTACAATTTTGGAAAGCACCGCTCCCCATTTTTGTCACACTACCAGGAATTGTGATAGTGGTCAGACTACTGCAATCAGAGAAGGCAACACTTCCTATGTTCGTCACGGTGTTGGGAATTGTGATGGAAGTCAGGCCACTACAACCACCGAAAGCACCATTTCCAATACTTATCACCCCACTTGGTATTGTGATGGAGGTCAGACCACTACAACACCAAAAAGCACCGTTTCCTATACTCGTCACGCTGCCAGAAATTATGACAGAAATAAGGTTGATACAACCAGAGAAAGCGTTTTCTCCAATACTCGTTACACTACCTGGAATTGAGGCGGAAGTTAGCTCCCAGCAACTGGAGAAAGCATCATTCCCTATCTTTGTCACACTATAGGTAGCACTTTCATACTCTACTGTTTCGGGAATCACGATGTTACCACTATACTTGATGTTGTTCTTGTACTGGATAACTTGAGCAACTTTTCCCTTAGTAATAATCTCATACCACAGGCCACCGATTTCTGCCTCTACGGCAAAGGCACTTGCTGTCACTGACAGCATCAGTACGAGTAGTATAATCTGTTTATTAGCTGTCATGGACAAGATGGTGGCAAAATGGAAGAATATAACCTTTTTCATACGTATCGTAAGTTATTATAGGTTATTATTGTTTCTTTTTTTCTCTATTAAGGTCCAATGGCCGTTCCTGCTGTTACCCTCCCAAATTAGACGACCATCCTTTCTTAATTTCTCGATATGATATTTCACTCCGCGAACAGTTATACCCAAATATGCGGCTAAATCGGATTTCCTAATATTAGGTGTTCGTCGTATCATACGAATGATGCTATCCTTAACGTTCTCTTTAGAGACAGTGACGGGGACAGTATCGGGGACAGTAACGGGGTCAGCATCGGGGACAGTAATTCCACTATTAGTGATCTTTTGGGCTAAATCGGTTGCTTGACTACCTTTCTGACCATCAGCTTGGTCACTAACTTGACCACCCACACCCTCCTGATACTCCTCACTAAAATGGAAGACGCTCCACATTTCGCCTGTGCTGTACCGGAAGGTGGGTACAGGGCATCCTGCTGCCTTGCAGCCACCTATGATACGCTCTATACCGCGCCCCCAGGTCTCTATCTCGCCTGCACGGAAGAATGTATGGGCTATGTCTGGGTTATAGGGACGGCTGCGGTGGCTTACTAAAAGATTGTCTATTGTCCAGTCATCGGGGAGGTAGCCGCAGTTGAAGATTTCCAGTTTGTCATCATATACGGCTATCTGTATGGGTGTCAGCGATTCGTAGGCCTTATGGACTATGCTATTGAGAAGGGCTTCGCGCAGGGCCTCCCTTGGCATAGGTAACGACTCTATGCGCTGAATGCCCTCATAACTGATTAATGCCTTCAGGTACTTCGTTGTCAGCAAGTCCATCGTCTGTTTCACCTGTTGGAACAGACTGCCGTGGACTTCGTCCTGATAGATTAGGTCATCCCTGAAGAAGCCAATTTTGATGTATGCCCCCGTCACGAACCGCTCTGGGTCTGGATGGAACGTCAGAACAGCCGCCCGTTTCAAGTAGTCGCCCTCTACAAGACGCAACCTGTAGAGCAATGTGGCGTTATCGTCCATCAGGTCTGCCTCCTCCATACGTCCGCTATGCTTGGCATATCTGCGGAAAAGGGCGAAACTTGCATCGTCCAAATCCCCCACTTTTACGAATGGTACAGGCACGCCATCCCACGTCTTGCCCTGCTTGCGAAGGATGAAACGGTCGAGGGCCGCACCTTTCAATTCCTGCTTTGTGCTACCGCTACGATAGTGATACTCACCTTTGTAACTCACAGGATAAGGATAGGCTCCTGTCACTATCTCCAGATATTGTAGTCCGTCCTGCTCGTGGAGGTTTACATCAATCACTATCCCTAACACGTCACGCACCTTGTTGGGGATGTCCTCCATCAGCCGCTTGGCGTTGGCCACGCCGCAGACGCTGCCGTCATCATTCATTCCGATGAAGATGGTGCCGCCTTGTGCATTGGCGAAGCCGCATATCCATTTCAGATACTCGTCACGCCAACTCTGCTTGTACTCTACATTCTGGGACTCTTCTGGTGTCATTGTTTCATTTCTGTGTTCACAAAGAAAAACCTGCGCCTTTGGTTAGTGGGCGCAGGTGCAAAGATACGGATAATTTCTGTAACAGCCAAACAAAAACGCTGTTTTTTGAGAAGACTCACTGGTAGAGTTTGACAATCTGGTCGATGACGGGCTTGGCCTTGTACTGGCGGTCGAAGAGGAGGGGGTAGTTGGTGCGGCCTTTGATAGGCCAGCCGTTGAGCCAGGAGCCGGCATCGCTGACACCCCAGAGGGTGATGCGTGAGATTTGCGCACGATGCTTGTAGTAGAGGCGGAAAAGGGCGAGCCAGCGGTCGTCCAACTCCTTCTGCTTGGCAACGGGCAGGCCGTTGGTGTAGGGGTTGAACCTTTGCTGTAACTCAAAGTTCTGGCTGATGTCGGCACCACCGAAGCCCTGTGGGTTGGGCAGTACGTTGACGTCCAGTTCGGTCATCATCACCTTTACGCCGCAGGCGGCAAAGGCGTCAATCGACTTTTCGTACTCTGTGAGATTGGGATAGTCCAGTCCGTTGTGGCTTTGCATACCCACGCCGTCGATGCGCAGACCCTTGGTTTTCAGGCCCTTCACCAGTCGGCAGACGGCCTCGCGCTTCTTCTCACCGGCCATTGAATAGTCGTTGTAATAGAGTTCGGCGTTGGGGTCGGCCTCGTGGGCAGTACGAAAGGCTATTTCGATGAACTCCTCGCCTAAGAGGTTGTAATAGGGAGACTTACGGAACGAGCCGTCGTCCTCAATGGCTTCGTTCACCACGTCCCAGCCGTGCACCTGTCCCTTGAAGTGACCAACCACGGTCTTGATGTGCTTGATGAGGCGTTCCTTTACGACCTCCTTCGAGGCTGGGCTGGCGGTATAGCCGTTGGTGAACCACCAGTCAGGCGCCTGCGAGTGCCAGACCAGACAATGGCCAATGACCTTCAACTGGTGCTGCTGGCAGTAGTTGACGAACTTGTCGGCCACGCGGAAGTCGAAGATGCCCTCGGCTGGAGCCAGCGACTCCGGCTTCATACAGTTCTCGGCGGTGGCGCAATTGAAGTGCTTGTCCATCACGGCATCGGCCTCTGGCACCTGTCCGTCGCTCTGCCACTGGTTGATGGCCGCGCCGATGAGGCAATACTTGCCAACTGCGTCCTTCAAGCCCTGCTGGGCCATAGATGCCAGCGGCATTATGGCCAGACAGAGCGTCAGCGTTTTTGCGATTTTAATCATTGTTTCGGGCCTCAATTTCTTTGTTGATTTCGTCAAGTCTCTCGTCGGTAAGAGGATACTTGTAAATAAGATAGCCTACGAGAACCAGAAGAATGGCTGGAATGATAGTCGTGAACAACAGAATGGCATTCTGAGCAATTTCAGAATAGTTGGCCAGTTTGGGATAGTAGGCGTTTACGGGTGCGCTGATAAATGATGCCAGGAACACCACGACAAAGATGGCAAGCACCAGTTGGAGGCACTTGTTTGCCTTGAACTCCTGCCACATTTCGCCGAATGAAACAGGCTTTTCCGGGGTAGTGGTGATATTCTCCTTGCTGCCCAAGAAGCAAAGCATCAAGAGAACAAAACCGACGAGTGCAAAGACACAAGTAACCGTAAACCAGGCACTTGGCTCAACGGGCAAGGCAGACTCTTCACTGGCGAAGTTGAAGCCAATCATTCCCATCACCAATGGAGTAATCCAGCCAGCAATTGAGAATCCAGCCTTGAAAGCGACACCGGCAAGTGCGTTTACCGTGGCTGCGGGCCTGTTTCCTGTACGATATTCAGCCTCTGTGATGACTTCAGGAACCAGCGCCCACATCAGTGAACCCACAAGCAGTCCCACGCCCGTCATCACCTTTGCGGTCTGGACAAGTGCGTTAAAATTGCCTACATCGAAGAACTTGCCGATGGTGAACAAGATGGCAAATCCGACTAATCCGATGGCGAGAAGCGTATAATAGAGGCCCTTCTTGCCCAACCACTTTTTCAGCATTGGCATAGAAGGCAGGATGACGAAAGCGGGAATCGTGCCAATAGCCATAAATGTTGCCTGATTCCAGTCAATTGCAGCGTGCACACACATAGCGAGGCCGATGGGGAAACCTGCCTGCACGATAATCTGGCCGATATTGGCGCAGACCATTCGAGTTGAAGTAAGAATAAGCACTTCATCGTTATCGCGTGTCATACTGGCCATAATGGAGCCGTAAGGTATGTTCACTACCGAATAAATCATACTCAGCACAGTATAACTGACTGTAGCATAAATCATCTTCATAGTCACAGACCACGTGGCAGCCTGGGGAAGCATCAACAGGCAGGCGGCAACTGTCAGGGGAATACCTCCATAAAGAAGATAAGTGCGATATTTTCCTAACTTTGGGTTGCGATTGTCAATATATCGCCCCACTACAGGACTCCAAAAACAGTCGATGAGTCGGACTGTGAGAATCAGTCCGCTGACAAAGGCCGGATTGATTTTCAGTACTGTAGTAAGGTAAATCATCAGGTAGCACGCTACCGTTTGGAAAATCAGGTTCTGTGCCAGGTCGCCCGAGCCGAAACCGATGCGCTGTAGCCACGACAGCTTGTAAAATCCTTTTTCTTGAATCTCCATAATTATTTAAAATTTTTATTATAAAGTTTCTATCTCATAGTTAGAAGGTATATAACTCATAGTTAGAAGGCATCTAACCCATAGTTAGAAGGTATATAACTCCTGGTTTGGACGAACCAAACTCTTACTTTAGTTTCTCGGCTGCAAATTCGCCCATCACGCGATAGCCCTCCGGATTCAGGTGGAGCCAGTCTTCGCTGTACTCCTTCTTCAACTTTTCACGGTCGGAGGGGTCACGGGTGAGTTGGTCGAAGTCTATCACGCCATCGAACTCGCCGCTGGTGCGAATCCACTCGTTCACCACCTGGCGGGCAGTCTCGTGGAAGGGCGTGTACCAGCCATTGCCCTTGAAGGCGGTGATGGTGGCGCCATAGACCTTCTTGATGCCAGCGTCGTGCGCCCGCTTGATGAGCGTCTTGTAGGCATCAATGAGTTCGTTGGCCGTCTTCTCTGCGTGGTGCGAAGTGCCTATGTCGTTGGTTCCCTGAAAGATGATGAGGCGGTCAACGTTCTTCTGGCCCAGAATATCTCGGTCGAAGCGCTTCAGCGCCGGCTCGGAGAGGCCCCCGCGCACTACGCAGTTGCCACCGATTCCCAGGTTCAGCACGCCACAATCCAGATGGGCTGCCATCTGGTCGGGCCAGCGGTTCTGCAGATTGGTAGTACTGCCGCGCCCATCGGTAATGCTGTTGCCTAAGACGGCCACGGCTTTCACCTGCCCGTCGGTCTTAACGTTCAACTGCGCTATGTTATACCAATGGTCCAGTTTCTCTGCCGACACGAATTTCTTCTTTGCGGCCACCTCGCCCACGGCAATGTAACTCGTTGTGCGCGAGCCACGGTGGGAAGTGACGTTAGTGGGCATCGAAGCGCCGTAGCAAATGGTGATGGCCAGGCGCTGACGCGGCTTCAGGTTATAGGCAAAGTCGTCGCTCATCACCGTCTTCCCCGGCTCTATGGTCACAGAGCGGCTTTTGCCGAAAGTCAGTTGGACGGCGCTTTTCTTATTGATGTCGCAGGAGTCCAAGGCGTCGGCCACGTAGACTGACTTAATGTCCACAGGCTCCTTGCTGAATTCGTTTGACAGTTGCAGTTGCAACACCTTGCCGCCAATGCTCACTTGGACTATTTCCCTGAGCGTATTTCCGCTGAGGGTCATACGGGGCGAATCGGCAGGGCCAGTCCATTCAGCCGCTGCTGCCCAGGTGCCTGTGTAGTCATTCTGGGCACTTGCTGTCATTGTTGCCGCCAAGAGGGTGGCGCACAGTATTAGTCTTTTCATTTTCTTTGAAAATTTAATTATTGATAATTTGCCGCAAAGATACAGAAAAAACCTGATATGCACGATAAGTATTGGCAAGAAACTGCCGAAATGATACATATTTGAAAAAAAGAGACACGATAACCAAGAACAGTGTAAGCATTTTTCAGTAACTTTGCACCGCAATTATATGCGCGAATATAAAACCCATAATCCCATAAAACCAAAACATTCAAAAATGAAAAGACTTCTTACCCTCGCGCTGACGTTCTTTGCCGCCTTGGCCGTCAAAGCGCAAAACCCCTATCTCCCGCTCTGGGAACATCTGCCCGACGGCGAACCCCGCGTGTTTGAAGACCCAGACAATCCCGGCAAACTGCGTGCCTACATCATCGGCTCGCACGATGTGACCTACTCGGCCTATTGCGGCCCAGACATCCGTATGTGGTCGGCTCCTGTCGAAGACTTGTCGCAATGGCGCGACGAAGGCCCCATCTTCTCGTGGTACGTCAATGGTCAGTGGGACACGATGTTCGCCCCTGACCTCGTCTGCACCACCGACCGCCAGACGGGCAAGAAAACCTACTGGCTCTATCCCCACAGCCGTGGCTGGGGCCGCATTGCTATGGTCTGCAAGGGCGACCGCCCCAACGGACCTTTTACGCCTGTGAACCTCACCTCTGACGGCACTCGCTGTGTCGAAGGGTCGCTCATCGACTTCGACCCCTCGGTGTTCATCGAGAACATCACAAACAAGAAAGACCCCGACTACGACAAGGGCTTCCGTGCCTACGTGTTCTATGGTTTCCAGCACTCTACCGCCTGCGAACTCGACCAGAACACGATGTACTCGAAGCGCCCTGGCACGGAACTGATAGACCCCTTCATCCCTGCCAGCAGCCGCGACGGCAAACTGCTCGACAAGGAGGGCAGCGAGTATAAGGCTCTCTACAAGGGCCAGAACCCGCTCGACTTCAACTTCTTCGAGGCTTCGTCCATCCGTCAGGTAGGCAACAAGTACGTGATGGTGTTCTCTGGTTACTCTGGCAAGGAGTACGGCTTGGACAACACGAACTCCGCCCTGCGCTATGCCTATGGCGACTCGCCCCTCGGCCCTTGGCGTTCTGGCGGCGTGCTTGTCGATTCACGTGGTGTGGTTTCCAACGAGGACGGCTCGAAGTTGATTACCACTAATGCCGGCCACAACACCCACGGCTCTATCCAGGAAATCAATGGCCAGTGGTACGTGTTCTATCACCGTCCGCCGCGTGGCTTTGGCAATGCCCGCCAGGCTATGGTGGCTCCCGTGAAGATTACCTGGGACAAGAAGCCCGTGGCCAAAGGCGGTCAGGTGCGCATCACTGGCTATGACCCCTTCGCTCCAACCAATGAGTGGACGGCCAAGGCTACCGACGGCAACGAATATACGGGTGCCGAGGTGACTAGTGAGGGCTTCCAAGTCTTCGGCCTGCCACCATACAACTATTATTCTGCCGGTATCGCCTGCTTTATGTACGGCCCCAATGCCAACCAGTATATGCAGGACAACCACGATGTATGGAACAACTCGATGGACCTCGCCGGCATCCAGAACGGCGGCATCATCGGCTTCAAGTACTTCGGTTTCGGCGGCTTGGCCCAGGACACCAAGGGCGTAAAGGCTTTCGAGGGCACTAAGAAGGGCGACAACACCACGATAGGACTCAATCTGACGCCCAGCGGCAAGGGTGCCTTTAAGATTCACATCAAACTCGATGACCCTTGGAAGGGACAGGAGATTGGCGTGATTGACGTGCCAGCCAATGCTGCCACCACAACGACAATGTATTATGCAGCCGTGCCTGCTGTCGAGGGACTCACAGGCAAACGCGCCATTTACCTCATTGCCGACGGGCCTGAGGTGAAACAGCCCGAGCAGCCACAGCGTGGCCAGTTTGGTCGCCGCCCGCAGGAGCCGCAACGCCCTCAGGGTCTGTTCGACCTTCACGGCATCAGTTTCTCGAAAGGAGCAGACCACACGGCTCCCTTTGTGCCTCAGGTCACTATCACCGTCGACGGCAAAAAGGTCAATATTCCCAACACGCCTGTCCGCTCCACCAACCAGAACGGCTATATGGACGCCACCACCTATCAGTGCTACGCCCCGAAGTTACCAGGCTCGAAGATTGAAGCCAAGGCAGATGACCCCAAAGTGACATTTGAAATTCTCACCGGTATGGAATATCGCGCTACGGTGAAGGCCACCTATAAAGGAAAGACAAAGACTTTCAACATAAACTAAATATCAAACAAAATTATGAAAAACCTAAGTAAAAAACTTTTGGCCCTTACGGCCATCATTGCACTCGCCTCTGTCTGCACCTCTGCTTGGGCACAGTGGCAACAAAGAGACCCCAGGGCTAACGTAGGCCTGAAAGAAGCCTACAAGGACTATTTCACCATTGGTGTGGCGCTCAACCAGCGCAACGTCAGCGACGATGCCCAGAAAGCGCTCGTCCTGAAAGAATTTAACAGCGTCACCGCCGAGAACGACTGGAAACCCGGAGAAATTCACCCCAAGGAAGGCGTCTGGAATTTCGAGAAGGCCGACAAGATTGCCGACTTCTGCCGTCAGAATGGCATCAAGATGCGCGGCCACTGCCTCTGCTGGCACAGCCAGTTTGCCGACTGGATGTTTACCGACAAGAAAGGCAAGCCCGTGAAGAAGGAGGTCTTCTATGAGCGCCTGCGCGACCATATCCACACCATTATGAAGCGCTACAAGGATGTGGTTTATGCTTGGGACGTGGTGAACGAGGCTATGGCCGACGACGGTGGTGGTCCCCGCTGGGGCCGTCGTCCTGGAGAGGAGCCAAGCCCCTACCGCCAGAGCCGCCACTTCCAACTCTGCGGCGACGAGTTCATTGCCAAGGCATTTGAGTTCGCCCGTGAGGCCGACCCCGACGTGCTGCTGTTCTACAACGACTACAGTTGCGTGGACAATGGCAAGCGCGAGCGTATCTATAATATGGTGAAGAAGATGAAGGACGCTGGCGTGCCTATCGACGGTATCGGTATGCAGGGCCACTACAACGTCTACTTCCCCGACGAGGACCAGTTGGAGAAGGCCATCGTCCGTTTCAAGGAGATTGTGAAGCACATCCACATCACCGAACTTGACCTCCGTATGAACAACGAGAGCGGCGGCCAACTGATGTTCTCGCGTGGCGAGGCCAAGCCGATGGCTCCTCACATGAACACGTTGCAGACCGACCAGTACAGTCGTCTGTTCAAGGTTTTCCGCAAGCATGCCGATGTCATCGACAACGTGACCTTCTGGAACCTCGGCGACAAGGATTCTTGGCTCGGCGTGAACAACCATCCGCTACCCTTCGACGAGAACTACAGGCCGAAGCAGTGCTACCGCGCCATCCGCGACTTTGACCCCGCCCTCGACAAGCGCGTGCCGAAGGAGGACTTCGTGCCCAACGAAATGAACCAGCCCGGACAGGAGTATCCGCAGGTGAACAGTGAGGGCTATGCCCGCTTCCGTATTGAGGCTCCCGATGCCAAGTCGGTCATCGTCAGCCTGGGCCTCGGCGGCCGTGGCGGCACCGTGCTGCACAAGGACAAGGATGGCGTCTGGACAGGCACCACCGACGGTCCTATGGACGAAGGTTTCCACTACTACCACCTGACCATCGACGGCGCTACCGTCAACGACCCCGGCACGCACAACTACTTTGGTTCCTGCCGTTGGGAGAGCGGTATTGAGATTCCCGCCAAGGACAAGGACTTCTACGCCTGCCGCCAGGACATTCCTCACGGAGCCATCCAGGAAGTGCTCTTCTACTCGCCGAGCACCAACAAGATGCAGACGGCTATGGTCTATCTGCCCCCCACCTACGGCAAACTCATCGGCAAGGGTGCCAAGGCCACCCAGGAGCGTTTCCCCGTGCTCTATCTGCAACACGGCTGGGGCGAGAACGAGACCAGTTGGGGCAAGCAGGGCCACGCCGGACTTATTATGGACAATATGATTGCCGACGGCAAAATCAAGCCCTTCATCGTCGTGATGGCCTACGGTCTGACCAACGACTTCAAGTTCGGCACCATCGGCCAGTTCACCGCCAAGGAGTTTGAGACGCTGCTCTGCGACGAACTTATCCCCTTCATTGACAAGAACTACCTGACGAAGACCGACAAGTGGAACCGTGCAATGGCCGGCCTGTCGATGGGCGGTATGGAGACCAAACTCATCACCCTGCGCCGTCCGGAACTGTTCGGCTACTGGGGTCTGCTCAGCGGCGGCCAGTATGCCCCCGACGAAATCAAGGACAAGAGCCTGGTGAAGGTTATCTTCGAGAGTTGCGGCTCAAAGGAGAATCCTGACGGCATCAACAAGTCGGTAGAAGCCCTGAAGGCCGCCGGCTACAACGCCCACGGCTTCATCAGCGAAGGCACCGCCCACGAATTCCTCACCTGGCGCCGCAGCCTGCGTGAGATGGCTCCACTGCTCTTCAAGTAGAAATATAAAATAATCCCTTTATCATGAAAAAAACACTTTTGTTTGTAGGTCTGTGCCTCACCGCTCTGGCGGTTGGGGCACAGAACCCTATTGTGCAGACCTGGTTCACGAGCGACCCTGCACCGTTGGCTACTGCCGACCGCCTGTATGTCTACACCGGTCACGATGAAGACCACGCCGACTTCTTCTGGATGTACGAGTGGCGCATCTACTCGACCACCGATATGGTGAACTGGACCGACCACGGCACACCCCTCGGCCTCCACTCCTTCAGTTGGGCCGACGACCGTGCTTGGGCTGCCCAGACCATTGAGCGCAACGGCAAATACTATTGGTACATCTGCGCCCATTCCAAGATTTCGCGCGGTATGGCCATTGGTGTGGCCGTTGGCGACAGCCCTACGGGGCCTTTCCGCGATGCCATCGGCAAGCCGCTCTTCGAGAACGGCTCGTGGGACCACATCGACCCCACGGTGATGATTGACGACGACGGCCAGGCCTGGCTGATGTGGGGCAATCCCCGTGTCTACTATCTGAAACTCAACGAGGATATGATTTCCTACTCCGGCGAACTGGGTATGCTGCCTATGACCGAAGAGGCTTTCGGCTCGCCCTCTATGAAAGAACGCGAGAAAGACAAGCAGTACAAGGACAGTTATGTGGAAGGCCCGTGGCTGATGAAGCGCAGTTTCTTCCCGCTGACCAAGAAGGGCAAGCCCGCCAAGAAGGCGCAGCAACTCTACTATCTGCTCTATGCCGCCGGAGGCGTGCCCGAGCATATCAGCTACAGTACGGCACCGTCGCCCACCGGCCCTTGGACCTACGCCGGGCAGATTATGCCACTGGAGGACACCAAGTCATTTACCAACCATTGCGGCGTAGTCGATTTCAAAGGGCACTCCTACTTCTTCTACCACACGGGCAAACTGCCTGGCGGTGGCGGCTTCGGACGTAGTGCCGCCGTGGAGGAGTTCACCTACAATGCCGACGGCTCCATCCCCACCATCCACCACACCGACGAGGGTGTCAGCCCCATCGGCACGCTCAATCCCTACCAGCGGCAGGAGGCCGAGACCATTGCCTGGAGCGTGGGCGTGAAGACCGAGCAGAACGACCAGACGGGTGTCTTCGTGAGCGATATCCAGAACGGCGACTACATCAAGGTGCGCGAGGTGGACTTCGGCACACAAGGAGCCGCTTCGTTCACGGCCAGCGCCGCCTCGGCCCTGCAAGGGGGCCGGATTGAGGTACGCCTCGACAGCCTGGGTGCTCAGCCTGTAGCCGTGGCCGAAGTGCCCCATACCGGCGGATGGGAGAAGTGGCAGACCGTGCGGGCAAAGGTGGCGCAGGCCACAGGCAAGCACGATGTCTACTTCGCCTTCGTTGGCAACAAGGGCGCCAAACTGTTCAACTTCGACTGGTGGTGCTTCGAGCAGTAATAGCAGTATCTACACCTAAAACAACAACATCAATGAAGACATTTGCAACAACCCTGTGCCTGCTGGCCTTTGCACTTTGTGCGCAGGCGCAGACCGAATGGCGGATTCCCGTGTCGGAGCAGCACGAGCCGATGCTCAAGGGCAAGTATGAACCCACGTGGGAGTCGCTGAAGACCCACCAGACGCCGGAATGGTTCCGCAACGCCAAGTTCGGCATCTGGGCACACTGGGGCCCTCAGTGCGTGGAAGGCTCCGGCGACTGGATGGCCCGCGAAATGTATATGGAGGGCAACGGCAAGTACAAGCACCACGTGGCGCACTACGGCCACCCCTCTGAGTTCGGCTTCAAGGACATCCTGCCCCTCTTCCGTGCCGAGCGCTGGCAGCCCGACAGCCTGCTGGCCCGCTACAAGAAGTTGGGCGCACAGTACTTCTTCGTCCTTGGCAACCACCACGACAACTTCGACCTCTGGGACTCCAAGTACCAGCCCTGGAACTCGAAGAACATTGGCCCCAAGCGCGACATCCTGGCCGAATGGGCCGCTGCCGCCAAGAAGGCAGGCCTGCCGTTAGGCATCTCGTTCCACGCCGACCACGCCTGGAACTGGTACGAGCCGTCGCAGCGCTGGGACCTGGAAGGCCCGAAGGCCGGCATCTACTACGACGGCACACTGACCAAGGAGGACGGCAAGGGCAAATGGTGGGAAGGCCTCGACCCGCAGATGCTCTACCAGCAGCGCCACCCCCTGAGCAAAGGCTCGTGGGACAACGGTGCCTGCCACGGGCAGTGGGACTGGAGCCACGGCGCCTGTCCGCCCAGTCAGGAGTTTGTCACCAACTTCTACGACCGCACGCTCGATGCCATCAACCGCTACAATCCCGACCTCATCTACTTCGACGTCACCGTACTGCCCTTCTTCCCCCTGAGCGACGCCGGACTGAAGATTGCCACCCACCTCTATAATAAGAACCCCCGAGGCGTGGTCTTCGGCAAGATTCTCAACGACGAGCAGAAGAAGGCCCTCACCTGGGACGTGGAGCGCGGCGCCCCCAACCATCTGGCCGACCAGCCCTGGCAAACGTGCAACTGCATCGGCGGATGGCACTACAACACCAGCATCTACGAGAAGAACCGCTACAAGAGTGCGGCCTTCGTGGTGCGCGAGTTGGTCGATGTGGTCTCGAAGAACGGCTGCCTGCTGCTCTCCGTACCCCTGCGCGCCGACGGCACCTACGACGAGAAGGAGGCCGCCATCCTCGACGACCTGGAGGCGTGGATGAAGCAGAACGGCGAGAGCATTTTTGGCACTCGCCCGTGGGTGAAGTTTGGCGAAGGCCCCATTGCCGACAGCGACATCAAAATCAACGCCCAGGGCTTCAACGACGATATGTACAACAAGATGAGCGCCGAGGACATCCGCTTCAACCAGTCCGCCAAGTACCTCTACGTCACGGCTATGCACTGGCCCAAGGACGGACGTATGGTGGTGAAGAGCCTGGCCAAGGGCAACACCGACCTGAAGAAGCGCATCAGCAGCGTCCACCTGCTCGGCTATGGAAAACTGAAAGCCACACAGACAACAGAAGGCTTAGAGGTACAGCTGCCCCAGCCTGTCAATAACATCGCCCCAGTCATCAGAATAGCAAAATGAAACACACCACATCGTTTCTGTTCCTTTTCCTGCTCGTCTTCACCCTTCCCGCACTTGCCCAGGAGCCTGAAGGCCCGCAGACCCAGTTCGTTATGCAGTTGAAAGTCACGCTCGACAAGCCTTACACCGTAGGCGAGACGCCCCACGGCCGCCGCACGGTGATACCCATTACGGGCGGCACCTTCGAGGGGCCGCAACTGCACGGCACCATCCTCAACGGCGGGGCCGACTGGCAACTGGCGAAGGGTGGCCGCACCGAGGTGGAGGCCATCTACAGCATCAAGACCCACGACGGCGTCTACATCCACATTCGCAACCGTGGCCTCATCACTGGCGGCACCGACGAGCAGGGCCGTCCCTCGTTCTACTTCAGGACCGCCCCTCAGTTTGAGGCCCCCGAAGACAGCCCCTACGCCTGGCTCAACAACTCCCTTTTCCTCTGTGCCCCTGCCCCATCCAGCGACCCCGGCACCATCTGCCTGAACGTCTGGAAAGTAAAATAAACAGACCCCGTCATCACGACGGGATCTGCCACAAAAACGAGAGAGCCTTTATAGGAAAAGACTCACGGGTGCAAAGGTAAACATTTCAACGCATAATGCCCTCGGCAAAACCAGAAAAGTTGGTGCCGAGGGCAAAAGTCTTTACTTTGGTAAAGGGATTGCCTGTTATTTATCAAAGGTGATTTGGCGGCGCAGCATCGAGATAGTCTTGGGCGTGACGTTGAGGAAAGAGGCAATGGCGTTGAGCGGCAACTCGTTGACAATGCCAGGGCAGCGCCTCATCAACAATTCGTAACGCTCACGGGGCGTGGCGCGGTGGAAGTCCTGATAGCGGGCCTTGAACTGTCTCAGCATGTGTTCGCCAATGACAGCACGCATCTCCAACGTGTCGGTGTCTTGGGTGAAAAAACACTTCAGGTTTTCGCCGCTGACTCTCCACACACGGCTGGGCATCATCGCCTCGATAGTGGCCTGCGACAGACTGCCAGAAAGCGCACTCGGATAGTCGGCCACAAACTCGCCCTCAAAGGAGAACCACGTGATATGCTCCTTGCCATCGCTGATGCCATGCGTCAGGTACTTGAAGCATCCGCTCTCGACAAATGCGAACCAGCACGCCCGCTCGCCCTCACGCTCTAACTGCTCACCCTTGTTATAGACGACCAACTCGCCCTCACGCTTACAGTAATCCTGGAGCCTTGCCAGTTCCGTTTCCAGTACCGAAGTGTTGTATTTCTGTTCCATGTCTTAACCTGTTATTGTAAATTGTTGTTCCTTCTGAAATTGCAGGACATAAAGAAGGCACGAGCCTGATTCTGTGTATCCGTATTCTCGGCATCGCCAAACGCCTTTCTCCCAAATACAAGTTTCAGCCCGCGCCTAAACGCGAGCATCAACTTCTTTCATCTTGGGAGTCTTATTTTGGCGAAATTCAGAATACAAGAATCAAAAAGTCAACGCATCTTTTATGTCATTCTATGTCTGGGTCTATCCACTCATATTAGTGCTGTTCAACTAAAGTTTTCCATTATTTGATTCAAAGTAATAACGTAACAACTTGAGAATTGTTTTGTTGTCCCCATATTAATGTTTATAATCTCTGTGACACCGACCGCAGCCAGAGCGACATCTACGATGACGGATATCTAACGCCCGACAAACTCGAAAAGGAGGCAAAGAAGGTTACAACGGCCTCATCGCCCCTGATCGCAAGCCGCATCCGCATTACTATGAGGTGCAATACATCTATCAGCCTCTCAGCTTCAAGTTGGAGAATGGTCGTCTCCGCATCATCAACCACGACTTCTTCACCTACTCCAGCGAGTACGACATCATTTGCGATACCGTCACCATCTGTGGTGAACGCCTGATGAACGTCTATGCTCGTCTGAAAGAGGACAAGCCTTGGGCAAAGAAAGGTTTCGTGGTGGCTAAAGAGCAGTTCGTGCTCACTCTCCGCTCGGCAGCGTCAGCAGACGCTTCGCTTGAAGACTCTCAACCCTCAACTTTACGCGTCGACGGCTGCCAGCCCCTCTGCATCCGTGCCTGGGATTACAACGAGGAAGACCTTGAAAAAGCTGATCATCCATACGAGATTAAGTGTGGACAGTTCGTCAATCTGAACATCGATCTTAACGTTCATGGCGTAGGTGGTGTCGACACATAGGGAGCACGCACACTCCCGCAATACACAATCGACGGCAATAAGCCCTACCACTACTCATTTATCCAGTCGTGGGAATAATATATGAAAGGTGGACATTTCAGATGAATGTCCACCTCCCATTCGATTTGTGTTACGCCAAAAGGGCTTACAGGTTGGGGTTCAGTTCGCTCCACTTGTCGATGGCTGGCACGATGTTGAGCGTCACCAGTTCGTCGCGCATCTTGCAGAGGTGCTCATAGCTCTGGTCGAGCTTGGCGTTCTCCTCAGCAGTACCCTGAGGCACCTCGAACTTGGCGCCATCCTTGTCGAGGGTGGTCTTCATGGCCATCATGATGTGGTCGTACTTGTCGGTTTTCACGTAGGTGCCGACGGGGAAGCGGAACGGCTCTCCGCCCATAGCGGCGCGAATCATTTCAACTGAGAGGTACGAGGGGCTCTGGAACGAGCTGCGGCCGCGCAGCTTGATGATGGCGGCTCCGCCCTTGGTCACGTCGGTCTTCATCTGCTCCCACTCCTCGGCGGGGAACTCAGCGGTGCCGATGATGTCGGTCAGTTTGCGGTCCTTGATGGTCACGTGGCTGCCGAAGACGGCCATCTGCTCGCCGTGTCCGCCGTATGTGGCGCAACCCTTGATTTCGCTCTGGAGCACGCCAAACTTCTTGGCCAGGGCGCTCTGCAGGCGGGTGGTGTCGAGACCGGCCAGCGTGGTCACCTGTCCAGGCTTCAGGCCGCTATAGAGCAGGGTGACGAGACCTGTGAGGTCGGCAGGGTTGAAGATAATGACCACGTGCTTCACGTCGGGGCAGAACTTCTTGATGTTCATACCCAGTTCTTCAGCTATCTTGCAGTTGCCTGCCAGCAGGTCTTCGCGAGTCATGCCCTCCTTGCGGGGAGCACCGCCAGAAGAAATGATGTACTTGGCACCACGGAAAGCCTCCTCGGCATCGGTGGTGGCGGTGATGGTAGCCTCGTCGAAGCCGCTCTGACGCAATTCCTCGGCAACGCCCTCAGGTGAAAACACGTCGTAGAGGCAAAGATTGCGGGTAAGGCCCATCATCAGGGCACACTGAGCCATGTTTGAGCCAATCATGCCGGCAGCACCGACGATGACCAGCTTGTCGTTTGTCAGAAATTCCATAACTGAATGTTTGAATTATGAATTGATAAGTGTTAATTGAGTTTTTCGTGCGCAAAATTACAAAAAAACAAGCAGAAACGGAAGTGAAAAACCAAAAATATCTCGCCTCAGATGTTTTTTTGAATTTTATAATTATATAATTTCCAAATTTTTCGTACCTTTGCCACATCGAAATGACAAAAACCAAACTTACAACTATGAAAGTCAATCTCTCACTCTTCACACTCCACTTTTCATTTATCACTTTATTAACTCTTGCCGCTTGCAGGCAAACACCGGCTCCAGCGCCTGACGCTCCAGAAGAAGTGCTTGACATTCCCGAATGTATCGTCACCGCGCCACCCGACTCGCTCCAGTTTGACCCATTCTACACGAAATATGTCGACGTGAACGGCCTGCCGCTCATCTCTTCTTGGCGCGTGCCTGACTCGGCCTTCACAGCCGCCCACCGCACGCTCTACGCTATGACCTCAATGCTGCCAAAAGCTGTACTCGACTCGATGGTGGCACGCGGCACCCGTGTGGCCATTATGGCCCGCTATGAGGGTACTACCGACATCCCAGAGCATCGACATCTGGCAACCGACACTACGCTCAATTGGGACTTGCGGGCACGCGGACTGGGAGGCGACCTGGAACTGCCGCTCACCAGTTGCGCCGAAGAAAATATCCTCGCCTACCAGATTGACAAATACCACGCCGAGGACATCCTCATCCACGAGTTCGCCCACTCCATCCACCTTATCGGCCTGATGCTCGCCGTGCCCGACTTCGACTCGCGTCTGCGCCAGTGCTACGAGCGGGCAAAGGCCAGCGGCATCCTCGACGGCACCTACCGCATCACCGACAAGGAGGAATATTTCGCCGAAGCCGTACAGGACTGGTTCAACGTCAATGCCGAAATGCCCCACACCGACGGCAAGCACAACTGGTGCAACACCCGCGAGGAACTCCAGCAGTTCGACCCCGACCTCTACGCCCTCCTCGCCGAGTATTTCCCCGCCAC